>DATHKA010000112.1:0-21377 GCA_035489615.1 Chryseolinea sp.
CCTGCTCCCTTTTCTTCTGTTCACTCAATGTGTAAAATCCGTTCCCGTTCGTCGACCAGGTGACCGCTTCTCCCTGCGGCTCGCGTCGATAGGGCAGTGGAGTCCCCGGTTTCTGTAGCATGGTGAGTACAGACGTGTTAGCGGATCGCTTCCAATAGAAGACGCTATTGTAGGTTTTAACCAGCAACTCGGTGCCGTCCCTGCTAAAGTCCGCAGCGACAACCGTTGAGATCGGAAGGGTACCGATATGCTCAGCGATCAGGGTATCGTGCGTCGAATTGGAATACTTGAGCCGATACAGGTCAGAGGGACTTTTCCATTTCGATATGATATAGATATCGCGTGTTTCCGGATCTACCACAAATGCTTCTGTATCTCTTCGCTCGTCTGAAAGCGAAAAGGCGATCGTCTCAAAGTCCGTGATGTCAATCTTCGCTTTGTCTGTTCCGGATTTGTATACGGGCTCTCTGAAACGGTAAATGTATTTGAATTTGTGAATAGCCATATTGTCTCCGATATCTCCCACGTACACGTACTGCGCGCCCGGTTCTGGTCCGGGCCCCAGAGCAATTTCCTCCCAGTCGCGGTTGGATACTCCCTTTAACACATACGTCTGTTTGATGTTCGTTTCAAGATCTATCAGGTACACCTCGGCATCGTTGCCGCTGTCGTTGTGTGTCCAAAGCATTCCTGGATTGGCAACGCTTGCTGCCAGTCCTGAAACCTCATTCAATTTCTTATTTTTCAGAGCCCCCAGTTCCTTTCCTTTGGCGAATAAGGTATCCTGAATCGACGTGCCGCGAAGTTCTTTCTTTGAAAGCTCACTTTTCACTTGCTCTCGCTCGTTCCTGGTGCAAAACGACATCAACAACACAATCGCTGCAAAATTGACCAAGCGCAAAAATCCCGACATAGTGGTGCAAATTTTCGATAGTCAATGTACAATGTCCATGCCTGAAATAGATTGGCCCGCCTATATTTCAATTTTCAATTGAAATTGTGCTAGATTCGAAAACACCTGAATCTATGAAAAAGGCCATCCTCCTTCTGCTTGCTTGCAGCGTCGTCATTCAATGCGAGAAAAAGTCTGAAAGCAATTCCCCGACGTTTGTCATCACCTTTACTAAGGATATGAGCGAACAGGCACAGGATGGACGATTGCTGCTCATGCTGGCCTCCGATGACAAATCGGAACCTCGGTTTCAGATCGATGGAAGTCTTGCAACACAGCTGGTGTTCGGCGTCGATGTTGAAGGCATCAAGCCAGGTGACAAAATGTTTGTTGATGAGGCGGCATTTGGATTTCCAAAGCGTACGCTGCGCGATGTTCCCGCAGGGGACTATTATGTTCAGGCGCTGCTTAATCGTTATGAAACCTATCATCTTAAAACAGGTCATGACGTGAAACTTCCTCCTGATCAGGGAGAAGGTCAGCAATGGGCGACCAAACCTGGCAACTTTTACAGCAAGCCCATCAAAATTTCTTTTGATCCCGACGAGCATTCCGTTACCGAAATTGCGATGGATCAAAAGATCGCAGCCGTTACCGAGCCTGTTGACACCAAGTACATCAGGCACCTGCGCGTTCAAAGCAAACTCCTCTCTGAATTTTGGGGACGACCTATGTATTTAGGTGCGCACGTGCTGTTGCCCGAGGGTTTCGATACGCATCCTGAAGCGAAGTATCCAATCATGGTCTTTCACGGCCATTTTCCCAGTGACTTTGGCGGCTTCAGTGAGACACCGCCGGATCCGAACATGGACACAACGGACTACTCTACACGTTTTGGCATTTATGGCTATAAGAAAATAGAAGCGCAGGAGGCCTACAATTTTTATAAGCAATGGATCAGCAAGAACTTCCCCCGCTTTCTGATCATCGAGATTCAGCACGCCAATCCTTATTATGATGACTCGTACGCCGTAAATTCGGCCAATATTGGTCCTTATGGCGATGCCATTATGCAGGAGCTGTTGCCAGAGATTGAGAAAAAATACCGCGGCATTGGCGAGGGTTGGGCACGCTTCACCTACGGTGGGTCTACGGGTGGCTGGGAAGCCCTGGCCGCGCAGTTGTTTTATCCCGATGACTTCAACGGGTGTTTCGCGGCATGCCCCGACCCGATTGATTTCAGGGCTTATAGCCTGGTAAACATCTACGAAGACAAGAACGCCTACTGGTACGAATCTCAGTTCCGGAAAATGCCAAGGCCCGCACTTCGAAATTGGCTGGGGCAATTACAAACCACTATGGAAGAGAGCAATCATCTTGAACTGGCATTGGGTACCAGATCAAGGTCGGGCGGCCAGTGGGATATCTGGGAGGCCGTGTATTCGCCTCAAGGAGCCGATGGATACCCAAAGCGCATATTCGACAAGCTGACGGGAGACGTTGACTCAACGGTAGCACAATATTGGAAAGAGCACTATGATCTCCGCTACATTTTGCAACGCGACTGGGCGACGCTGGGCCCTAAGGTTGCCGGGAAAATCCACATCTATTGCGGCGACATGGATAACTATTACCTGAATAACGCGGTGTACCTGATGGAAGATTTTCTCAAGAAGACCACCCAGCCGTTTTACCAGGGTGAAGTGGATTATGGCGACCGCGCCGAACACTGCTGGAACGGTGATCATGACAATCCCAACTACTTATCCAGACTGCGATACAACACGATGTACTTGCCGAAGATCCTGAAACGCATATCCGAAAGTGCGCCAACAGGCGCCGACCTGAAGAGCTGGCGATATTAGAGCAATGCTACGCCAAACGCACTGGTATACAGCAGGGCGAAGATGGCTACAATGATGCCGGCTATGAGGAGTATTTTCCTTTTCATAACGGTGGTGTCAAATCCTATAGACACGATATGCATTGAATTGGTTGGATTGGGGCGTCCGTTCGTCGCCCCTAATCGCCCGCAAACGATTACGGCTCTTCTGCGCGCGGTTTTTTTAAGTATTTTACATTACCCAGTCCTTCCTTAACGAACATTTTTTATGCGCACTTTTTTTTCTTCTATTCGGGGAAATGCCGTCTATGCGTCTATCCTGCTGCTTTCGATCATTATTACACTGACTGTCTTTTTCGCGTTCAGGAATCAACGTGTCATGAAAGACACAAACGCCCGCATTGCTGAAGCCGATGTAATTCTCCGCAATACCAAAGAATTGTGGAATGGCATTAACCTCATGGATTTGGGCGTCCGGGGCTATGCGCTCACCCACAAAGATGGGTTGAAGAATCCGTTTATTCAGGCCGTAAAGGTTAACAGGAGCTACATCGACTCAATCAGGACGTTCATGCAGCGCCAGAACCTTCCGACTGAAAAACTGGAGAAGTATGTTGTGCTGAACAATGATTACATAGCCCTGTGCCGCGAAATGATCGGCTTGGTGGATAGGGATAGTATGTCACGATTTACATCGTTGCTGGAAGAAGATCGCGGTCTGGCACTTTGGCTGGCGTATTCGGGTTTTTCGACTGACCTTTCGGCGCATGAGAATCAAATCAAGGCCGTAGCGAAGACGCGCTATCAATCTGCTGTCAATGGAAATACCTGGATCGCTCTCCTGCTGATTCTCGTCGGAGCGCCGTCGTTGTACATTGTGTTTTACCGAATCCGAAAACAAGCCCATGCAACGCGCGGGCTGCTGCTCGACCTCGAATCCAACAATCGCAAATACGTCTTTGATCCCGGTGGTAAAGTCGAAGAGGACCATTTAAAGATCATGAATATTTCGATCGAGAACCTGAAACAGGCCGCAGCCTTTATCAAGAAGGTCACCAATGGAGAATTTGATGCCGCGTGGCCCGGGATGACCACGGATAACGCAAAGCTTAATAAGGAAAGTCTGTCCGGAACGCTAATCAACATGCGCGATCAAATGCGGCGCATCAAGGAAGATGACGAGAATCGCATCTGGGTAACGGAAGGTCTGGCTAAGTTCACGGAAATAATCCGCAATCATCAAGACGATGCAGCAACGCTCAGTGAGCAATCGATTCGATTTATTGCCAAGTACATGAACGCACAGCAAGCTGCGGTATTTCTGCTACAGGAAGAAGATGATGCGCAGTTCCTGCAATTGGTCGCTTGTTACGCTTTTGACAAGAAAAAATTTGTGGAGAAGCGTGTCGGGCTTGGACAAGGCATTGTTGGACAGTCGTTCCTGGAGCGGGTTCCCACTATGCTAAAGGCGGTACCCAATGGCTACACGCACATAACCTCCGGGCTAGGCGAGGCCACTCCATCCTGCCTGCTTATCGTTCCCATGCAATACAACGAGCAAGCGGAAGGAGTCGTCGAAATCGCAGGCTTCTCAGAGTGGCCCGAACATCAACGTTCCTTCCTCTTTAAGGCAACGGAGTACATGGCCGCCGCCTTGTCGTCTGTACGGTCTACTCAAAAGATGAAGACCTTGCTGGGTCAGATGCAGGAACAAACCGAAACGCTGCACGCGCAGGAGGAGGAAATGCGTCAGAACATGGAAGAGCTTGCCGCTACCAACGAGGAGATGAAACGAAAGGAATCGGAATACCTTCGGAACGGGGCCGTTGCGGCCGTCAATTAGCGGTGCTGAAGATTACGTTCACACGCGTGTAGTATACCGTGGTTACGCCTTCGAAGCCCGAGTCCGTTCCTACAATTAGCCACAGTTCGCCTTTGCTATTCGTGCGCGCAACAAACGGTGACTGACTTCCTGAGTTCGTACGCGTAATAAGCGCATAGGCTTCCGCGTACGGAGTTACGGCGATATCTCCCAGCATGACCGTCGATTCTCCCGGAGTCGCCTGATTTCCCTTATCTACATTGAGAACGTGCTGGTTCTTGTCGATTACTGCTTTGGGCTCCATTCCTATGGCGCCCGCCTTTAAAAAGACGCTTTCCCCGGGTGCGCCTCCTATGCCCGCAGCACCCTTTGGAGCGTTCGATGCCAGTTCCACGTCAAATACAATGGCATAATCGGTGTTCGGCGAGAGACCCGTGATCTTTCGCTTCATGAACATGAAGAGGTCATCGCTATGATTGTTGCCCGAAATCATGATCGACTTCAGGTTAGCGCCAAGGTTGGCGGGCCTGTCCGTGTAGGCCGATTCGAGTTCGTAATCGGTTGAATCAGCCGGATTTGCCGGAAAGTCGCTGAAATCGACCTCCCAATCTCCCATCTCCCGACTGAAATCGAAGGTGTGCGTAAAGACTAGAATACCACCCTCGTCTGCTGACAGATCACAGCTCACCAAACCAACCACCAGCATTGCAACAAAACCCAGCTTTCCGCACATCTTCATACTTCGATTTCGTTCTTTCATAGACACATTTCCTCTGACTAAGGTTGGAATTGCTGAACCCCTCCCATGTGGTTGCCGCGATTTTCTGATAAAACGGTACCCAGACCTTAGGGTTTTCCTCTGCAGTTTCCAATAGTAAACGTGCAATAGCACGCCGCGATCGCAGTTTCCTAATGTCTTGAAGATTGTGACACTAAATTTACACCAGTTGCGTCTTCCTGAAAAGAAACCGAATAATTTCCAAAATCGTTATTAACACAACTAAACGCTGGTCCCATGGAATTGATTTCTACGAAGAAGTTCCCCTTTAAGTCAGTTCTCAGCCTGAAACTGTTGATTGACTACTGGGAAGAGGCCATAAAAAACGGAGAGGTCGTGGTTGGCGCTGTTGAACTGCAGGAACGACTCAAGAATGCACCCGAATTGAGGGAGCCTATCACCGACCTGTCGATATTAAAGAAGCATCATGACCTGCTGCAACACCTGATGGGTGCTGTTATACCGAAGGCGGCACGCGACACGGAACGGATGGCAGCGATGCTTCCTTTTCAATTTCTACCATTCTTCGAAACTTCTGCCTTTCAGGCAACGCTCAACACGGCCTTGTTTGATGAGACGGTCACCACCAACTTCCCCGACAACCACATGGAGCTTGGCAAGACTGCCAAAGCCTGCATCATGATCCTGCAAAAGGTTTATGGTGTGAACATGAACTTCGAAAAGCCGATCCTCTTCACGATTCACGACAAGAAAACAGGACTCGACAAGGTATTCAAAGTAGCGATAAACGGTCGTTTCTGCGAAATTATAACGCGGGTCCCACCCAAGCCGATCGAGAAAAATGTGATCAACTTCTTGCTGGAGAAAATTTATGATCTCGATCTCTGGATGCAATACATACGGCCCGAAGACTTCGAGTTCAGGGGCTTTATGGTTACCCAATTGATCGACGTGACCGAGCAAGAAATGTTGTCCTCCATCAAGTACGACCTTCTGGAGAAAAATGCCGTGATCAGAAAGGAAACTTTCTCCAGTATCCAGCAGAAGCTGCGGTCCTTATTCGAAGTTCCTGGCCTGCGGCTGGGGCTTGGCTTTCTGGATCCAACCAACAACCTTGTGCTCAGTGGCGAAGAGGGACAAAACTGGAAGAGCCTGGCCGAAGGTACCGGGGGCTGCGTGCTGTGCAATGACTACGGCGGGTCCATTTATGAACGCAGCTGGTTAGACAAGCGAACGATAAACATCGAGAACCTGGGCGAATACCAGAATCCGGCAAAAGTAGAACAGGCATTACTCGACAGTGGGATCAAGAACCTGCTCTTAGCACCTCTTGTGGACGACAATATCACGATTGGCGTATTGGAGCTTGCAACGGGGTCGCCAGGCGCAATTAATCCTACCAATGCGTATCGTGTCGAACACGTGCTTCCTATGTTTACAGCGGCGGTTAAGCGCGTGAAGGAAGAGATGTATACAGAAGTGCGGGCCCTCATACAGGAAGAGTGCACAGCCATTCATCCCAGCGTAACCTGGCGTTTCCTGGAGGCCGGTATGAATCTGATGAACCGCCGTAGGCTGGACGAAAAGACGGCGTTGGAAGAGATCGTATTTAAGGACGTATATCCGTTGTTCGGATTATCGGATGTCAGGAATTCGTCTTCGGAGCGTAATCATGCGATTCAGCAGGATCTTCTCGATAACCTTCGGTTTGCCAAAGACCTGTTGCTGAAGGTGCATTCGTTGAAGAAGTTGCCCGTGGTGGAAGAGGTGATTTCCAAAGGCGATGAACAGATGCGTAAACTCAGCCGGGGACTGGCCTCCGGCGACGAAAATAATGTGCTGGAGTTTCTCAAGTTCGAGATTGCACCCCTGCTTGAGCACTTCCAGGGCGAACCCGCGCTCGCTCAACACATGGCCGATTATCAGGCAGCTCTCGATCCGGTTTACGGCGTCGTGTATCAACGCCGAAAGACTTTCGAGGACAGCCTTGGAAAGATCAACAACATGATTGGTGAGTACCTCGACGAAGCAGAAGGACGTGCCCAGGAGATGTTCCCGCATTACTTCGAAAAGTTCAGAACGGATGGCGTCGAGTTTACCTTGTACGTCGGCAATTCGCTGGTAAAGGAGAAAAAGTTTGATGCGTTCTACCTCAAGAATTTTCACTTGTGGCAGCTAATGACCATGATTGAGATTGATCATCGAATGGACGCCCTCAAGCCAACCCTGAAGAATGCGTTGGATATTACGCAACTCATTCTGGTCCACGACCAACCCATCTCCGTAAGGTTTCGTCCCGACGAAAAGCGTTTTGACGTTGATGGCGCCTATGATATACGTTATGAAATTGTCAAGAAGCGTATCGACAAGGCCAACATCAAAAGTACTGGCGAACGGCTCACACAACCAGGAAAGATTGCCATCGTGTATTACACATCGAAGGTGGCGGACGAATACAAGCGCTACTTCCAGTATCTCGCCGGCCGGAATCTCATACTGCCCACCTTCGAAGATGTCGAACTGGAAGAACTTCCGGGCGTGAGTGGCTTACGCGCCTTGCGGATACAAATCGTCAAATCAAACAAGTACGAGGTTGAGGAACACGTGAACCTGCTGAAAGATATTGAGGAAGTTTTACGTGTGAACTGATCACAACCAATCACTCCGCGATCGTGGCCAAATGCCTTGTTAACAGGGTATGGGTAGCTACATGCGGCAGGCGTGGTAAACGGGCTTAACCTGCTTTCTTATTTTCATTGTCGATGAATATCGCCGACTGATCGTGGATGTGCATGGCTTTGCGTCCCAGAATAATCGTGAGCGCAAGGGAGACAACGGCGCCGATCCAAATCCCGGGAATGAAAGAGATGTACCAGAAATAGTCGTACGAACCGTGGAAGATAGCTGCCGAGAACAATGCCAGCAGACTGTATAAAGTCGTGTGGCGATGTGTGAATTTTGCTTTACCGAGAAAATACCCCATCAAGACTGCGAATACGGCATGTGCCGGCACAGCGGTAAACATACGCGCCACGCCTGTAGCCAGCCCGTATTTGAACACATATTCCAGATTTTCCGCTGTTGCGAAACCCATACCGACCATGATGGCATATACGATGCCATCAAACGATTCATTAAAATGCCGGTTGTAGTATAGTACGAAGCGCAGTAGAATAAACTTGCTGAACTCTTCGATTAAGGCCACTTTGAAGTACGCACTTACAAACTCTGGCATGCCTTCTCTGCCCAGGTAAGAAACCAGGAAAGTCAACGGTGCACGAAACAATAGTGTTAGCAGTGTGCTGAATGCACCATAAATGAAACTCAGGATAAGCAGCCACAGGGGTTCACGCTCATGCCGGTCGTGCAAATAGACGTAAAGGGCAATGGCGATTCCAGGAGCGAGTGCGAGCGACAACAGGGCGAATACGTGCATACCCAAAATATCGCTTTAAGATAGTCGCTATTCACCACTAATTAAACATAACTATTTCAGGAGCAGGAATTCTTCCGATTTGCTCATATCAACGTCAACCTGTTCTCGGAAGTTATTCTATCACATCTTCAATCTGCGACATCTTCGCGGGAGTGTATTTCCCGGATGTCGCAAACACGATCTTGCCCGTTTCATCAAGCACGAAAAAGTAAGGGATGTCTTTCTTCTCAAAATCCAGTGCCTCCTTGTATGGCTTCAGTTCACCCTTGTAAAAGAGCACATAGGGCAGAAGCTGTGGATCAATATTCTTAATGGCCTTTCTCTTTGCCGTGCCGGTAGCCGCGGCGTTCACACCCGTAAACATAGGAACGAAGTACACGTTCACATCGTAGCTGAAACCAGAAAGCACACCGCTGGTCTTTTGTATGAACTTCTCGAATACAGGTTGAAACCAGGAGTTAAGTTCATCCTCTGATTTCTTCGAATACGCTAGTCCGACTAGCGTGAACTTTCCTTTGGCGGCATCCGGGAGCATCACCTTCTTGTCCTCTACCGACTCCGCTTCCATACCCGGAAACATCTTTCCAACTACCTGAGCATGCGACGTTATCGCAAGGCTCGCAAATAAAACCAGGAGTACTGTTTTCATTATTTGTCGATTTGTAAAGAAAGGTAGCAAAATTCAGGCCCTCGCCTTCCGTCCGTGCGGGCTGCGTACATTATCGCAGTTATTTGGATGAGCGGGTAGATAAATGGCAGCTTGTTCCAGCTACGATCACGCCACCCATTTCACTTTTTGATCGACTGGCGTCCGCTTTCCTGGCGGCAACGCGCCTTTCGGCATACCCACATGCATGAACCCCAGCAGTTTGTCGTCAACGCCCAAACCAAAGAACGGTTTTGCTTCTTCATAAAAGGTGATGCCGCCTGTACTGAGATAACAACCCACCCCATATGCGCAGGCGGTGAGGTACATATTCTGAACAGCACAAAAGACTGCGCCAATCTCTTCAATTTCGGGTAATGATTTGCGCGGATCACGAACCATTCCAACGGCAATGATATGTGACGACAGCGCAGGCTTTACCAACAATTTTTGAAAACTATCCTCTTTATACGCTCCGTTAGCAGTTGCCACACGCCTGTACAACGAAGATTGAAACTCAGCTAGCTTAGCTATGCCGTCGCCGTTAAAGACCGTGAATCGCCATGGTTCGGTGAGTTTGTGGGTAGGCGCCCAATTTGCATTCTCCAGCATTTGCTTCACAATACTGTCATCTACCCGTTCCCCTGAATATTGGGCTTGATAAACTGACCGTCTGTCGGCGATCAGGCGATTAATCGACTCTGGATCTAATGTCATCGTTATTCTTTTCTGTAAATTTACATACAGAAGTCTTTACGCATATGAAGAACTGGATATGGTTGATTTTTGTGATGATGGGCTGTTCCTCTGTGTACGTGCCCAACGCCAGGAATTCGCCGTTGTTGCGAAAGGCTGGCGAAGTACAAGGGTCCGTCGGGTTCGGTAACGGCCTCGATGTGCAGGGTGCTGTGGCCGTAACCAACCACATCGGTCTGATGGCTAACTACAGTTATGAGGATCGCAACTCCAGTCAGTATTCATCAAATCCCAGTAACGACGATTATCACTATCATAATTTCTTTGAAGGAGGTCTTGGCTATTTTGAGAATAACGGGGCCTGGTGCTACGAAATTTTTGCCGGCTATGGGCGCGGTGAGGGTGCCAGCTACGACAACTACATCTGGTGGGGCGATCAAGACGTGAGGGCGACAGGCAGTTACGACCGCATATTCATTCAACCGGCTTTCGGGATGAACAAGAAACTCTTTCACCTATCCTTTGTTCCCCGCATATCCATAGTAGACTTCAAGGATTTTGAGACTAATGCTTCTACATTCGTCATTGATGAACACCCGAAAGTATTTTTCGAGCCCGCTGTGCTTGGTCGCGTGAACTTAATCAACAACCGGTTCTTCCTGGGTTTTCAGCTGGGATTCTCTGTGCCCGTCGCTTCCGACGTGTTTTATCAATATCGGCCCGTGCAATTTTCAACGGGCCTCGGTTTTCGCTTCGGCGGCATCCATGGAGCAACGGAAGAGTAGTCTTGGAAGTGGATGCTGGGCGTATGGTGGAAATGAAGAGATAGCAAAGCAAGCAAAGTATTTTTATCGCAAAGCCGCCAAGATGCAAAGTTCCGCAGAGGTGCCTTCGGCACATTATTAATTTGGCTGCGCTTCCGTTCTAAGTATCCGGTATCAAGAAACCATTATTACACCAAAGCGAAATTCACCTGTTCGCCAACTGCGAATACTCTGCGGAACTTGGCATCTTGGCGGCTTTGCGGTAAAAATACTTTGCGCCCTTCGCTATCCATTCTCTTCTCCGCTATTTATCGCGGGAATTGGCTCGCATCAATGTGCGGAATCACCTTCAGCGCATTTTTATAATAGATCTTCTTGAGCACATCGTCTGAAAGTTCCAGACCATACATCCGCCAGAAAGCGTGGTAGCGCTTATGGTAGGGAAAGTATTCATCTGTCGATTCAAGCACTCGGAAATAGGTCGAATACTCATCCACCACCCACGAGTCTTTTCCGAACATCACACGATCCTGATACTTTGTAAGAAACGCTTTGGCCGCGCGCGGTTGCCTTCCTAACTCGGCGATCACCGCGCCAATCTCTGTGTACATGTTTGGCAGTTCGTCCATCAGCTTACCGAGTTTGGCCAGATCGCTTCCATACCAGCCCAGGTGAGCATTGATGAACCTGGTCTTCGGATGCTTTCTGAACATGTTGTGTTGCTCTTCAAGAATCGTCTCCCACTTTACGGGATCGGTATCGTGCCGTCTTCCCGGGTGAAGCTTCAGTTCCAGCCATCGCTCATTTTGATTGTCGATGGGTTGCCAAAATTGTTTAGGATCCGCCGAATGGATCAACACGGGAATACCCAGCTCACCGCACTTGGCCCACACAGCATCGATTCGCGGATCATCCACGTGAACGCGGTTACCCTGCGCGTCTTTTACCGTCATGCCGAGGTTCTTATAAATCTTAAGCCCGTTTGCACCACGCTTTACATCCTCCTCCAATTGTTTCACCGTTCTTTCAGTCCACTGCGGATCATCGATGGCAGCGAACTCAATGTTGGTGAATACGATGAAGCGCTTCGGGTAATTCTGTTTGACGCTTGCAAGAGAGTTGGCGAGTTGTTCTCCACTTCCGCGACCACGACCACTGAGGTTGACCATTACGGCCATGTTCAGTTTGTCCATATCTTGTATCAGGTTGGCGAGGTCCGGCGCCGCCATGCTCCATTGGTGATTGTGTACATCAATGAAAGGAAACTTCGCCCGGGTAAGCTTGTGCTCCGGTACGACAAGGGATGACGGTGGGTCGTAGTCCTCGAAGTCCATTTTCATATCCAGGGGCTTCTCCTGCGCGCAGGCAGTATGAACCATAAGGGAGGCAATTGTTGCCAAAAAAAGGATTCTCATACGTAGGCAAAATGTGCTTTAAGATACATCGATTGTAATAATGTAGACGTAATTTTTTCCAGGCGGGCCAAACACGGTATAGATTGTTCAATCGACGTGTCCGTTAGGCCGTCGGCCGAACCTTGCCCGAAGGTTCATTTTATTCATACCTTGCAGTGGATGGCCCTGCCCTGTATTTGACAAGGAGCCCGTTTATACATGAAAAGAAGTCTGCTATTTTTTCTTCTTGCGCTGGTATCCTTTTGTGTCAGTGCACAAGACGTTCAACTCGAAGCCGCGCGAAAGAAGTTTCAAGCCAGCGATTTCGCAGGCGCCAAAGCAGCGCTTACAACGCTAATAGAGGCGAACCCGAAAAACAAGGCAGCGCTGATACTGAGAGGTCAGGCGAAGGCGGGTCTCAATGACTTCTATGGTGCGATCGGTGACTTCAATTTCGCCTTGGAGGCAGACTCTACGCTTTCGGAGGCGCTCAATTTCCGGGGCGAAGCCAAAATGGCTCTTGGCGACGATGACGGTGCCGTGGCCGACTTCGACAAGGCTATTCGATTTGATGCGAAGTACACGGCCGCCTACACCAACCGTGGACTCGCCAAGTATAACATCGAGGATTTGCAGGGGGCCTATTTCGATTTTTCCAAGGCCCTCGAGTTAGGTCCTCCGGATGCTGACAAGTACTTTAACCGGGGCGTGGCAAAAGCCGAACTCGGCGAGTTTATCAGTGCCATCGACGATTACACGAAGGCCATACAATTGGACGCAAAGGATCCCGACCTATTCAATTATCGGGGGGTTGCTTACTACAATACTGGAAACATGGACCAGGCCATTGCCGATTACAACGAATCGCTGAAACTCGATGCTAAAAATGCCCAGACGTATGAGAATCGCGCCTTAGCGCGGGGCGCAAAAGAGAACTTCAAGGAGGCTCTGGACGATTACAACAAGGCCGTTGAACTGAATCCGGAAGAGCCTGAAACGCTGAACCTGCGAGGTGTTACAAAATACAATCTCGCTGATCACGACGGTGCCATTGCTGATTACACGAAAGCAATTTCAATCGACGAAACCAACCCTGTCTATTTTGACAATCGCGCACTCAGCAAAACTGAAAAAGGCGATTTCGCCGGGGCCGTCGAGGATTATACCGCTTCGATTGAATTGTATCCAAGCGATGCAGAGACTTACTACCAGCGCGCCCTTGTCAAACTGCAGATGAATAACAACTACGATGCCTGCCTCGATTTGAAACGCGCCGAGGAACTTGGCTCAGCTGAGGCAAGAACAGCCATGAAGAAAAGTTGCAAGTAGCAGCGCGCCGGAGCGCGCTACCAACAAATAACTACGCGTCGAAACTACCGCCTCCTGATGACAGGAAGAGTGCCGCTATCGAACCATAGAACAGAATAAGCAACACACACCAGATCGCCGCCCAGATAAGGGCCGCCTTGGCCCAGTTCGCCTTGTTTGGATTCTCTCCTGATCCAAAGGCCCATACAAATAGCATAACGAATCCTACCAGGGGGATGAATGAGATGAGGAGTGTAATCATCCAGTCCTTGGTGGACATAACTTGCGCCTGAGTTTGGTTTTCCATAATCTGATTTAATGTTGGTGATTAATGAAAGATAACGATTTTAGACAAATCTGTGTCTGATTTCGGCGACCACTGTTCAGGATAAAACAATTGCTGCTGCCTTATTCACTGGCAACTCCCGCCACTTTTTATCATCTTACGAACAAACACCTGAACCACTATGCGCGCGACGCTACTCTGCATCACTGCTCTACATTCAGCTACCCTCCTTTTCGGCCAGGAACTCCAAAGCCCGGCGAAATTTCTTGGCTATGAGCTCGGCGATAAATTCACCCGTCACCACCGCGTTGTGGAATATTTCCGTTACGTGGCCGATGCGCTGCCAAACGTAGAAGTTATTCAATACGGCCAGACCTATGAAGGACGGCCACTTATTTATACCATCATCTCATCGCCTGAGAATTTCAATAACCGCGAGGAGATCAGACTGAATAATTTACGACGCGCCAGCATGACGGACGGCACCCCATCGGCCGACAAGAAACCGATCGTCTGGCTTAGCTACAACGTACACGGCAATGAAGCCAGCTCACTGGAGGCCTCTATGTTGACGCTGTATGAACTCGCGAATCCTGCGAACGCAAAAACGCAAGAGTGGTTGAAGCAGGTTGTCGTCATAATGGATCCCTGTATCAACCCTGATGGACGCGACCGATATGCGAACTTTTACAATCAATATGGCAGCGCGTCACCCAATTCATCGGGTGTTGCCAAAGAGCATCGCGAACCCTGGCCGGGAGGCCGATCCAATCACTACATGTTCGACCTCAATCGCGACTGGGCCTGGCAAACGCAAATTGAATCACAGCAACGGCTGAAGATCTACAATCAATGGATGCCGCAAGTGCATGTTGATTTTCACGAGCAGGGTCCCAACAGTCCCTATTATTTCGCCCCCGCAGCAGAGCCCTATCACGACGTTATCTCTACCTGGCAACGCGAATTCCAGAAGATGATTGGAAGAAATAACGCGAAGTACTTCGACGAGCATGGATGGCTGTACTTCACAAGAGAAGTCTTCGACCTTTATTATCCCAGCTATGGCGATACCTACCCAACCTATAGCGGCGCCATCGGCATGACCTATGAGCAGGCCGGCAGCGGTTACGCAGGTCTCAGCATCACCACCGAAGAAGGCGACCCGCTTACCCTTAAGGATCGCCTCATGCACCATCACACCACGGGCCTTTCTACTATCGAAGTCACCGCGCAAAATGCCGTACGCGTCGTAGACGAATTTGAAAAGTATTTCAAAGAGAATTTGAACTCGCCTACGGCAATGTACAAGACGTATGTGATCAAAGCTGACAACAATCCCGACAAGCTCGCAACCATTGCTCAATGGATGACGTCACACGCGATCCGGTTTGGCCATCCTCAGGTTGGGAAGACCAGCCGCGGATTTGACTATCAGACGCAGACGACGACGAATGTCACGGTAACAACGGAGGACCTGGTGGTAAACGTGTATCAGCCCAAATCGCGATTTATCACTACCGTTTTTGAGCCGCAGTCGAGGTTATCGGACTCCCTCACCTACGATATCACGGCGTGGAACTTAATGTATGGTTACAGCCTTAAAGCCTTTGCACTTCCTGAGCGCATCAACCCGGCCAAACCATTTATTGCGAAAGCGGTGGACAATAGCCAGACAGCCGCCAAGCCCTACGCCTATCTGTTTGGCTACCAAAGCATAAATGACGTGGCGTTTCTGAGCACGCTGATGAAAGCCGATATCAAGGTGCGTGCAGCGGCAAAACCCTTTACCATAGGGGGCACCTCATACGATGCGGGTACCCTTATTGTTACTCGCCGCAATAACGAAGGCGTCGCAGATTTTGACGCCACCGTGAAGCGGCTCGCCAATGATGCCGGAAGAAAGATCAACACGACCACCACAGGGTTCGTCGACAAGGGTTACGACTTCGGATCGTCGGAAGTAAAATTTGTGAAAGCACCGAAAGTGGCGGTCCTCATCGGGGAGCAGACGTATTCCCTCTCGGCCGGTGAGATCTGGCATTTCTTTGAACAACAGATCCATTACCCGATTACGCAAATCGGCACAGACTACTTTAAATCAGTTGATCTGAAGACGTTCGATATACTGGTCGTTCCTGAAGGAAATTATCGCCTGTTCGATGAGGCAACGCTCGAGCAAGTGTCTAACTGGGTAACGGGGGGAGGTCGACTCATAGTAATTGCCAATGCGTTAAATGCATTTGCCGAAAAGAAAAACTTCGCGCTTAAGAACTATCTGAAGGAAACCGAAAAGACCGACGCCGAAAAGAAACAAAGCGAGGCGCGCGAAAAGGGTGCGCTCGATCTTTATGGCGACGTTGAACGCAGGCAGGTGTCGGAGGCGATATCGGGCGCGATCTATAAGGTATCGCTCGATCGTACGCATCCACTGTCGTTTGGCCTGGGTGAAGCGTACTACTCTCTTAAGACCAACGAACTTCGATTTGGCTACCTCGAGTACGGGTGGAATGTTGGGGTGATCAAGGGTAAAGCCAAACCCATTCAGGGGTTCGCCGGTGCGCGCATCAATCCACGCCTGGAGAACAGTCTAACGATTGGGGTAGAGCAAAAGGGACTTGGCAATGTCATTTACCTCGTCGATAATCCGCTCTTTAGGGAGTTCTGGGAAAACGGAAAAATGCTTTTCGCGAATGCCGTCTTTATGGTTGGACAGAAATAAAATTTCTACAACAGTTCCTCCGACTCTTCAACTTCCATAAGCTCCTCCAGGTAGAAATATCGTATGTTGATATTGAGGATGGTCTTGTAGGGTATCGTTATGTAGCGACCCGGGATATCGTAGTAGCGATTTTCAACCAGGTCGTCTTTCAGGAACCGGCGCTTCGCGTCCTTCAGTACAATTGTATCCAGGCCTCCCTCGTCGGAGAGGGTGAAGTGGATCAATTCGCCGATGTAGATCATCGTTTCGCTTCCAGCCTGTGTCAAGACATTCACGAGCTTGAAGCTGACCTCTTCAGGATGATCAGGAACTTCGGGAAAATCGAGAAACTCGCCGCTGAGTAAATAGTGCCAGTCGTTTGAAAACCGGAAAAGCCTGAACCGTCGGTCGAGTTTTAAGACGCGAACAAAACGGCGGCAGGCATGACCGGCGATATACGCCACGCCAATGACGGAAACGCAATAGTAGAGATAGCTGACGAGACCCTGTTGATAGTTTGTGTTTCCGATGAGTACGTCGAGCAGCGGGGTAAGATTGAATTCAAATTCGAAGAGCGACGCTGCCAGCTTCAGGGATCCGAACGCAATAAAATGCATGATAATCGACGGGAACACCGCCCAAAACACTTCATCCAGTAGCCCGGAGAACTTTAACTTCCTGGAGAAAACAGATGACAGATAGGCCCGCTTGAAAACAATACCGGGCAGAAAGAATAGAAATAGCGAAAGGGTTGAAAGCGCTAACGCCACGTGCGATTAACCAAGCTCTCTTACAAAATAGATTTTGTCGCCCACGCGAAAGGTCTTGCCGTTGCTGTCGATCTCTTTGTTGATATCGATGAGCTTATAAACCAATTCCCGGCTCTTGGCAGTCTTGCCGGAAATCCAGTTCAACTTGTTTTCCATTCTTGGTTTCATGGCCGTAACGTCTATATTCTACCTAACGCAAAATAGCCAAAAAAAGTGACAACTCGGAACAAACGAGGACGCGATCCGCTAGGACGTCGTAGTAAAAATAGCCGTGCCTTGCCTCCGGGCGGTAAATTTGTACCGGCAAACCATCTCCTTCTTTCCAGACTATTATTGATTTCGACTAGCCGTGACTTACTAATCGTCGCCCAGAATTTCATCAAGGGCTTTCCATACAAGATCCGATTCGTATCCTTTTGAAATCGCGAAACGGCCCAATTTATCGCGCCTGACAATAGGGGTATCGTTAGGCAGTGTTGCCGCCTTTTTGCGGAGCAATTTTTCCAATGTCTTCCGGTAATCGCTATCATCGATCTCTTTCATGCCCGCGCGGATGCAATTCTTCGTCACGCCATGCGTCTCCAGTTCACGCTGAATCCGTACGCGACCCCACCCCTTAATCCGGAATTTTCCCCCTGCAAAAGCCTTGGCAAATCGTTCTTCATTGAGATATCCCGCTGTAATCAGGTCCACCATTATCTCATCGGCAGGATTGCCGTATACGCCAATCGAATCAAGTTTGCGCCTCACCTCCTGGTGCGAGCGCTCCTGATAGGCACAATAAGCATAGAGCTTTGCCTTCGCTTCTTCGGGTGTGTATTTCTTTTTCGCGCGTTCCATAGCCTCACAACAGGTCCACTGGTTCAAGAACAACACGGTCCGGACGAGTAAACAATAAGGTCAGAAACCTCTCAGGTCATTTCAGCAGTCCCTTGTTCTTCAGGATGCTCGCCACGAACTTCCGCTCGTTGTCAGTATTGAAAATCTTATACGGCCAGTAGATCACCTGTGCTTTATTAACAAAGAGGGCAAAATAATCTGGGCCAATGTCAACTTTTTGAATCTGGTCCCATTTCAGTGGCATGCCTTCACGCGGATTCTTTTTCATAAGAATCTGCTGACTGCTGATCTCGTACGAAAACTTTTCAAATAGCGCCTTCCCTTGTTCGAGTTGCGTAACGCCATAGAATTGTATCCACCAGAAAAGCACGTACAGGCCGACTCCGATGACCGCACCAATAAACCACCAAATGGAATTGGCGCCAGGAATAAAGTAGCCCAGGCTAAGCACCACGGCACCGACCAAAGCCATCCAGCCTTGCTTCTTCAAAATACTCTTCAACGCCAGATTGATATATACTTTCTTTTCCAGCTTGTAGTTTTTCGTTCTTACGATCATAGAAATTTAATTCGCTATTTCTGATTAGTATACCTTTAAGCTCATATCGAGGCTTCGCACAGCATGCGTAAGGGCACCTACCGAGATGAAGTCAATACCCGTTTCGGCGACATTGCGTATAGTGGTCTCGTTGATGTTCCCGCTGGCCTCGGTTTGAAATCGGCCACCGATCAGCTTGACGGCTTCACGCATGTCGGCAGGTGTCATGTTGTCAAGCATGATCACATCAACTCCTCCCACCTTCAACACCTCCCGCACCTCGGTAAGGTTTCTCGTCTCTATTTCGATCCGAAGCTTCAGGTTTCCGGCGCGAAGATAGTCGATTGTGCGCATGATGGCGCTTTCAATTCCACCTGCCATGTCGATATGATTGTCTTTTAACATGATCATATCGAACAGGCCGATCCGATGGTTATGGGCGCCGCCTATCCTCACTGCCCACTTTTCCAACAAGCGGAAGTTTGGCGTCGTTTTTCTGGTATCTAGCAACTTTGCCCCGGTACCTTCGATTAGGAGAGTAAGGGAATTCGCGCGTGTGGCAATGCCGCTCATTCGCTGCATGCAATTCAGCACCAGTCGCTCGGTGGCCAGGATGGAACGCGCTGCACCTTCTACCGTAAAGGCCACGTCGCCCACTTTGATCTTGTCGCCGTCTTCCATCAACACCTCCACACGCATCCCCGGGTCATATTGCCTGTAGATATGCGTGGCGAGCTCAACGCCTGCCAGAATTCCATGATCCTTTATAAGGAGTCGCGCGCGCGAATTTGCCTGCCGGGGCACTGCTGCCAGACTGGAATGGTCTCCCGTGCCCAGGTCTTCGGAAAGCGAAGATTGAATAAAGCCTTCAAGGAATGTGGGGGTGATATAGTCAGGTCGCACGGATGCAAAAGTAGGCCTGAATCGCTGAGCCAACCTTCGTGCAGCAGAATAAAATTTCGGGCATCGGCTAAGACACCTTCGCCTGGCAGTCGCTATTCTTTGGCAAACGAGATCTCGTGCACAAGTTGCTGATTATCAACGGTCTTGATCTTCATGTAGACCCTGTATGTTTCAGCATCGGTCTTGTATTGCCCGATTCCAAAGGTCTGGCCGCCTTTCGAGGTACCCTGGTGGATGATGTTGAACTCTACCGGAGGGTGTTGCTTGAAGAAGTCGCGAAATACGAATTCAGCCTGCGCCTTGCTATAGGATTGGGGCCCATCATTGAGCGTAACGTCAACGGTTTGATTCAGGTAGCGCGACAGTTCTTTGGCGCTTCCCGCCTTAATTGTTTCCTTGACCTGGGCGATAACGTCGCCCTGCGCAAATGAAGTAGTCGCTGCCAAAAATGTAGCAATCCAAACGATTGCTAGTAGATACTTGTTCATTTTCATGGATGAGGTAACTAAACATGGGCGAAAACTATGCCATTGTCGCAAGATAATCAATTAATCACAACCCGGTCTCCGCAATCGTTTGCTGAACATCTTGCAACACCATTCAATCATGCAATCGACTATATTTGCGGCCTGATTTCAGACCAAAGTTTCTAATCACATCTACTCACTGTGCCATGAATAAAAAAGTACTCCTGATGATCCTCGATGGTTGGGGCATCGCGAAGAATAAGGCAGTATCCGCCGTAGACCATGCGAAGACGCCATTCATTAACTCATTATACCCAAAGTACGCCAATAGTAAGCTCCAGGCATCCGGTTTAGCCGTCGGATTGCCGGATGGGCAGATGGGTAACTCGGAAGTCGGTCACATGAACATCGGGGCCGGACGGGTTGTGTACCAGGATCTCGTGCGCATCAACAAAGCCGTAGAAGACAAAGAACTCGATCAGAACCCGGTGTTACTGGACAGCTTTGCCTATGCCAAGAAAAATAACAAGAACATCCACCTCATTGGACTCGTATCTGATGGCGGCGTGCATTCGCATATTGAACACCTGAAAGGCTTAATAACCATTGCACACAATAATAAGGTGGCCAATCTGTTCATCCATGCCTTTACGGACGGACGCGACTGCGATCCCAAAAGTGGACTCGGTTTTCTCAAAGATCTTACGCACCATATGGCCAACACCACTGGCAAACTCGCCAGCATTATTGGCCGCTACTATTCCATGGATCGCGACAAGCGCTGGGAACGCGTAAAGCTGGCTTACGATCTGCTGGTAAAGGGCGTTGGTCAAAAATCAACGGATCCCCTGGGCGCCGTTCAGGCATCCTACGACAACAATGTGACTGACGAGTTTATTAAACCCATTGTCGTGACCTCACCTGCCGGTCAGCCTGTCGCCACCATCGCCGAAGGCGACGTGGTACTGTGCTTCAACTTCCGAACAGACCGCGGTCGCGAGATTACACAAGTGCTCACGCAGCAGGATTTTCCCGACCATGACATGCGTAAGCTTTCCCTTGATTACATCACGCTCACGACGTACGATGAGTCTTTCAAAAATGTCAAAGTGATTTTCACCAAGGACAATCTCGACAAGACGCTGGGCGAGGTTGTGTCGGAGGCTGGCAAGAAGCAAATCCGGATTGCGGAAACGGAAAAGTATCCGCATGTGACGTTCTTTTTCTCGGGTGGCCGCGAAGAACCGTTTCCGGGAGAATCGCGCTTACTTTGCCCTTCTCCGAAAGTGGCTACTTACGATCTCGCTCCCGAGATGAGCGCGAACGACATTAAGG
>DATHKA010000113.1:0-7574 GCA_035489615.1 Chryseolinea sp.
TTCTCCACGATGTAACGATATCCCGATGCATAGAGCAGGCTATCGCGGCTATTATCCATCACGATGCCCAATTCGGGTCGCTGGGCGAACAACGCGAGCGAAAAAAACGAGCTTAAGCCCAGTAACAGGAATTTCTTCATAAGGGAAAAATGCCGAATCTTCCCGGCGATTGAAAGCAGCGGCGTGTAAAAAAAAATTGGCGCAGGCTTATGCTGATAACAGCAAGCCTGCGCCAATGAGATGTGACACCAGTGATTACTTCACGTGTTTGCTGACCACTTTGGCCAGTTCAAACATCGATACCTGGTTCTTGCCGTCGAAGATCGGCTTCAGTTTCTCATCTGCGTTGATCATACGTCTGTTCTTGCTGTCCTGCAGGCCATTCTTCTTGATATAGTCCCATATCTTCTTAATGACTTCAGTGCGAGGAAGTGGCTTGCTACCTACTACCTCAGACAACAAAGCGCTTGGCTGGAGAGCTGCCATGAACGCTGCATTAGGTTTTCTTTTCTTAGCAGCTTTCTTCGGAGCTGCCTTCTTTACGACCTTCTTAGCAGCTTTCTTTACGACTTTCTTGGCTGCCTTCTTAGCCGGTTTCTTTGCTGCTTTCTTCGCAGCCTTTTTCGCTTTCTTTGCCATAGCGTTTTTTGAATTTAGGATTTAGTGAAAATGTTAGTAATGATTACCACACCTCGTGTGCTTCCATTGAAATTATGTACGATGTCTCTGTTTTCGCTCTTAAAACCGCTGGTTAAAGATTGAACCATTTGTATCGTATCGCAGGAATTTAATCGCCAAAAATAGAATGATGAAACAAATTATCCTAATGTGTACGAGAGAGTTCCCCTCTCAAGTCCCTCTGAAACGTCATCATTTTGCCACGATCATCGGAAACAATCGCCGTATGTCGGCTTCTGTTGGCTGAGTTCCATACTCACAAATTTCAAATGCTTCGGCGTGTTTTACCTGCGTGGCGTACGCCTTTCCATACCATTTCTCGAGGGAAGAGCGCACTTCTGGCGTAATGCGTACCGTCCTGTTTCCCGTCAGCCACTGCTCGCGCTTCGAGACATCCTGTGGTACTTCCGAGAGAAAACCGCCTATCCAGGGGAGCCATTCGTATACTTGCGATATATGTGCATCGAGTGCGTGAATCTTCTGGGGAAACACCTCTGAGATGTCTACGGCGATATCGGGTCTGAACGGATTGGGACGCTGAAAGAAGTCCTGGAAATAGAGAAATACAGGATTCTTTTTCAGAGGTGGTGTATCAGACGCCACATTGGGAACGGCCACCATATAGGCCGCGTCCTGCACGAGAATCCCTGTGTAGCGATGATCGGGATGATAGTCGTTCGGTCTGGGAGCGATGACGATGTCGGCATTCCACTCGCGTATTTTGCGTATCACCTGAAGGCGCACGTCAAGTGACGGCAGCAGTTCTCCATCGTGATTGCCCAGCACATCGTAGGACACGCCGAACCGCTTACCTGCCTCTTTCGCCTCTGCGTATCGTCGGGCCGCCAGTACCCCGCCACCTTGCGACTGATGGCCAGCATCTCCATTGGTGACTGATACAAATTTCACGGCATATCCCATTTTGGCAAACAAGATGGCTGCTCCTCCTCCATCCTGATCACAGTCATCGGGATGTGCACCAATCATGATTACTCTCAGTGCCGGATTATTAGATTGTCCAAAAACCGGTGAGACGGCAAGCAGTACAAGAACACAAGCAATTATCTTCATATGGTGTTGAATTTATTTAGCGAATGAATGAGTTTTCATCGAAGCAATACCCAACTCCAGGCCGCGCAATTCCGCAATACCACGGAGTCTGCCTATAGCAGAATAGCCCGGATAGGTCGTCTTCGAAAGATCGTCGAGCATCTGGTGCCCATGATCAGGCCGCATGGGAATCGATCGTCCCGTTCGCTGCATGAGCGCCACAACCTCTCTTACAACAGAAGGCATATCCGCATTTCCCTCGAGGTGATTTGCCTCGTAAAAGTTACCCGCCGCGTCGCGTTGGGTACTTCTTAAATGCAGGAAATGTATGTGATCTCCGAGTCGGGTCACCATTTCTGCCAGGTGGTTGTCGGCCCTTGCACCGTACGAACCGGTGCAAAAGCAGAGGCCATTAGCGATCGATGGACAGGCACGCACGATATCCCATGCGTCTGCCTCCGTACTCACGATGCGCGGAAGTCCGAGGATGGGATACGGCGGATCATCGGGATGGATTGCCATCTTCAGACCGCTCGATTCAGCTACTGGTACTATTTCCCGGAGGAAATAGTACAGATGCTCCTTCAACTTATTGGCGTTGACGCCCGAATACAACTTCAGCGCTGAAAGAATTTCCGCCGGTGTAAACGGCACATCACTACCTGGCAGGCCGAGCAGACAGTTTCGGAATAACTTATTCTTCTCGCCATCCGACATGGCCGCGAACCGTACACGGGCGTTTGCAATTTCAGCGGGCGCATAATCCTCTTCGGCACCCGGCCGTTGCAGGAGAAACAAGTCAAATGCTATGAATGCAGCCCGCTCAAAGTACAGCGCTTTGCTACCATCAGGCATTGGATAGGAGATATCGGTACGCATCCAATCCAGAATAGGCATGAAGTTATAGGTTACGACCTTGAGGCCGCACGCGCCGACGTTGCGGAGACTTACTTTATAGTTCTCGATCCACTCGAGGTATCGTCCGGTTTGTCGCTTGATGTCCTCATGTACAGGCAGACTCTCAATCACCGACCACTCCAGGCCCGCCTCCTCGATGAGGTTACGCCGTTGGTTGATTTCTTCTGCTGTCCAGACTTCGCCCACCGGAACGTGATGAAGGGCCGTTACTACGCCGGTGCATCCGGCCTGAAGGATGTCACTCAGGCTCACCGGGTCGTGAGGTCCGTACCAGCGCATGGTTTGTTGCATTCGCGTCATATTGGCTTGTCAGATTTGATCATAAGGAAGCAGAGGGCGCGCGGTTAAAACACCCTGCATCCTCTGTTTACTGCGCGTCCTCTGCTTACACTGCTTCCTCATTCACGTTGAGCTTGTTATATTGGCGAATATGCACATACGTCATCAAAGAATGCATTTATTTGTCGGATAAATGCCTTAATTTCAATCGCGGTTGTGTTCGAGGTACTGATGTTATTGATGCCTTGGCAACCGTGTTGCAAGTTGCCTATCCATTTTGTTTGAGGCACAACGAGACCTAACCTTTCGAGTTATGAGTGAATCTGAAGAACCTGTAACCCGGCGACAGTTCATTAGCAAGTCCGCCAAGACTGTTGCCGTCGTGGCCGCCGTCACTGGTTTCCCCATCATCGTGCCGGCAAGTGTATTTGGCAAGCACGCTCCCAGCAATCGCATTAATATCGGCGCTATAGGTGCCGGACGAATCTCACGGTCTCATGACCTGCCGGGTGTGTGGAAGTTTGATACGGCCCAGGTCATGGCGGTTTGCGACCTGGATCAGAAGCGTGCAGCCGAGGGCAAAACGCTGATCAATGAATTCTACTCAAAGAAGAATGGCAAGCCATTCGATGGTGTAAGCGTTTACAACGATTATCGCGAATTATTAACCAACAAAGACGTTGATGCTGTCATCATCAGTACGCCCGACCACTGGCACGCGCGCATCGCGGTCGATGCTGTCAGGGCGAAGAAGGACATATATATGCAAAAGCCTGCGTCACTTACCATTGCCGAAGGAAGAGCCATGAGTGATGCTGTGCACAAAAGCAACCAGGTGTTTCAGATCGGAAGTCAACAGAGATCAAGTCCACAATTCCGGTACGCCGCAGAGTTAATTCGCAACGGGCGAATCGGCGATCTCAAAACAGTATACGTAGGGTTGCCCGGCGATCCCTCAGGCGATGAAGAACCAGAGATGCCTGTACCGTCCAATCTCAACTACGACATGTGGCTGGGGTCAACACCAGAAGTTTACTACACCGAGAAGCGCGTACATCCTCAAAAAGATTACGATCGTCCAGGATGGCTTCGTTGTGAACATTTTGGCGCAGGAATGATCACCGGATGGGGATCCCACCATATCGACTGCGCCCACTGGGCAATGGGAACGGAACTTACAGGTCCCGTGGAAATTTGGGGACATGCCGAATTTCCGAAATCCGGACTGTGGGACGTGCATGGCATCTTCCGTACTGAAGCGCTGTATGCCAATGGTGTGAAAATGATCGTCAGCAATGAGCTCCCGAATGGTATTAAGTTCGAAGGCACCAAAGGATGGCTTTTCGTAACGCGCGGAAACTATCAGGCAACGGCCAGTGACCCCGTTCCCAATGCAGATGGTGTTAAACCACTCGAAGCCAGTGATCCGTCCATTATCCGCTCCGTTATCGGGCCGAATGAAATTCACCTGTATGTTAGTAACGACCACCACGGCAACTGGCTGGATTGTATCAAGAGCCGTAAGGAAACCATCGCTCCCGTCGAAGTAGCACACCGTTCCTGCAGCACCTGCCTGCTTCACCACATCGTTATGAAGCTTGACCGGAAAGTGTATTGGGATCCTGCTGCAGAGAAATTCAAGAACAACGACAAGGCAAATAAAATGCTGTCGCGACCACAACGCTCACCATATGCGTTGAAAAGTTGATTACTCTTTGGTAAATCGCACATTCGATACAAAACCTGAATAGCAATCATGATCCTGTCTGCTCGTAGACTCACGGCAATGTTGCGCATCGGCGCAACGGCACTCACACTTCTCAACTGCACATCCAAAAGCGAAGATCATACTGTGGCACAGAAACCTGTACACCTCGTTACCGTCGACCCGGGGCATTTTCATGCGGCACTGGTGCAGAAGTCGATGTACGACGACGTCGACAGCGTTATTCATGTGTACGCACCGGCCGGGCCTGATGTCGAGATGCACCTGGCGCGCATTGACAATTTCAACAAGCGGGCAGAAAACCCCACACGCTGGAACGAAGTGGTGTACACGGGTGCTGATTTCTTTGACAAGATGCTCACCCAGAAAAGCGGCAACGTAGTTGTATTGGCGGGCAACAATGAAAAGAAGACCGAATACATCGCACGTGCGATTGGTGCGGGGTTCAATGTACTCGGTGATAAGCCCATGGCGATCGACGGCAAGGGCTTCGATTTGCTGAAGACGGCATTTACTGAGGCGGCTTCGAAAAAGTTATTGCTATACGACATCATGACCGAACGATACGAGATCAGTACGATCCTGCAAAAGGAATTGTCTCAACTTCCTGAGGTGTTTGGAGTCCTGGAAGCAGGAACGCCGGAGAATCCGTCCGTCACAAAAGAAAGCGTGCACCACTTTTTCAAATACGTATCCGGTAGTATTCTTACGCGGCCGCCATGGTTTATGGATGTAAAGCAGGAAGGAGAAGGCATTGTAGATGTAACGACACACCTGGTCGACCTGGTGCAATGGGAATGCTTTCCTGAACAGGCTATCGACTATACGCACGACATCGAAATCCAGAAGGCAAAACGTACGAAAACTCCCATGACGCTGTCACAGTTCAAAGCCATCACCAAGCTGGATGCATTCCCCGGGTATCTCCAATCCATGGTGAAGTCGGACACAGTGCTGGAGGTGTATAGCAACGGGGAGATCAATTACAAAATCAAGAACGTGCATGCCCGTGTTTCTGTCATCTGGAATTATCAGGCACCGGAAGGCGCCGGCGATACCCATTATTCGATCATGCGTGGAACGAAAGCGAACCTGATCATCCGGCAGGGCAAAGAGGAACAATTTAAACCTACGTTGTATATCGAACCCCTGAAGGTCGATGGCTACGAGGCTGTGCTGGCCGGACAGTTCAGAAAGATTCAGGATAAATATGCGGGAGTTGAGTTGAAAAAGAACGCCAAGGGATGGGAAGTGGTTATTCCGGAGCAATACAAGGAAGGGCATGAGGCACATTTCGGCCGGGTGATGGAAAAATTCCTGGGGTATCTGAAGAATGGCGATATGCCGGCGTGGGAAGTGCCGAACATGCTCGCGAAGTACTACACCACAACCAAGGCGCTAGAGGTCGCGGTAAAGGAGCCTTAGATGAAGATCGTCGTTCGAAATGGATTATCACTTTGGGAGTTTGATGGCCTTTCAGCACTGCGAGGGATCAGGCACTTTGTAACCGATCGGAATACCAATCCGCAAGGCGAACCCTTCACGTTAAGTTTTTCGAGTACACCGGATCGTGCGCTCGTGGTAAACAATCGGCGCCTCCTGGCTGAAGCCATGCGCGTAGATGAGCAGGCTCTTTTCCTTCCGTCGCAGGTGCATAAAACACATATTGTTCACGTGTCTCCCTCGACTACGAAAGAAGAGCTGACGGAAACGGATGCTCTGATCACTACGCATCCTGATGTTTGTATCGCGGTGATGTCGGCCGATTGTGTGCCGATCATTCTGTACGATGCCAAAAACAAAGTAGTCGCGGCGGTGCATTCCGGGTGGCGGGGCACTGTCGCGCGCATTCTTGAGAAAACATTGAATGAAATGCATGATCGCTATGGAACGATCGGAGCGGACGTGTTCGCCGGTATTGGTCCTTCTGTGAGCCAGGAGTCATATGAAGTGGGCCTGGAAGTGATAACAGCTGTGCAGGCGTCATTCGACGCGCACGGCGAGTTGCTCGTTCACACGCTTCCACAAAAGGCCAAACTGGATCTGTGGAATGCCAATCGCCAGCAGCTCCTCGAATTCGACGTGCCGGACGGGCATATTGAAGTCTCCAACCTGTGTACGGTCATTCATAACCACGCATTTTTCTCCGCGCGGAAGGGCGACGCGGGAAGGTTCGCAGCGGGAATTATGATAACGGACGGGTAGCCATAACGTTGCATGTCGAGCACCTACTCCTGATACAGCTTGGGCGCGGAGTTCAGGCCATATTGTTGCCGCTGATGCCAGTACGGATATGCAGGTGACGTGTCACTGGCGGCATCCAGGCGCTTCACCTGGTCGGTGGTCAGCTTCCACCCCGTAGCCCCGAGGTTGTCAAGGAGTTGCTCCTCCGTGCGGGCACCGACAATGATGTTCACAACCGTGGGCCGCTGCAGCAGCCAGTTCAGTGCCACTTGCGCTACCGTTTTGCCGGTCGCTTCAGCAACCTCCTCCAGCGCATCCACAATCCTGAACAACAACTCCTGCGACACGGCAAAGCCCGGCACAGGACTGCCGCCCTGGGAAACTCGCGCATCGGGCTGCGGCTCGCCGCGGCGGTATTTTCCACTCAGCAGCCCCGAAGCCAATGGACTCCACACCATCGTGCCTACACCCTGATCAATACCCAAGGGCATTAACTCCCATTCGAAGTCGCGGTTCACTAAGGAATAGTACGCCTGGTGGCCGACATACTTCGTCCAGCCATACCGTTCTGAGACGCTGAGCGACTTCATCAAGTGCCAGCCCGAGAAGTTACTGCAGGCGATGTATCTCACCTTCCCGCTTTCCACCAGGTTATTCAACGTTCCTAACACCTCGTATACAGGCGTATTGGCGTCGAAGCCGTGCATGTGATAAATGTCGATGTGATCAACGACCAGGC
>DATHKA010000114.1:0-6219 GCA_035489615.1 Chryseolinea sp.
GCATAAGTCAGCTGACCTGCTGCCAACAGGGTAACGGCATTACCGACGTCAGAAGCTTCCCCCCATCGTGGTTCGAGGGTAAGGCCGTTGGCAATCAGGTTGTCATATTTCTCCTGAACACCTGCCGTCATATCGGTATGAATAATGCCAGGCCTCACTTCAAAGACGCCTATACCATCCGTTGCAAGACGCGTGGCGAACAACTTTGTCATCATGGCCAATCCGGCTTTAGATATGCAGTACTCTCCCCGGTTCACGGAGGCGTGGGTGGCCGACACGGAGGTTATCGTAATAATGCGACCCGGCCGACGTCGTGCCGCGGCGGTTGCTAGCATATGACGGGCCACCGCCTGGGTGAGAAAGAAGGTTCCCTTCAGGTTAATATTCAGCAAACGGTCAAAGTTCTCCGCATCGAGCTCAAGCAAGTCCTTGCGCACGAATGGCGCCACTCCCGCATTGTTCACGAGCACGTCGATTCGGTTCAATCGCTGCAACGCGGTTTCAATGATGTGTGCTCTGTGGGCCGCGTCACCGATGTTCCCCTGGCAATAGACCACGCTGGCGCCGAGACTTCTTAACGATTCAAGCGCCGCCCCGGCTTCTGTCTCGTCGCGAACGCCATTAATGGCCAGGTCAAATCCCGCGGTAGCCAACGCTCGGGCTATACCCAGGCCTATGCCGCGACTGCCTCCTGTTACTAGTGCAATTTCTCTCATAGCTATTCAGCCTTGATCTCCTTCAACATCTGGGCTTCCGGCATTGCCTTGTAATATGGATCCAGCGGAAAGCATCCCGAGAGCATGCCATTTCGAGGCGCCGTGGTGCAGTCCGAAAATGTTCTGCATAACTTATCCCGCTTCAGGGGACGGTGCGACAATATATCGTCCGGCATCTCCGGATAGGACAATACCATCCGTCCCAGGCCAATAAAATCTGCACCCCCCTCACGCAATACGCGCTGGCCCACGTAAGGAAGCCATTCCTGCAAATAGGAATATGCCGATCCGACAACTGCCAGATCGGGAAACGCCTTCTTGATGACGGACGTGGCCTCCAACTGTCGGGCTACCCCAACCAAGGGATCTTCCGGCGGCTGATATCCGTCAGAAGGCGGAAACAGCGCTGGCCGCTGAATGTGTGGATTGTAGTATGGACTTCCCGCGGTCGTGCATAGAAGCTCTATGTTTAACGATCGAAGTAACTCCAGGAACTTAAACGGCTCCTGATAGTCGATACCTGTGCCCGATATGTCGCCACCGAATGCATACGTATAGGAACCCTCCGTTTGCTCAGGCTCCCCGAGTTGTTCGTCGCCTGGTTTGAATGGAATATAGTCGAATGCACTGAGGCGCACGCCAATGTCAAGTTGAGGAACTTCGGCCCGTATGCCGCTAACGATCTCGCGCAGAAACCGTGTGCGGTTTTCAAAACTTCCACCATACTTACCCGGGCGATCGGTCGCGCTCAAGAATTCATGTCCCAGATATCCGTGGCAATGTTTGAGATCAACAAATTGATAACCGGCCCCTGCCGCCAGTTTGGACGCATGAACGAAGTCATCAATTAATTGATCGATGTAATCATCCGTCATCAAGGGATATTCCGCCGACAACCCAAACTTGCGATTCAGAACCGGATGGTGATACAGGATCTGCGGTTCCATCCGCTTCTTGTCATTCGGTTTACAAAATCTTCCCGAGTGGGTTAACTGAAAGCCCACCAGCAAGTCGTCGGCATTACCGAACTTTTGCCGGTGACTTTCATATACCTGCTCGAACAGAGCTTTGTAGACGTCGGCATTCTTGTCGTGAATGAGCAATTGGTTGGGATTGGCCCGTCCGTCGTGACGTACCGCCACAGCCTCGCAGCCCCACAACAGCTTTGCACCGGATATGGCAAAGTTATTCCAACGGCGTTTGGAATACTCGCTGGGTAGTCCATCGGACGTTCCATCCCACCCCTCCATCGGGAGGATGCAAAAACGATTGCCTATCGTCTTACCCGAGCGGAGTACATACCTGTCCTTGAATGGCGTGGCATCGCCAGTCATTAGTTGCTCATCCACAGGAAGCGATGTATTCAGACTGGATAAATAGCCCTGTAGATCGGCAAGGGTTTTTAATTGTGCGACTCGTTTGTACTTAGGTTTGTGCTTACCGCTCATCGGAATTTGGAGAATTGTAGTCGATCATAAATAAAATGCATCACGGTCATCAAACTAAGCCCTGCGCTCTATCAGCGGGCTATAAAAACAGTGATACGGCTCCTGATGTGCGAGCCGCTGCAGATACAGCACAAGCTCGCGGAGGTGATAGTCGCCCCACATGCTGGATTCGTCACAGGGTACCTTTCGCCCGCTGGGGACATTATCCCAACCGTTGGGCCGATGATATACGGAGTGTAGTAACAGTCCCTGGTGATCGGGGGTTAGCGAAAGGTATTTGTCTGACAGTAGGGTCTTCGCCACGGTGAGGCCGGCTTGTATGTAGTGTGCAGCCTTTAACGGATCGGCTACACGCAGAAAGTATCCCAGACGTAAAAGGCCCTGGGCGCCAATAGCGGCGGCCGAGCTGTCCACCGGCTCGAAGTCATTATAAGGATCAGCAGGGCGTTGTGTATAGTCGCCGAGCCGATAGAGTTCAGGGGCCCCGGTATCCCAATAGGGAATGCCATCCATGGCCGTGTTGTCGATATAAAAATCGCAGGTTGCCATGGCGGCTTTTAGCAGGATCAGCACCAGCGCGTCGCCATCGGATGCCAGTTCAGATAGGTAGCGCGTTCCTCCCAGGAACTCCAGTTGTTCGGCAAACCCGCACATGGCCCAGGCAAGTCCGCGTGTCCAGGTGGTGAATCCGCTGAATCCTTGCTGTGCATTGGGGCATCTGAAGTTTCCATCCTTCGTGTTGAACAAGCATTCATGGGCGGTCCTGCCACGGAGATCATACCGGTCGCGGCCCTCGCCATAAAACACCGAGTACCGCGCCGTTGCTTCGAGGTGTTGCACCGCGCGTTCCAGCAAGTTGACACGAACATCGTTCTCACTATGGAGGAAGTGTCCAAGACCATGGCTAACCATGAGAATCCGGCAGGAACGAACCGTGTCAACAAACAGAGACTGCGGTCCATTAAATGAGTACAGGTAACCTCCCCCCTGAATCGGCGTCCAACGCATGGCCTGCACGGCGCCACTTGCCTTCAATGCCAGTTCGTAGAAGTCGTTCTCCCACGAAACAAACGGGATCTTTCGCTCGTGCATCATGCGCCACAGGTTGCCGTAAGTGCTTAGGTTATTAAAACCGTGATCATGCACACCTTCATGCGTAAGGTGAGGCGCCATACGATTGCGCGTGTTATCCCGGCCAATGTTCAGAAATTGTTCATCGGCGGTTGCGTCGAATTGCAATAGCGCAGAACCGAATTGAAAGCCCTGGGTCCATTCCGTCCAGCCACGGCTCGTGTAGCGCCCATTCACGGTATACACCGGTGTGCTCGAATCGTCGTTCCGTTCAATGGAAAGAATTTTCGTTGCGGACAATTGCCAGAATCGTTCTATTGCCGGGCCCAGATCAGCGGGCGAAAGTGTCTTATCAAGGACCATACAATCGGTTGCTTCGCGCCAATATAGCAGAATAGTATCAATCGTCATTGGTGGTGCCTATTCCAAAATATTTTCTTTTCTTTGCGGCTTAATTTGTGAAGCCATCTGAAACGTGAAAATTATGCGACATCTAATTGTTTTTATACTCCTTCTTTCGACCGTAAGCGTGATGGGTCAGTCAAAAAAGGAATTGGCCGCGCAGGTCGAATCGTTAAGAAAAGAAAATGAAAAACTGAAGGTTGACATTGCCGATCTGAAAAAACCCAAGGTCGTGGCACTTGCCGATACGCTGAGACAAGTGAGCTACTCACTCGGGGCGCTCATGGCAACAAATCTGAAAGCTCAGGGTGGCGACTCACTGAAAGTAGACGCGATATCAGAGGGATTCAAGGACGTGTATGCGGGCGACAGCCTGCGGATTTCACAAGACGCGGGCATGCAACTGGTGCAGACTTATATGCAAAAGGTGGCCTTTGAAAAGATGAACCGGGAGAAAGTAGCGAATGACCTATTCCTGGAGACCAACAAGAAAGCTGCCGGGGTTATGACCACGGCCAGCGGCCTGCAATATAAGGTGAACAGCTCTGGTAAAGGAAAAATGCCTAAGGCATCAGATAATGTAACGGTTCATTATACCGGTCGCCTGATTAACGGCACAGTATTCGATAGCTCCCATGAGCGGAAAGAGCCTGCTACATTCAACGTAGGCGGTGTAATCGAAGGATGGACAGAGGCCCTTCAACTTATGCATGAAGGCGACAAGTGGACGATCTTCATACCCGCTTCCATTGGCTACGGAGAGCAGGGTGCAGGATCGCAGATCCCTCCGCACGCCACCTTGATTTTCGATGTTGAGTTGATCAAAGTCAACTAGACGAATCGTCTGTGAGACGGATACTGCTCATAGAAGACGACCCCAATATCAATCAGAATATCCGTGAGGCTCTTCTACGTGAAGGGTTTGATGTACAGGCTGCATTTGATGGATTTCTCGGCGAGAAGATGCTGAAGAAAGACACCTTTGACTGCGTTATCCTTGACCTTAACCTGCCGGGAAAGAACGGCTACGATATTTGTCGTGATTTCCGAAAACTTAATACAACCACGCCGGTACTCATCTTGACCGCATTCGATGAGATTGAAGACAAGGTGCAGGGCTACGAGAGCGGCGCTGACGATTACCTGACTAAGCCGTTCTACATGCAGGAACTTGTCTTGCGTATACAATCCTTACTCCGACGCAACGCCAACGTCCAGGAATCTCCATTGACACCCATTTCCGCTGGCGATATAGTTGTGAACCCAATGACCAAACGCGTGACGCGAGGTGGCACTGAGATCAACCTTACGCCAAGGGAATATCAAATCCTCGTCCGGCTGCTGGTGGCACGCGGAGAAGTAGTATCAAAGAAAGATTTGATCGAGGAAATCTGGGGCCGTAACTTCGATGCGAATACTAATACGGTGGAAGTGTATATCAATTTCCTTCGGAAGAAACTTGACAAACCGTTTGGAAAGGACTCGATCCGAACGCGCGTAGGCTACGGCTATTACCTGGAATTGTAGATGAACATCCGGAAGAAAATCGTGCTCTATTTTTCGTCGGTTACCATCGTGCTGCTGGCTACCGCATTGATTTTCATCTACACGCTTTTTTCGCGATTTAGAGAAGAGGAATTTCAACAGCGACAAGTTGAAAAGATCAGGACCACGCTAAAATTTCTCACCGAAATCCGCAACATCGACCAAGACCTGATCGAAGCCATGGACCGCATCACCATCCACGACATATACGACGAGAAACTTCTCATATTCGACAAATCCAAGAAGCTGGTATACTCGAGCATCGACGATACACCCGTTACCTTTTCGGCTGATATCCTGGCAGCACTCTCCGCCGAACAGCCACTCATGGAAGAAAAGGATGGACTGTATGACGTGACCGGAATATACCTCGAAAAGGACGACAAAGCCTATTACGGCATTAGTAAGGCCTACGATATTTCCGGCTATTCGAAGCTCGACTATCTTCGGTACGTTCTCACGTTTACGCTCGTCGGCATCTGCCTTGCCGTGATCCTGATTGCCTATTACTTGTCGGCCAAAATCACGCGCTCGATCGTAGAGGTTACGCGCCAAATCAATGACTTCAGTGTCGATGGAACACACAACAAGGTGGTGACCACGGGGACGAGCGACGAAGTATCGATCCTTGCTCAACGATTCAACGAACTCATGCAACGGATGAATGAAGCATTCGCCTTCCAGAAGCACGCCGTTCACCACATCTCGCATGAACTCAAGACCCCGATTGCCGTGCTGCTGTCGGACATTGAGCGCATGGAGCGTGAAACAGATCCGGAGCGACTGCATCACCTGATCAGGATTCAAAAAGATAATACCAAGAGCCTTGGTGAGATCATCAATTCGCTGCTGGAAATCGCCAAGACAGAGTCGGGCAATGCCGTTACCACCACCCTGGTACGGGTCGACGAGATGATCTTCGATCTAATCGCTTCTTTCCGGACGCTCCATCCGGAATTTCAATTTGCTATAACCTACGCTGAGTCCGTTGTGAACGCCGACAACCTCTTAGTGCGCGTTAACGACCGCCTGTTCCG
>DATHKA010000115.1:0-3586 GCA_035489615.1 Chryseolinea sp.
GGCGACGCGGCGCGTGGCATTTCTCCGGCATTTCTATCCACAGGTGCAGGCCACGACGATTCGCGGCAACTTGCAAACGCGATTTGCCAAATTACAGGCGGGTGAATATGACGCTTTGCTCCTTGCTTATGCCGGCGTACTGCGCATGGGCTTTGAGCACCTGATCGTGGAGAAGATAGAGACGAGCTACTTCGTTCCCGCTGTTGGACAAGGGAGCATTGCTGTTGAATGTCACAAGAAATTAGATTATCGGAAGAAGGAAGTAATCGAGCGCTGGGTGAATCATGTGGAAACAGAAGATTGCCTGCGCGCTGAACGTTCATTCCTGAAAACCCTGCAAGGGGGTTGCAGTATTCCGGCCTTCGGCTACGCGCATTTCGACGGCGCGCTGGTTACGTTAAAGGCAGGTATTATATCGCTGGATGGTCAACGAATTGTAAAGGCCAAAGGCACGGCCGAACCCGCTGCGGCAAAACACTTGGGTGAGACAGTCGCGCGAGACGTATTGACAGCTGGTGGCGCCGAAATTCTCCATGAAATCAGGAATCCGGTCAGGCAACCTGCCGTGTAGACGCACCGTTGCGTATTAACTATCAAAAAGCACTTAGCACATGTCAAAAATATCTATTTCGACTGTAATCGCCTGTTGCATTATCGTTGCTGGTTGTGCCCAGAAGCGGGCGACAATCGCCACCATCAAAACCAACTATGGAGACATGGTGGCGGTGTTGTATGATGAAACTCCTAAACACAAAGAGAACTTTATCAAGCTGGCCAATAGTCACTATTATGATAGCACCTTATTCCATCGCGTCATCAAAGGCTTCATGATTCAGGGAGGAGATCCCGACTCAAAAAAGGCAACGCCGGGTGCCATGCTGGGGCGAGGTGGACCAGGATACACCATCGACGCGGAAATCGTTCCTAAGTATTTTCACGACAAAGGATCGCTTTCGGCCGCCCGACTGCCCGATATGCAGAATCCTAAGAAGGCATCGAACGGCAGCCAGTTCTATGTCGTGCAGGGGCGGATCATCGATGAGGAGGAAATGACACTTGATCAGGCCAAGTTCGACCAGGCGCTGCGAAAGTTCTTCAACAACCCGGCAAACAAGGGAGCATTTGATTCACTCGGCGCGGCGTATCAAGCGGGCGATGAAGTGCTATATAGAAAACTTTTTCTAGCGCTTAAGCCCAGGGTTGTAAAGGAAACCGGTATGGATGTATCTCAGACGGTGTCTCCCGAAAAACTCAAGGCATACTCGACTGTGGGCGGCGTTCCTATGCTGGATGGCAACTACACCGTATTTGGAAAGGTGATCAAGGGTCTGGACGTAATCGATAAGATTACGGACGTGCAAAAGGACGCGGCCGACCGACCGGCAAAAGACATTCCTATGTCCGTGACGGTGGAAGAACTGTCGCAAAAAGAGATCAAAAAGCGCTACGGCTACGAGCTTCCACGATGAAAGCTATACATCCAGACTTATTTCTGTCCACCCAGTGAAAATTCTTGTTACCGGCTGCAACGGCCTTCTCGGTCAAAAGCTCATTGCCCTGCTGACAACTCTACCGGAAGTAAATCTCGTTGCCACGGCGCGAACGCCACTGGCTGGGGCATGGGACGTGCCGTTTGAACTCATGGACGTTACCGACACAGCAGCTGTCGAACAGGTCATTGCACGGCATACTCCCGGCGTGATCATTCACGCGGCGGCGATGACGCAAGTAGACGTGTGTGAGCAGAACCAGGAAGCCTGCTATCGCGCCAATGTTCTCGGCGTGGAGAACATCATCCAGGCCGCGCGTCGATGCGGCGCCCATCTTGTTCACGTGAGCACAGATTTCATCTTCGATGGACAACGTGAAATGTTGCGGGAAGACGATGCACCCAATCCGGTTAATTACTATGGAGCGTGTAAGTGGATAGCGGAACAGCGCGTTATGGCAAGTGACGTTTCTTCGACCATAGTTAGAACCGTGCTCGTTTATGGCATTCTGCCTGGAATAGTGCGATCAAATATCCTTACCTGGGTAAAGGAAAGCTTGGAAAATGGAAAACGCATCCAGGTGGTCAATGATCAATGGCGCACACCAACGCTCGCAGAAGACCTGGCTTATGGTTGCTATCTCGCGGCATCCAAAGGGGCACGCGGCATATACCACCTGTCAGGAAAGGATTACCTCTCGATCTACGACATAGCTATGCGAACGGCCGATTTCTTTGGACTGGATACCTCACTCGTCATTCCAATCGAGTCAACAAAGCTTCAGCAGCCGGCGCAGCGTCCTCCACGAACCGGATTCAACATCGAAAAAGCGCGGCGGGAATTAGGCTATGAGCCGCACAGCCTCAATGAGGGCATCGCCATGGTAGCGACGCAGCTGAGGGATCAAGCATGATACGACCAGCGGGGTATTTCAGGACTTCCGGCCCTTTCGCTGAAGCGCCGCATAATAAATCGGAATGCCAATCAGGGTGATGATCAATCCAGGCCAGGTGAACTTCGGCTTATAGATAATCAGCAGCAGACAGAACGTGGCTCCCATGGCAATATAGATCAGGGGAAGTATGGGATAACCGAAGGCGCGATAGGGTCGCGGCGCGTCGGGGCGTGTCTTGCGCAAAATGAAAATTCCAATGATGGTAAGCATATAAAACAATACCACTACGAACGACACCATGTCGAGCAGGTCGCCGTACTTTCCACTGAGGCACCACAAGCAGGCAAGAACACATTGCACCCACAGCGCCCGCTGGGGAACGGCGAAGCGGTTTAGCTCTCCCACCTGACGAAAGAACAATCCGTCTTTTGCCATTGTGTAGTATACGCGCGCGCCTGCCAGGATCAGACCGTTGTTGCAGCCGAACGTAGATATCATGATCATAAGAGCAATGATGATGGTACCGATATTCCCGAAAATCACATGAGATGCTGCAACGGCCACCCTATCCTTTTCCGCGAAGGCGATTTCATTAATTGGTAGTACGGCCGTGTACATGATGTTGGCCGAAACATAAATGATGGTTACGATCAGCGTGCCAAAAAACAGCGCCAACCCAATGTTTCGTTGAGGATTCTTGATTTCTCCGGCGATAAACGTCACGTTGTTCCAGGCGTCGCTGCTAAAGATCGATCCTACCATGGCTGCTGCAATCGCACCAACAGCCGCCATTGTTGTGTAAGCCTCAAGCGTGCCATTAGTATTAAGCTTGGTGAGACTCCACGCGTTCGTCCAGTTCGCCGACCACACTTCACCTTTCGCCATCACCAATCCAAACACAATCAGACCGAACAGACTCACCAGCTTGGTGATGGTAAAAGTAGTCTGTATCGCCTTTCCTCCTTGGATACCCCGTGTATTGACATACGTCAGAAATACGATGATCACAATCGAAACGAGCTGCGCAGGTGAAATCGTCATGAAGCCAAGGTTCACGAGCACCAGGTCTTCACTTACACCGGGCACGAGGTAAGCCATGAATTTAGAGAAGGCCACTCCTACCGCGGCAATGGTGCCGGTTTGAATCACGGCGAAAAAACTCCATCCGTAGAGAAAGGCAATGAGGGGATTAAAAGCTTCG
>DATHKA010000116.1:0-6092 GCA_035489615.1 Chryseolinea sp.
AGAAAGGAGTATGACCTATTCCTTTTTCTCGTGTCGAATAAGAACCGCGTGGTATCCAAAAATGCAATCGCTGAGCACTTATCGGGCGACGACGCTGAACTACTGGACAAATTCGATTTTATCTATTCGCACGTCAAAAATCTTAAGAAGAAGCTCGCGGAAGCAGGAAGTGAGGACTATATTAAGACGGTATACGGCTTGGGTTATAAATTTACAGCATGAGATTACTGCAGGTCAGTCTCCGCAGCTTGTTGCTGTATTCGATCGTGCTGGTCGCGATCAGCATCCCTGTTTCGCTATTTGCCATTCGCGAAATCCTGAACGAGGAAGTCGACGAGTCTCTGGCGCTTCACAGTGACCAGTTTATCCGGCACATCAAGACGTTTGAGTACCTGGATGACCTGGAGCTTGACCTGGGTATTTGGGATCAGCTCTCTTACGACGTCACCATTGTGCCAAACGCCGGCGGCTTGGGAGAGCGAATTTACAAAAGCATTTCAGGCTACGACAGCATCGAACATGAATCCAGGCCCTTTCGTATTTTGGAGAGTCCGGTCAGGATAAAGGGAAAGGACTACCTGTTAACTATTCGCATGTCGTTGGTTGATAACGAGGAGTTGATCGTGGTATTGGCCTCGATTCAGGTCATCCTTCTTATTCTGCTCGCCGGCGGACTACTGCTGCTTAACCGAACGTTGTCACGCAGGCTTTGGATGCCTTTTTACAACACGTTAAATCAACTCAAGGCCTACGAGCTGGATAAAAACGAATCTATTCAACCAGAGACAACAAACATTACCGAGTTTCTTGATTTGAACAAGACCGTGACACATTTAACAGACCGCAATCGCAAAGTATTTCTGGAGCAAAAGGAATTCATCGAAAATGCGTCCCACGAATTGCAAACGCCGCTGGCCATATTCCAGTCAAAGTTGGACATTCTGATGCAATACCCGAAACTTGATGAGCCTGCCGCAGCGACCATCATGGAACTGGAGGAGACCGCACAACGAATGGCAAGACTCAATAAGAACTTGCTTCTGTTAAGCAAGATTGACAATGATCAGTTCACAGAGTTGGAGCGCATCGACTTGTCGGAAGTGGCAGAGAGGTTGCTGAACAATCTGAAACCGCTGACCGAATTGGGTGAGATAACACTCGAGATATCAATTGAGCCTGCGATTTTTCAAGCAAACAGAACGTTAATTGAGGTGCTATTCACGAACCTTTTTCACAATGCCATTCGTCATACGACATCGAACGGCGTTGTTTCTGTTGAGCTTAAAGGGCGAAGACTGTCCATTTCGAATACGGGCGCGGCGCTCAAAATGAGTCCGGAGAAGATCTTTGAACGCTTCAGTAAAGAAGGCAAAAGCGAAAAGAGCACGGGTCTTGGTCTGGCCATTGTTAAGAAAATTTGTGACTCAGCGGGTTATAAAGTCGACTATTCTTATCACGGGAACAGGCACCAGTTCACCATCGATTTTTAGTCACGCTTTATTTCGATGTCTTGGCGTTTTGGACGCGGTATTTTGATGCCGTCCCTGGTCCGGGTGCGCTTGTCGTTGATATGTTATGTAATAGATAATCAGTTAGTTATCACGTTGGCCCGGCAAGCTTTGGGCGATACAGAATTCCTACAGAATTGCTCCGTACGCTTGTCTCCGATGTCAATTTCGGCTTTAACTGACGGCGTGCTCCTGGAGGCAGAGCGCTATGTAGACCGGTATTTAAAGGAATATCTTCCCGCATCGCGGAGCTTTCACAACTTTTTGCATGCGCAGACGGTTGTCGAGAATTGCGAATTGATGGCGGCCGAGTATGATCTGACCTGGGCCGACTCTGAAGAGCTATTCATTGCCGCATGGTTTCACGACCTCGGCTATTGTCGCGGGCGTGAAAAACACGAAGAGGAAAGTGTTAAAATCGCTGAGGAGTTTTTGCTGGATCATAAGATTCCTGATGAGCGCAGGAGGACAATCAGCAACCTGATCCTCTGTACGCTGCCCGCGTGTGAACCGATTTCGCTTGCTGCAAAGATCCTGCGTGACGCCGATGTGGGACACGTTGGCTCGGTGTACTATCCAATCTTCACGCAACTGCTTAAGCAGGAATTGGAGATTGCCGACGGGATAAAGTTCACGGAAGTGGGTTGGGCCGAAAACAATATTCGGTTTTTAGAGGGTCATCGTTTTCAAACGGACTATGCCATGCGGACCTGGGATAGTCAAAAGCAGGAGAACCTGAGAAAGCTGATTGCGTTTCTGAATTTATCAACCTGACTTGAAAATTACTGCCTTCAAAATTTCTACAGAATAGGAATGAAATCTTTGTTTCATGAAAGTAATCTATGCTGTCTTGGTGCTTTTAGCTGGATCATTTTGCGCCACAGCGCAGGTTAGCAAAGTAACGGTCTCGGGTGTCATTAAAGATAAGTCTTCCGGGCGGCCCGTGCCATACGTCAACGTGGTTTTGAAGACAGCGTCAGACAGCGCCTTTGTGGCGGGTACGGTAACGGGTGAGTCAGGTCAGTATAGCATTCCGAATATTGCACCCGGCAACTACGTGCTCGCGACCTCCTTCGTTGGATATCATTCGAGGGTCCAATCTGTCATGATCGGCAGACTCAGCGAATTCATTGACCTGGGAGAAATGTCGATTGATGAGAATGTCACAGCCTTGCAGGAAGTCGTGGTAACAGGGGAACGCGACGCCGTGTCTGAAGCAATGGACAAAAAAACATTCTCCATTGCCGACAATATAAATCAGGAAGGAGGCTCATTGTTGCAGGTTATGCAAACACTTCCTGGTGTGACCATCAGTGATGAAGGTACCGTGCGTTTGCGGGGTAGCGACAAGGTGGCCGTCCTGGTTGATGGAAAGCAAACGGCGCTGACGGGATTTGGAAATCAGCGCGCGTTAGATAATATCCCTGCGTCGTCTATTGAGCGTATTGAGGTGATCAACAATCCGTCATCGAAGTACGACGCGAATGGCACTGCGGGCATTATCAATATTATCTATAAGAAAGAAGTAAAGGATGGGTTTAACGGAAAGCTTGGGCTGGCCGCCGGACTGGGCGCGTTGTGGGTTAAGCGTGAGAACTATCCTACCATCAGGGAACAGTACCAAAACACGCCCAAACTTAACCCCTCACTTTCCCTGAATTACAGAAAAAAGAAAGTAAATCTGTTCTTGCAGGCAGACGATCTGTACACCAGGACGTTGAACAAGAATGAATTCGTAGACCGATATTATGATAACGGCGATGTCGTTCGTCAGCAAACCGTGAGAAACAGAACAACCAACATTGTAACCGTCAAAGGAGGTGTTGATTGGTATATCGACGAGCGAAATACGTTCAGCGTTTCCGGCCTGTTCAGTAGCGAGAAGATCCTTGATCGTGGCGATGAGCCATTCTTCAATGCCGATCTTTCCGAACGGCTGCGATTGTGGTCGTTCCTTGAAGATGAACTTAAAACCACTGTTACCGAAGTGGCCACTTTCCAGCATAAGTTCACCCAGCCTGGGCGCGTGCTCAACGTAGGTTTCAATTATACGTTTCATCGCGAGGACGAAAAGTATTTTTTCACCAACACAATGCCTGACTATACGGGCCTGGATTCATTCAAATTACTGTCGGACGAACACGTAGGAGATTTTAACATCGACTATGTGCAGCCGCTGAAATATGGAAGATTTGAGACTGGATTCAAATTCAGGCATCGTGAAATTCCGACCGATATGTTGTTCATTCCTGGAATCAATTCGCCGCTGGATGTCAATGCTGGCGGGTGGGCAGATTACAGCGAAATCATACCGGCTCTTTATGGGACCTATATTTTTGAGAACAAGGACCTGGAAATCGAAGCGGGTTTGCGCGTGGAATACGTGGATATCTATTATAAGGTGAACCCCGATCACAGCACTTACAAAAGCGACGGCTATAATTACACGCAACCATTCCCTAATCTGCGTGTAGCCTATAAGATCAATGATAGGAATACACTGTCGGCATTTTATAACCGTCGCGTCGACCGTCCCAATGAAGTGGATATTCGCATCTTTCCAAAATACGACGATGCTGAAATTATCAAGGTGGGGAACCCGGGGCTGCGTCCACAATTCACCAATACTTTCGAAATAGGATATAAGGCCAGTTGGGACCAGGGGTATTGGTACGCTGCTGCGTATCACAAGACGATGGATGCTACCATAACCCGTATCGCCAGCACCGCACCCGGAAGCAACCTGATCTACAATATTTTCCAAAACGCGGGAGAAAGCTATTTGACCGGACTGGAAATTATCATCGCTCAGAACGTTGACAAATGGGCCACGCTCAATCTGAACCTCAACGGGTACCAAAACGTCATCGAAGGCTTTACTGTCACCAACTTGTATCCGGTAGAAAGCACGTTCACGGCGGCGCGACAGGAGATTTTTTCGGGGAGCGTGAAATTGAATGGTACGTTTCACCTCAAGCGGAAATTTGATCTGCAAATCACCAGCGTGTATCTCGCACCCGACATCATTCCGCAGGGGAAGATATACTCGCGCTTCTCAATCGACCTGGGCGTAAAGAAGCTCATCCAGAACGACAGGGGAGAAGTATTTGTCAACGCGACGGACCTGGCAAATACCCTGCGCATCAAACGCGATGTTCAAGGCGACGGTTTTCATTTTACCAGTATAGACTACTATGAAACACAAGTGATACGCCTGGGCTATTCGTACAAGTTCTAACCGATACGCAAGCCTGGGTTAATTTGCTTTTCGAAAACCTCAGCCCTATGGCACCAAGGATCTGGCCATCATGCCTGGTGTCGGTGATTCTTTCTCGGTTATTGTGAGCCGATGGAGTCAGGTAAAGTCACCGCGCGAAGGCACGAATGGCGTCGACACTGAGCCGGTCGTTAAGTCCTTCTGAGTAATGGACATCGTGAATCATCAGACCTTCACTAATCAAAAATTCAGCCGGTAACGTGCTGAAAGATTCTCCCGACTTCATCATGTGCATCGGGACTCCGGCAGACGACGCCTTCATAGCCGTCTGCACAAATGAGGTGAGATGACTCACGGCAGACTTAGCTAACGATGGCTCAAGTCCGTAGGCCTTGTACCATTTCTTCTCAGGGTCTGAAATCAAGGGGATAGGAGAGACCTCCTGGTGAAAGGAGCTTCTAAGCATTAAGCTGCCCTTTGATTCAAAAAAGAAAATCATTTTTAGCCCTTTGTCGTTCATCTCGTCGTGAACCTTGGTAAGGGTGTGCACACGAAGGTTGCAGAATGGACAGCCTGCATGCCTGAAGAAGCCGATCAGAATTTTATTGTTCTGATATTGCTCAAGGTCTATCTCGCGCCCGTAGATGTCCGGTAGCTTGAACATGGGCGCTTTCAGATTTGAATGTAGTCTTGTCATGAATTGGATGCAGCAATAGGACAGAGCGAGGTTAACGACCGTCGTCACCAACAGAAAAATTACAACAAACTTATGAACCCTTTCTTGTCGCAGGTCGAAAAACGCGATAAGTGTCGCAATCAGCGGCTCAAGGGTGAATGCTTCGCTGCCGAAGGGTCGACAACGGGTGCGTGGCATGCGAAGTGTAAGTGCACGCGAAGTTTAATGGGAATTAGCCATCAAGTTTATGCGCATTCGATATCGACGCTTTAGCGGCGAAGCACCCGCGACTGAGCCGCATTGCTCTTATGACTCGAAATTAAATATTCTACGAAGCGCAAAGCCAGATCAGCCAACGTTATTTGAAAAGCGACCCTATTTATCGAGGCACACACGCTGATCTCAAAAGCTCCGTGATTTCTCCGCGTGTGATGGATTTTTCGTGGCGGTCCTACAAATGTCCTATAAAATCCGAGCTATGCAGATGGCCGCGATCGAACAGAAGTGCCCGTAGGATACGGTAGGATAAGTTGCAGGGCTGCCAGGAAAAATCCCGCACACACGGAGGCTCGCGGAGCTTTGGAGTTACCAGGCCGCACGTTGATCTTAGGTATTGCACTTCGAATAAAGTCATGAATGTGTTGCTCTTCGTAGAAATCTAAATGCGGAGTCCTCGGAGCACTGCGGCTCA
>DATHKA010000117.1:0-13443 GCA_035489615.1 Chryseolinea sp.
ATATGGTAACAGTATTGGTAGTCTGTGAGGTAATGATCACGTCAGGCTTTCCATTCAGATCGAGATCGGCGATTTCAATGCGTTTCGGTCGCTTACCAGAAAGGGTGATAATAGAAGGTGCCGAAAAGGCAAAATTGCCAGGGCCTGAACTGTTGTTTTTAATGATGAACACTTTATCGCTTGTTCCGCTTTCTGTAGCCACCAGATCGGGCTTACCATCGCCATTCAGATCACCACACCGGATGTGTAGAGAACGTGAAGCGATGTTGGAGGCAAACTTCACCGGAAAGTTGATCGTCCCGGGAGAGGAGCCGTTGGATACAATGGTGAGGAACCCGGAATTGTCATTTGATCCCGCGACGTCAACACGCTTGTCACCATCGAAGTCACAGAGACACATATCGTGCAGCCCCTCCGTTGCAGGCGCGCCAGCAGGGAAATCAAGCTGAGCCTGCAAGTCATTTGGATCAAACGCGCCCTCGCCGCTGAAGTTCAGCAAAAACTGGCCAGTGGAGAATCCGGTCAAACCGGCTGTGATATTGGTTACTCCAACACGGTTGTAAAGCGTGCCGTGCGGTACTTTCACTTCAATCTGTTGATCGGTGATGGATTGCACGACTCCCTTCGAAGCACCAAACGTCACGGCTATCTTTGTTGCATCGGTGCCAAAGTAAGATCCTTTTATCGTAATGACTTCGTCCATGCTGCCCATGGACGAGCTCAATGACTTAACCTCCGGCTTCTGTGCCACGACAGCAGAGGCCGACGCGAGCATTACACCCGCGATCAAAACCATACGCCGAAAGCTTGCGATGAACGGATTCATGATTGTCTTAAATGCCTTCATTCGGTCTATTTGTAACCGGCACTATTTGCCTGTCGTCGTCACTATAAGCACTCTGGCTTCTTTTAACTTCGTGTAGTTTTTCAAATTTCGTACCTCTTCGTAGGCTTCCGTCGATTTGAGCGTCTCCAGCACGTGGACATAATACTTTTTGTCCGCCGCATTGTAGAACACTTCAGCGTTGAACTTCTCAACCGTCAGCTTGCGTTTGTACACGTCGGCCGCCGTAAAGTCGTTGAACACTTTTATCACGACGTAGTATTTCTTTTTCGCTTCACCTTCCTGTTGATTGATCGCATTCGGGTCGGCTGCGGTCTCCTGGAATCGCGCGGTATGCTTTTCAGTGGTCTTCGTGATCGTAGAGCGGAGAACGGGTGCTGCACGCTTGAATTTTTTCTGCTGCCCAAGTCGCAATCCTAATACCACTTCATGAGATCCCTGTGAAAACCCGTCCGCAGGCTGGTTGCCGGGTTCATAGGAGTAGGCCAAAACAAATCGGTTGATATTAAATCCAACATTGCCCGTAAACCCATAGGGCAACCGGTAGGATGCACCCAACCAGAAGTTTTGCGATAAATTGAGTTTGCCCAGCAGTTCGAATTGACTGTTGCCAAATTTTGAATATTTGTAGTTGAAATACATTTCCAGGGGCGCAACCGCCTCCTGCGTTTTTACTTTTCGTCTTACACCGCCCTTGGTTTTCGTCACGATGCGGCTGTCCATCTTCTTCTTGTAGTAGATGGTTACAAATAGCTGGTCTGATGGCGCCACCGTTGTGCTGGTAAAGCTTCCCGGACTGGTGAAGACAGGCGGGAACAATTGGGGTAATGAAACGCCTATGTTCAACCCGCTTCCGGACCGGTAAAGCACACCAAAGCTCGCCGCTGGCTGCATGTTACTGGCTCCGTACGTGGCCAGGACGGGATCATTCGGATCGGTCACTTTAGTCATGTCGATCTGGTTGGAAATCGCGCCGCCCGACAAGCCGAGAAACAGCCAATTCCGCTGCCCCATGGGAATGGCGTAGGCATACGACATCGTAAAGTCGGTGGTATTGAGAATGCCACGCTTGTAGGACGACACTTTACCCCCAAAGCCGGCACGCGAGTCGTTCATCAGCGTGTTGAAAGTCAGGGTGGACATCACCGGTGCTCCTTCCACGTTCATCCATTGTTGCCGATGAATTGCGTAAATCTGGGTATAGTCGGTTAATGCTTCCGCCGGATTGTATAAGTAAGGATTGAGGTAAAAACTGTTGTAGACAGGATAGTTCTGGGCTGTTGCTCTCGTACAGCATAGCCAAAGAATGACGGCAATCAGGAAGTTAAAAAAATAGCGCATCCAGGTCCATTAATGGGGGCTCGAGGCAAAAAAGTCACTCACTCAGTCCATGGCAACACCTCTCGCCGAACAAAAAATCAGATCGTAGTACGGGACAATCTGGTCAATCAGGTTACTTCTGCTAAAACTTACGAATATACTGCGTTTTAGCTTTATTCCTGGCGGGTTTACGCGGTAACCCGACGGGCATACGTTTTTGAAAAATAAACGGCTGTTAAAGCTGTGGAATGAAATTCAGACCCTGTTAACCTTATGGTTGCGCGGGTTGTGCAACGCACGAGTTGTCCGGTAGGCGCCAGGGTGCTGGTGGGTTAACACCCGTTATCCCACGCATTTTCGTACAGGGAAGGCACCGGTGTTTTTTGGCAGCGACGTACTAGGTGAACAGCTTGGTTTGCCGCGTATTCAACTCGTGGAGATACAACATCATACCGTCTTTCAAACCCACCTCGGGTACCATAATGTTGGACGCTTTCGCCCACTCCATCACCTTTACATAGATTTTTCCCGCCGGGACAATAACGTCGGCGCGATCGGGATTCATCTGCAGTTTAAAAATGCGATCGTTGAGTGAGTGACTTTCTATCATCGCCTGAATGTCCTTCACCCTTTTGAGTGAGATGGTCTTGCCCGCTCGTTGTTTGGCCAGTTCGAATATCTTGCTGATGTTACCTCCGGTCCCCACGGCGGTTACGCGTCCTTTTTTCGCTTTGAGTGACTCCTGCACCCATTGCTGCATGTTTTCCCAAATTATCGGCGAATCTGTATTTTCCAATACGCGAACCGAACCGATCTTAAATGACCGAGTTTTGATCTTCTTGCCATGCACATACAGGTTGAGTTCTGTGCTACCACCACCCACATCGATGTGGAGGTAGGTCTTATCAACGAGATATGAGGCGATGGCCTTGTTAATAAGCTCGGCCTCACGGTTGCCGTCAATGATGTCAATAGTCAAACCCAACTCGTCGCTTACACGCGTTGCCAATTCTGCGCCATTATCGGCCTCGCGCATGGCCGATGTCGCACAGAACATGTAATCTGTGACCTCATACAATTCCAACAACAACTTAAAGGCCCTCATCAGTTTGATGAACCGGGCTATGCTGGCATCACTGATGCGGCCCGTTGAAAAGACATCGTGCCCCAGCCGCAGCGGAAATCGAATGTATTCGAGTTTCTTCAAAGCGACTTTGCCCGGTGTGTCTAGTACAGTAGAAACCTGAAAGCGTATGGCATTGGAACCAATGTCGATTGCGGCGAGTTTCATGACCGCCCAAATTTAACTATTGCCTTTTATTTTATGTAGTTATTAACGTACTTTGCGATACTTATCCAGAAAGACCGAGGGACTGGGCCCAATGACGTCTTAGCATCCTATTCCGGAATCGAATCCGGAGTGTTGTGCTAAATCCCTTCTTCTTCGGGAGAAAAGATAAGTAACCCACCTCCACAAGGGCTCTCTGGATAGAACATGTAAAGGGAGCTCCTATGAAGATTCAGGACATCTTAAAAGAACGAATTTTGATTATCGACGGCGCCATGGGTACCATGATTCAGCGCCATATTCTGACTGAGGAAGATTTTCGCGGCGAACGATTCAAGCATCACAAGCATGTGTTGAAAGGAAATAACGACGTACTTTCTATCACCCGCCCAGATATTATTAAAGACATCCACCGCGCTTATTTTGAAGCAGGCGCAGATATTGCCGAGACAAATACGTTCAGTGGAACAACCATCGCGCAAGCCGACTATCACTTGCAGGATGCCGTGTATGACCTGAATTATGAATCGGCGCGCATAGCCCGCGAGGTAGCAGACGAATTCACCAGCCGTGAGCCTCATAAGCCCCGCTTCGTAGCGGGTGCTATGGGACCGACTAACAAGACGGCATCCATTTCTCCCGATGTGAACAATCCCGGTTACCGGGCGATTACTTTCGATGAACTCGCGGCAGCTTTCAAACTTCAGGCAAAGGCGCTGATGGAAGGCGGCGTTGATCTGTTATTATTGGAAACCATCATCGACACACTGAACGTGAAGGCCGCGCTGTTTGCCATTCAAGAACTGTTCGAGGAAACCGGTAAGGAACTCCCGGTGATGGTTTCAGGCACCATCACCGACGCCAGCGGGCGAACGTTGTCCGGTCAAACCACCGAAGCATTTCTGATTTCGGTCTCTCACGCTCCGCTGCTGAGCATTGGACTGAACTGTGCATTGGGTGCCTCCCTGCTTCGTCCGTATCTGCAGGTGCTAAGCGACAAGGCACCCTTCTTTGTGAGTGTCTATCCGAACGCCGGATTACCCAATGAGTTTGGTCAGTACGACGAATCTCCTGAACAGATGGGTCGCCAAATCGAGGAATTCTTGAAAGAAGGATTGGTTAATATGCTCGGTGGATGCTGCGGGACGACTCCGGACCACATCAAAGTAATTGCCCAATTGGCTTCCAAATATCAACCCAGAAAGATCGCAGTTGAGGCAACTGCCTGAATCGCTCACATTCCGTATGAATCCAGACACATTCTATCTCTCCGGGCTTGAGGCGATCGAGATCACGCACGAGTCCAACTTTACGAACATTGGCGAACGAACCAATGTGACGGGGTCGGCAAAATTCCTGAAGCTCATAAAAGAAGACAAGTTTGATGAAGCGCTGGCAGTCGCACTCGACCAGGTGCGCGGTGGTGCGCAGGTCATCGATGTCAACATGGACGAGGGAATGATCGACTCCGAGGCGGCGATGGTGAAATTTCTCAACCTCATGGCGTCAGAGCCGGAGATTGCGCGAATACCGGTGATGATCGATTCGTCGAAGTGGAACGTAATCGAGGCCGGCCTGAAGTGCCTGCAGGGCAAAGGGATCGTGAATTCGATCAGCATGAAAAGCGGCGTCGAGGATTTTAAGAAACAGGCCAAACTCGTAAGACGATATGGCGCTGCCGTGGTGGTGATGGCGTTCGATGAACAGGGTCAGGCTGACACCTACGATCGACGCATCAGCATATGCAAACGCGCGTATGATATATTGGTGGACGAACTGAAGTTTCCACCGCAGGACATCATCTTCGATCCCAACATCTTTCCCGTCGCTACAGGCATCGAGGAGCACCGAAATTATGCGCTGGACTTCTTCAAAGCGACGACCTGGATAAAGAAGAACCTGCCACATGCACATGTGAGCGGGGGCGTTAGCAATGTGTCGTTCAGCTTCAGAGGCAATCAGAAAGTACGCGAAGCCATGCATGCGGCGTTCCTGTATCATGCGATCAGGGCTGGAATGGACATGGGTATTGTTAATCCCGCGATGCTTGAAGTGTATGATGAGGTTGAAAAATCGCTGATGGAACGCGTCGAGGATGTTTTGCTGAATCGTCGCGACGATGCAACGGAACGGCTACTGGAGCTTGCGGAGACGGTGAAGGGATCGTCGAAGAAGAAAGAAGTAGACGAAGTGTGGCGGCAGGGTACTGTGGAGGAACGCATCACGCATGCCTTGGTAAAAGGCGTCGTCGATTTTATTGATCAGGATACGGAAGAAGCACGCCATAAATATGGACGTCCCTTGCTTGTCATTGAAGGACCTTTGATGGCGGGCATGAACGTCGTGGGCGACTTGTTTGGGGCAGGCAAGATGTTCCTTCCGCAAGTTGTTAAGAGCGCGCGCGTCATGAAACGGTCAGTGGCTTACCTTACCCCCTTCCTTGAGGAGGAGAAGAGACTGTCAGGTACGCCCGACAAACCCGCAGCCAAAATTCTAATGGCGACGGTAAAAGGCGACGTGCACGACATTGGCAAGAACATCGTTGGGGTCGTGTTGGCCTGCAACAATTATAACGTGGTTGATCTTGGTGTAATGGTGCCGCCCGAAAAAATCATCGAAGCGGCCCGTCGCGAGAACGTTGATATGATCGGCCTGAGTGGACTGATCACACCTTCCCTCGATGAGATGGTTCATATGGCCAAGGAAATGCAACGGGAGAAAATGACGTTACCGCTGCTGATCGGCGGCGCAACGACGTCGCGCATTCACACGGCCGTTAAAATAGATCCTGCGTATGACGGTCCCGTTGTACACGTGCTGGACGCGTCGAGAAGCGTGCCGGTAGCCAGTGAGTTTGTAAACCCTTCTACATCGGACTCGATCAAACAGCGTTTCAAGAACGAGTACGCAAAACTTCGCGTTGACTACGAAAGCCGAAAGGAACAGAAAAGCTACGTGTCGCTTGCCACTGCCCGCGCCAATCGGGTACCGATCGACTGGTCGAAGGCCCCAATCACTAAGCCTACCTTCCTCGGCATCAAGCAATTGTTGAATTTTCCCCTCGAGGAGATAAGAAAATACATCGACTGGACGCCGTTCTTTCAAACCTGGATGCTTGCGGGACGCTTTCCTGGTATTTTAACAGATAGTGTGGTGGGAGCAGAGGCCACAAGGCTCTACGACGACGCACAAAAGATGCTGGATCAACTAGTGGTGACGCGCGCGCTGCAGGCAAACGGTGTGGTCGGATTTTTCCCTGCAAATGCAAATGAGACCGACGATGTGCTGATCAGCAGGAAGGAGGGTGAGGAGCCATTTGCCACGTTCCATTTCCTCCGTCAGCAAACGAAGAAAGCGCCGGGCTTACCAAATTTCTGCCTCTCGGATTTCATTGCGCCCCAATCGAGTGGCAGGGAGGATTATATCGGATTGTTTGCCGTTACGGCTGGTCTCGGAATTGAGAAGCTGTTGGTGAAATACAAGGCCGCGCAAGACGACTATTCTGAAATCATGTTGAAGGCGCTGGCTGACCGACTGGCAGAAGCTTTCGCGGAGTGTCTGCACACGCGGGTGCGACAGGAGTTGTGGGGCTACGCACCTGTCGAACAATTAACATACGATCAATTGATCAATGAGGAGTACCAGGGGATTCGTCCCGCGCCAGGTTATCCGGCTTGTCCCGATCACACCGAAAAAGGCCTGTTGTTCAAATTGCTGGATGCCGGTCGCACGGGCATAACGCTAACGGAGTCGTTCGCGATGTATCCGGCGTCATCAGTAAGTGGCTTTTATTTTGCCAGCCCAGCTGCCAAGTACTTTGGGCTGGGTAAAATCGATCAGGAACAAGTGAAGGAATATGCGATAAGGAAGGATGCGTCGCTTGCCGCAACCGAGAAGTGGTTGTCGCCAAACTTGTCATATGACATATGATTCTTTTAGCACTTTTGCAACCTCATGAAATGTCCATCAGCAAGGTGGATCCCCGGCGTAACCCCGATGCATGGGGATGCACATTCCATCAATACTATCACTTTGGCAGGTGAGCGGCTCGGCTGATGAACAGGATTATCAACAAGATATAAGATCTGACAGATGAAAGTTACCGATCACATCAGGAATGCCAATGGGAAGACATTGTTTACCATTGAAATTCTTCCTCCTCTCAAGGGAGAAAACATCCGAAACCTTTTTGATAATCTCGATCCTCTGATGGAGTTTAAACCTCCGTTCATCGATGTCACCTACCATCGCGAGGAGTATATATACCGGAAGAAGGAAAGTGGTTTGCTGGAAAAGCGTTCGACGCGCAAACGCCCCGGTACGGTGGGGATATGTGCGGCCATACAGAACCACTATAAAGTAGACACCGTGCCGCACATTATCTGCGGGGGATTCTCAAAGGAGGAAACTGAGAACGCCCTTATCGATCTGCAGTTTCTCGGTATCGACAATTTACTGTTGCTGCAGGGAGATGCCATCAAGACCGAGCCGAAGTTTGTGCCCGAGCCGGATGGACATCGATTTGCATCCGACCTGATCGAACAGGTAGTGAAAATGAATTCGGGTTGTTACCTGGACGATGATCTCCAGAATTCGTCGCCCACTAATTTTTGCATTGGTGTCGCCGGCTATCCGGAGAAACATTTCTCGGCCCCTAATCTCAAAGCCGATGTGAAGTATCTGAAGCTGAAAGTTGATCTTGGCGCACAATACATCGTGACGCAAATGTTTTTCAACAATGACAAATACTTTGAATTTGTTGACGAATGTAAGCGGGCAGGCATTCACGTGCCCATCATACCGGGTATCAAGCCGATTACCACCAAGTCTCAACTCAACATCCTTCCCAAGGTATTTCATATTGATATTCCTGAAGAACTCAGTGAGGCCGTAGACGCGTGCAAGGACAACGCTGCCGTGAAGGAGGTGGGTATCGAGTGGTGTGTGAAACAATCGAAGGAACTGATCAAACGGAACGTGCCGACTATGCACTTTTATTCGATGGGCAAATCGGATCCGATCTATCGCATCGCGCGGGAGCTGTTCTAATACCGCGCCTGTATGTGAACGTAGCGCCAGCGCTCGCATGGTTGACGGGCATTGCCCGATGCAACTCGCCAAAGACAAGTTCACGCCCGCATAAACGCTACGGCGAGCGGATTCGGGAGTGTCCGGATTCGAACGGACCCGTTCGGAATTGGCGGCAGAAATGCCCGGATGAGCCTAATTGTGCTGCCGGAAGGCCAAAAATTGGGATGGCATCGCGATTGTAAGCTGGTGGAAAGATCACGACACTATGCTCAAAAACTATCTCCAGGTCGCCCTGCGAAATCTGCTTAAGAACAGGGTCCACACGGTAATAAACATCTTTGGTCTCGCCAGTGGCATGGCCTCGGTGCTTCTTATTGCGTTGTATATCCAACACGAGCTTAGTTACGATAAGTTTCACCATCATCCCGAAGACCTCTATCGGATCGTCTGGCACGGAGACAATCCACAAACGCGTACACCTCATCCCATGGCCCAGGCGTTGGTGGCGGACTTTCCTGAAGTGAAGAGCGCGGTGAGCCTTACTCCGTTGTGGGCTGCCGGTCTCACCCGCGAAACGCACTCGTTCAAGAATCCGGACCGCGATCAACGGTATGACGAAAACAATCTCCTTGCGGTGGATACCACTTTCTTCGACGTGTTCGACTTCCCGCTGGTTCGGGGAGACAAAAGCGGATTGAAAAAAATTAGCGGCGTGTTCATGTCCGAGTCGATGGCCAGGAAATATTTTGGCAACGAGGATCCTTTGGGTAAGCATCTGGCGATCGACTCCACCAACTATCTCGTTGATGTTGTCGGCGTCTTCAAAGATGTTCCCGAGAACTCGCATTTTCATTTTGATTTCCTGGCCTCCTACGTGCGGGAAAAATCCTTCAATCCAACCGATCGCTTTTACTCCTGGGAGGATTTTGGTCACTATAACTACATTCGACTGAAGCCGGGCACCGACGCAAAGGCGCTGGAGTCGAAGCTCATGTCATGGACACGGAAGTATTTCAAGTGGTCGGAACAGGACTATGCTTCCCTGGCTGACCAGCACTATGGCTTCAGGCTGCAGCCTGTGACCGATATCCATCTCAAGTCTAAGCTTCATTGGGAACTCGAGCCAAACGGCAACATTGAATACATTTATATTCTGGCGGCGGCCGCGCTGTTCACGCTGCTCATCGCGTGCGTTAATTTTATGAACCTGTCAACGGCCAAGTCCGCCGAGCGGGCAAAAGAGATTGGTGTAAGAAAGACGATGGGTGCGTTCAGGCATCAGCTCGCTTGGCAGTTCCTGGCCGAGTCGATGGCAAGTGCCATGATCGCCGTGGTGTTGTCGCTGCTCATCATTGAGATAGCCCTTCCGTTGTTCAACAACCTCGTGGGCATATCGATTAACATCGACTATCCACGATATCTGGCAGCTGCTTTAACAGCAGCCTTTGCTGTTGGACTCATCTCAGGCATTTATCCTTCGCTATATTTATCGGGCGTTCGACCGCAGGCAATTCTCAAAGGAAGGTTAATACAAGCACCTCAAGGCGCACGTTTCCGAAGGGCGCTGATCGTCCTGCAGTTCTGCATTTCGATGGTCCTGATTTCTTCGGCTTTAATCATTTTCCGTCAATTGTCGTATCTGCAGAATACAGATCTGGGTTTCGGGAAAGATGAAGTGATTGTGATCCCGCTTAAAAATGAAGACGGAATGAAGCAGTTCGATGCTTTCCGGAACGAATTGAAGCGCATCGAAGGAGTGACCTTTGTCTCTGCGGCCTCCAATATTCCGGGGTATCAATTCAATCAACATAGCGTCGCCCTGCAGCAATTTCCGCAGGCGAAAGTTGATGCCTCGGAAGCTTTCATTGACTACGAGTTCTTCGAAACATTTGGGATATCGCTGAGTGCCGGACGCAGCTTTGAAAAAGACAATATAGCCGACCGCGATGCGTTTGTCATTAACGAAACAGCTGCGCGCCAGTTGGGCGTGGCCGCAGATGCAGTCGGAAAAGAGTTGCTTTGGTTCGATGATGGCAATTCCATAAAGGGTACAATTATCGGGGTCGTGAAAGACTTTCACTTTCAGTCACTGCATGAACCCATTCGACCCCTGATCTTTCGCGAGTCAGATCAAGCCTTTAATTTCCTCGTAGCAAAAGTAGGACTTAATGCTTTCGCCAGAAGAATATCGGCCATAGAAAACACATTCAAGACCTTTGAGCCGACATTTGGTTTTGAATTCTCGTTCCTCGATACTCAGCTTGACAACCTCTACCGCAGCGAAAGACGTACGGCCAGCATACTGGCTGTGTTTTCTACCATCGCGCTCATGATTGCCGCATTTGGTTTGTTTGGCATGTCGATGATGCTGTTCTATCAGAAGGCCAAGGAAGTAAGCATTCGAAAAGTGCTGGGCGCGTCCCAGAAGCATCTGATGGTGTTGTTGCTCGGTGACTTTACCAAATTGGTGTTGGTGGCTATCGTGCTGGGGACACCGCTGTCGTGGTACATTATGCACGAATGGTTGAAGAATTTCACGTATCAGTTGGATATCGGTCTTGGGCCGTTTGTGATAAGCGCGGTAGCGTTACTGATGGTGGCGTGGCTGACACTCGGGTATTTTACTTTGAAGGCCACGCGATTGAATCCTGCGGAAACGCTGAGAAGTGAGTGAATCCGGCCGTGGATCCGTTACGAATAGCCTGCAGGCAATATTTTTAATTGACCGTGCCATTTGGTTAACTTTATCTTAAACCAATGGCATTATGAAGATTTTATGGTCACTCTTTTTCCTGCTTCTTGCCCTGGCATCAATGGGCCAGCCGAGATTTGACGCGCAGGTGCTGGATAGTCAGGTGGAGATAGGATATGGGTTGGCCATCGGCGACGTCGATGGCGACAAGAAACCCGACATTCTCCTGGCCGACAAGAAGCAGTTCGTCTGGTATCGGAACGGTGATTGGAAACGTTTTGTGCTCGTCGAGAATCTCACCGGGTCGGACAACGTGTGCATTGCCGCACGGGACATCGATGGCGACGGACGCGTTGAGATCGCAGTAGGGGCACAATGGAATCCAGGTGAGACGTCCGATACCACAAAGTCGGGTTCGGTCCATTATCTGATCAGACCGACTGATCCAACAACCCTGTGGCTACCGGTCGAATTGCACCACGAACCCACCGTCCACCGCATGCGTTGGATCCAGGTCGCAGGGGGACGCTTTCAGCTGATTGTTTTACCTCTGCATGGTCGCGGGAACAAGGATGGGAAAGGGAAAGGCGTGAAGGTTTTTGCCTACGAAAAACCGCGTGATCCCAGGCAACCCTGGAAACTGCAATTGATAGATAGCACCATGCATCTCACACATAATATGGACATCGTGCCAGATGGAAATCGTGAGCGGGTATTCATTGGGGGCAAGGAAGGCGTTAAGGTCTTCGATTTTGGCAGCGGGCGGTGGGCACCGTCAACAAAGAATCCCTGGCCCATTCAGGGTGACAGCTTTGGAGAGGTCCGGATTGCCATCGGTAAAAAAGACGAATCATTTGTAGCGGGAATTCAGCCTATGCATGGCACTATGCTCGCCGTATACGATGCATCCATGAAGAAAAAGATAATTGCTGAAGGCTTTGGTCAGGGACACGCGCTGGCGATTGGTTCAATCACCACACCGGCAACGATTCAGCTGGTGGCTGGCTGGCGTGAGCCAGACACGAATGGCCAGGTTGGCATTAAGCTGTTTGTCGCGGACAATACTACTTATCGTGAATGGACGGCGCATTGGATTGATCAAAACGGCATGGCGTGTGAAGACCTGCAGGTTGCTGATGTCAACGGCGACGGAAAGAAAGACATTATAGCTGCGGGGAGATCTACGCACAACCTCAAGATTTATTGGAACCGAAATTGAGGAGACGGATTGCAACGGGCATAGAAGGAAGAGGGAAGAGGGAAGGGTGAAGGTCGGCCCGGAGGAAATCCATCACACACAGAGTCTATGGAGCTTTTGAGTTCTAGGGGTTCATCTACAATTTTCGTTTTTGTTCTCTGAAGATAGTTTTAGGAACGGGTGGTGCTTTGTAGGATGTTTAAAGGCGGAGTCATCGGAGCGTGCGACACGACGGACAATGCTTCGACGCTACGCGCCTGGGAAGGGTGATGCGTGCTTTGAAGGGATGGCATAGGTACTGGCACCGAAACCTGAAAGGTTCTGAAATCCATCACACACAGAGTCTAAGGAGCTTTTGAGTTCTAGGGGGTTCATCTACAATTTTCGGTTTTGTTCTCTGAAGATAGTTTTAGGGAAGGGTTGTGCCTTGTAGGATGTTTAAAGGGCGGAGTCACAGGAGCGTGCGACACGACGGACAATGCTTCGACGCTACGCGTCTGGGAAGGGTGATACGTGCTTGAAGGGATGGCATAGGTACTGGCAACGAAACTTGAAAGGTTCTGAAATCCATCACACACAGAGTCTAAGGAGCTTTTGAGTTCTAGGGGGTTCATCTACGATTTTCGGTTTTGTTCTCTGAAGATAGTTTTAGGGAAGGGTTGTGCTTTGTAGGATGTTTAAAGGCGGAGGCATGGGAGCGTGCGACACGACGGACAATGCTTCGACGCTACGCGTCTGGGGAGGGTGATGCGTGCTTTGAAGGGATGGCATAGGTACTGGCAACGAAACTTGAAAGGTTCTGAAATCCATCACACACGGAGTCTACGGAGCTTTTGAGTTCTAGGGGGTTCATGTACAATTTTCGGTTTTGTTCTCTGAAGATAGTTTTAGGGAAGGGTTGTGCTTTGTAGGATGTTTAATGGCCGAGTCATGGGAGCGTGCGACACGACGGACAATGCTTCGACGCTACGCGTCGAGTTCGCTTGAATGCGTTGCGACAGACGCAGAATGTCAGGAAATTTGCAGGCCAAATGCTTAGCGGGATCGTTGGCGATATTTATTTTCAAGAA
>DATHKA010000118.1:0-2903 GCA_035489615.1 Chryseolinea sp.
AAGAACTTTGGCGATATCACCCTTCGCCGCATAAAGTGAGGCGAGTACATGGTATCCACCGCCGAAGTCGAGCGGCCGGTAGCCATCGGGTTCCAGCCCTCCACGTTTATAAAACAAATTGAACCGGCTGGTACTGTCAAGCGGCGAAATGAGTCCAATGAGCTGATCGATTTGTGCTGGCGTGGCCTGACCAAACGTAAGCCAATGCTGAATGCCGTGATTGATCAAGCTGGTTTGAGAACCGCTCGCAGGCTCACGTTTAAAATTTTCGATGATCAATGGGAAAAGGGCCGCCGCATTCTCCGTCACCCATGCGCGTTTTATGTTTTCGGGGCCGTAATAGTTCTCATAGGATGACATCAGAGAGAAAGCAACGCGTGCCTGCAGGGCTCTCGCGACGGGCAGTGTTTTGAATGAATCTGACCGCAATTGTTTGTCCAGGTGATCGACGAGTTGTGTACTAAACTGCGTTCTATGAAAACGACGACTGGGGTACAACAGCCTCCATATATCGTAGTTAATAGATAATTGTTCAATTTGCGGCATGCCGCGGAGAAGCTCCAGGGCCGATCCCGGCACGAGTCGCTCTTCGGTGATGAGATACGCGGCCTTGTGCTCAAATCCTACATCGCCACTCTTGAGCAATTGCCTGCCTTCCGTTTTGACCTGCTCAATTACGGTCGAACTTTTCTTCCGGTAAATGTCGAACACGAAATAGATGGCGAGCACGGCAACAGCAGCAAGGGCTACGATGCCGGCGATCTTGCCTGCGCCGTATTTGATCAGCAGCCGGCTTAGCGCCACATTTTTGGCACTCTGCGCGAGGTACGTATTGATGTCCTCCAGCAGATTGACTGAAAGTTGGCGGTCAGTTTCTGCATTCCCCGATTTATCTATGTAGCGCCGAATCCATGCGGCATTCGGCTTGCACTCGGCATACCAGCCTTCGAAATAAGTGAGAGGCCCTATCGGTATGAGATATCCTTTGCTCTTGTGATGTACCTTCCAGCGCGCGATTTGTTTGCGCAGATCTTCGAAGGTTGTGTAGAAGGCGAATTCCTGGTTTGCCCAGCGCTTGAGCATGCTCCAGTTCCGAATGAGACTTTCGTGCGTGATGTCCAGAACCGTATCGGGCAAGGTTTCACTATTGTCCGCGAAAACAAACGGGCGAATAAACGAATTGTCCGGCAACCTGAAGATTTCCAGTATTTTTCCCAACACCTGGGGCGTCACTTCCGGCTGGTTAATGACCTGGGCGATTTCCGTCAGGGACATCCTGTTGCGCACAGCCCTTCCGTTGTCGATCTTGGTGAGACAGGCAAACGCGATGGCGATGCAATTTTTGACGGTTCGCGTATGAAGCGCCACGGAGTTTTCTATGGATGCGTAATGATCTGCCGCATCGTCGTACAGCTTTCGCGCATGTATTTCGATGACCTTGTCAAGGCCGGCCTCCGCGTAATGCTGCCGTTGGTTTTCGGGAAGAGAAGTGAGCCAGGCTTTGAACCTGTGTTTATCAGCCGCAGGAAGCTCATCTGCTGAGAGTCCGCCTACCATGCTGTAGTGGATGAGATCCATCTCTTCCCGCCCTGCGTTAGCCACACGCCAGATCTGACTTAACGCATGCTGAAGGATCGGAAGCTGATCAATGCCTTCGTTGAGATCATAGATTAGCCGCTCAGTAAGCCGGTTCGAAATAGTATTACCATTTAACTGTGCAGGTTCTTCGATGACCTGCTTCAGCTCTCCACGGGTGAGGCGGGGCACGAAGAACTGGGAATACCCAATAAACTCGGGAAGACCCCGGAAAGCGGAACACTGTCCGATATAATCCGAGCGCATAGTGAAGACTACATAGATGGGAAGCGAACGCTCAAGTGCTATCCGCGCGGTTTCGAGCATAAGGTTCACCACAATCTGCGAACTCTGATTGGGCACCTCGCCGTCGTTGTTCTCCGGGTTGGTGAAGAACTCCTCGAACTGATCCACAATCACCATAAGGTTGGACGCCTTACGAAGTTGTTGCCGGTGATCGGCATCGGAACCACCAACTCCCCCGATGTTGTAGTCCGGATAAAATTCCGAATTGAGATAAATGTCAGTGAGAGATGAAAAGCCGCGGCTAAGTTCCGTTTCGATGGTACTCGCTTCGACCGTGAACGCACCGGCAATGGCATGTATGAGATTCTTTAACGGAGAGCGTTCAGGTCTGAAATCAACCACTGTCCAATTGGTGAACTTAGCCTTGAAAAAACCGGATCGTGCCTGGGGCACTAGCCCTGCGTAGATGAGCGACGACTTGCCGTCGCCCGACGCACCCGTTAGCATCAGGAACTTGCGCGCTGAAAGTTGTTCGGTAATTTGATCGATTTGTGTATCTCGCCCTTTAAAATATATACTCTCCTCCTCCGTGAATGAGCGCAGTCCGGTGTAAGGGCAGAGTGACGCGATATCAGTTGTATTCATCGACATATCTTAGCGGACTATCGAACAGTGTATTGTTGCCTTTCAGGTACTCTTTCCAGCTTTCATTTGGCGGGGGCGTTGAATCGCCATAACCCCGATAAATGCCAATCGTGAAGACAGCAAGATCTTCGTCGGAAGGGTCCGGCAGTACATTGTTGTACGCCTCATATAACTTACCCTGGAAGGCCAATGCCCGACACAGGAGATAAGTTCCCAGTACTTTGAATTCAACATTCTTGATGATCTTGTACGATGCGGCAAGGTCTGTGTCGGTCTTATATAGGGCATCGGCGTATACAAACAAGGAACGGCACATAGCCCGGTTATTGTTCGTCGGTTTGGTATTCACGATATCGCGGGACGCGGCTGCCAACAGGCTATCCTGACCCTGACGCACGCCGCGTCTGGACAATCGCTGTGCACTTAACGCATACATT
>DATHKA010000119.1:0-8045 GCA_035489615.1 Chryseolinea sp.
ATCAGCCGCAGGCTCTGCCCTTATGTTGGACAGCTTTCAGGCTAAGGCAGCACCGCTAAACAATCAAACAGCCCCCGGATTTCAGCTCCTGATTTTTGCAACGAACTGGGGATACCCAGGCAATTGGGAGGAGTTTTGCACGAAGATCAAGCGAGATGGCTACGACGGCGCGGAGATCTGGCTGCCAGATGAAAAGTCAAGAGTTGAATGTTTTGATGCTTTTCGCAAGCACAACCTGAAGTTTGGATTATTGGTGGGCAGCAGTGAAAGCACTTTCCAGAAGAACTTTGCACAGTTTAATCAAAGTTTAATGGCCGCCGTTCAAGCCAAGCCGGTATATGTGAACTGTCACTCGGGAAAGGACTTTTTTGCCTTCGATGAGAACAAATCATTTATTGAACTCACGATTAAAGTTTCGAAGGAAAGTCATATCCCCGTTTATCATGAAACTCACCGCGGACGAATTTTATATTCAGCGCCGGTCGCTAGGCGATTCATAGAAGCTTATCCGGAGATACAGTTAACACTCGATATTTCTCATTGGTGCAATGTGCATGAATCCTTATTGGCCGATCAGGCGACGACGGTTTCGATAGCCTTAGAGAAAACAGGGCACGTTCATGCCAGAGTTGGTCATCCGGAAGGTCCACAGGTCAATGATCCACGTGCTCCTGAATGGAAGAACGCAGTAGACGCGCATTTTTCGTGGTGGGACAGAATCGTACAGAGAAAAAGAAATGCGGGTGAGACGATGACTTTTCTTACTGAATTCGGTCCCATTGACTACATGCCTTCACTGCCTTATACCCGCCAGCCGATTGCGAACCAGGATGAGATCAACGTTCATATGCTAAAGACATTAAGGACGAGATACGCATAATGATGGAGATCTAAGGTTTAGGGTGAAGTACCCGTGTGGCATTATCCGGATCAAACCGACTAATCATGATTCGAAGCTATTTGAAGGTTGCTTATCGTCATGTGTTAAGCAACAAATTTTTATCGTTGATCAATATTTCGGGACTAGGTGTCGGCTTGGCGGCCTTCGTGCTGATCATTCAGTACGTCGGTTTCGCAATCAGCTATGATGATTTCCATGCCAACAAAGAGCAGATATACCGGGTCGCGTACAAGCAGTATCGCAATGGCGAATTGCAAAATACGTCGGCCAAGAACTTCATTGGAATACCCAGCCTGATCAAGGAGCACTTTCCTGAGTCAGGGCCATAACAGGGTTTGACCGGACTGCTCAACAAGGGTATTTTCTTTTCAGCTACGCAGGCAGGAAGTTCTACGAACCCGGGTCCTTCTACCAAACCGATTCGAGTTTCTTTCAGGTCTTTCCGTCACTGTTGTTGAAGGGAGATCCAACGACGGTCCTGAACGATCATCACAACCTGGTGCTGTCGGAAAAGCTGGCGCATTCGATTTTTGGCAATGAAGATCCAATCGGAAAGAGGTTGTCGAACGGATCGCCTTCCTATTCACAGGTAAGTGATTTTGTAATCACGGGTGTGATGAAGGATGTACCGGAAAATGCACACTTTCACCTGAATTTTATCGCGAGAAATTCGAATAATGAGGAAGTTGACGTTTCTAATTATTGGACTGGCCCAAGATTCTATACCTATTTGACCCTCGCACCTGGAGCAGATCCCCGCCAGGTTTCAGAAAGGCTCAACCATCTGATCGGAGTATTGGCTCACCGCCATTCTGGCTATGTTTGTGGCGGCAGTACTGGTGTATTCGATACTTCCCAATTTCAGCTACATAACAGGTGTCCCGATTAGTCATTATCAATGGTCGACGCCGGGGATTTGGTTGGGTGCATTGGCATTGTTCGTTACAGGATCGGTCGTCACGGGGATGTATCCTGCCTGGCCCCTTGTTACAGCCAGATCTTTGGCGACTGCAAAGGCAAATTATTCCAGATCAAAGTACGGTGTCTCTTTCCGCAAAACCCTCACCGTTGTGCAGTTTACCGGTTCGATCTCATTGATTGCCTTTGTGCTGGTGATCAGCGATCAAATTAATTTTATGCGTCTCTCCAGCAAAGGCGTCGATATCGATCAAGTCATTGCAGTCAGAAATCCAACCGTGTATGCCAATGACGACAGCGTAAACTTTGTCGAATTTCAGACATTCGGGAACCAGTTGCGCCGGGACAGCAAGGTCAAGCAAGTTACCAGCTCATCTGCCATTCCTGGTATGGAAGTGGAAGAGACGTTTACGAACCGATTGAAAATGAAGCTTACCGATCCTTACGACCCGACGGGCTATAAGATCTTATTTGTTGACTATAGCTTTGTTCCTTTCTATGACTTAAAGCTGAAGGCCGGCCGTAATTATTCTCCGGAGAGCGGAGATGATGAAAACTGGAACACCGTTATCTTAAATGAAAGCGCCATTTATGCATTGGGATTTAATTCCGCGACCGAGGCGAAGGACCAGGAAGTAAATCTTCATCTCTGGGGTGATGATTTTAAGAAATATAAGATTGTCGGCGTACTGGAAGACTATCATCACGAAGCGATCAAAAGGCCCGTGCATCCTACGATCTATTCGCTCAATCACAGCCAATTTCAACAGGTATTTTACGCCGTTAAGCTTCATTCCGGAACTGACCCGCGGGAAGGACTAGCCGTCGTTGAACGATGCTGGAAGAACGTTTTTCCAGACAAGCCTTTTGAGTATTTCTTTCAGGACGATTATTACGACCGGCAATTCAAGTCTGAATTGCATTTCGGAAGGATATTTGGATTGTTCGCGGGCGTGGCAACCTTCATTGCTTGTATGGGTATTATGGGCGTGACCCTGTTTGAAACGAATGCGAGATTGAAGGAGATAAGCATCCGGAAATTGCTGGGCGCAACAATAGCGAGCCTGATCGCTTTACTATCAAAGAGTAACTTGAGACTTATCATGATTTCGGGAGCAATCGGTTATCCGATAATATATTCTTGTTCGTGGTGGTGGTTGAACGGCTATCCGTCAAGGATTGAACTCGGCCCCGCGATATTCTTGTCGCCGGTTATCGCCGTCGTTGTGTTGGTCTCCCTGACTTCCGGATTTCAAATGATCAGGACAGTCCTGTCAAATCCAGTTGATCAGTTGAAGCATGACTGAAGGCTTTTGAGGATAAGGTGGGGTAATCTTTTCTTACGGAAGGATCCATTACAACATGAAGGATTGATCATCTTTTATATAGAGCATTACTCAAACTGAAAGGCGAAGTATGTACACGTACCTTTACCATCATTGCGTATCGCGTGTGGCACATTAGATCCCAGATAGTAGAAGTCACCCGCGCTTCCTTTATAAAATGTGTCACCGATTTGCATTTCGGTCTTGTTGTCAATCACCAGCACAATTTCCTCGGCACGATGGGTGTGTGGATCATGGCTCCGGATGCCTTCGTTCAGCGTGGTCACGTGCATTTCGAACCGCTTACACATGGGCGTTGGGCGTTCGAAGAAATTTCTAATGCCGCCCCGATCATGGGGCTTAAACACAATCTTATTCCAGTCCCTTACCATCGATCCGCCGCCCAGACTCCCACGGCCTTTGTCCATTGGCTGTCTTGACCGGTACCTCAAGAGATAGTACAGGCAAGAGTCGGCCGTACTATTCAACACCGTATACTTTTGATCAGGAAGGAGCAATGCGACACTGCCCCGACTGATCGTCCAGATCGAATCGTTCATGCCCAAGGTGAGCGATCCGCTTTTCATCAGCAGCAGGTGCTCTTCATTGTTGGGAACTGCTAAGGCTGTTTTCTTTCGTGCTGCGGTGACCACGACTGAGCTCATTTGTATGAACGCCATATCTTGCGCGGATCCTTCGAAGAGGGTTGAGGTAAAGACGTTCTCCTGCACGCGGGTTACCGGCTTCTTCCAGGAGTACATCTCAGACGCTACGTTTTTCTGGCCGAAAGCAAGCAGCCCTGGAAGGAATAGAATGGCAAACAGAGACAACCTCATAAGCTCTATGTTCAAGTTGGAAATAGATAGTGAATGGAAGCAATTCTCAAGGCAATGTAAACAAATCATTAACAGCTATGAATGGCAACCGGCTAAAGTTACAATAGCCAAGGATGACGCATCGCGTAAAGCAGCACGCTGTCAGGTGCGCACGTATTGAGGGAATGAAATTATTTGAAAGTTTTTATTCATTCTTTAATGCCTTCACGGGGTTAGTCGACGCGGCACGTATGGATTCAAAGCTTACCGTGAGTAAGGCAATGGCCAGCGCACCGGCTGCCGCATAAACGAATACAAACACGTCGACAGAAATGTGATAGGCAAATCCGGTCAGCCACTTGTTCATGGCATACCACGCGACCGGGATAGAGAGGAACACTGCAATCAGGACAAGCTTCACAAATTCCGTGGACATCAACGCGGCAATCTGGCTCACTGTTGCGCCCAAAACTTTGCGAATGCCGATTTCCTTAAACCTGCGTTCAGCCATAAAAGCAGACAGGCCGTAAAGTCCAAGGCAGGAGATCAGCAGCGCAATTAGCGTAAATGAGGTAACAATCTGTGAGACTTTCCGGTCGGCCAGGTATTGCTGTCGAATATCTTCATCCAGAAATGAGTACTCAAATGGCGTGTTGTCAATATTCTTCTTCCAGGTCCGCTCGATCATCTCCAGCGTTTGTGGGAAGTCTATTGTGTTCAGGCTTAACACCATAAGGCCGTAACTGTTCTTCTCTGCCGCCATGGTGAACATAGTAGGATATATTTCGTTCTTCAGTGAGGTCTGATGATAATCTTCCATAACACCGATTACATCAAAATAATATTTCTGTCCTTGCCCTTCGTAGAAAATGTGCTTACCGACAATTGCTTCCGGTTCCATGCCATACTTTTTTGCCGCCGTGCGGTTGATGATTGCCTTTCGCTCGCTTTCCATGGCGCGGTTGTCCGTAAAGCCGCGTCCCGCGATCAGCTTTATACCGAGCAACTCCATATAACTATGGTCAACTGAATTATGTTGAAGGTTGATCGCCATATCCACCGTGCGTCCTTCCATGTGCAGCCTTGAGTCGCTGTAGATGAATGAGCCCGGCATATACTCTGCCGCAGATACTGCCTTTATGGTGTTGATATCGGTTAGTGCATTTTGCAAGGTTTCATATTGCGCACGCGCATCGTCCGATCGCAGCGGCAAAATTATCTTCGCACCGGCATCAAAGCCGAGGTCTTTCTCTTGCATATAATTCAATTGCCTGGAAATGATGATCACTCCGCACATCAGCGTAATAGCGATCATGAATTGAAAAACAACCAGACCTCTCCTTAGCCATCCGCTGGCACCGTCCGTATTAAACTTGCCTTTTAGAACCTGCGCGGGTTGAAACGATGAAATATAAAATGCGGGGTAAGAGCCCGCGAGCAATCCTGTGATAATCGACAACAGTGATAGTGCTATTAAGAAGTAACCTGTATTCTCGGTTCCTAACGAAATCGTTTTTTCGGTAAGTTGATTGAAGAACGGTAACATAAGCTGTACTGCCACTACACCAATTCCTATTGCGATAAAAACGATCACCATGGCTTCACTTAAGATCTGCCGGATCAGCGAACTGCGGAAAGCACCCATGACTTTCCTGACGCCTATCTCGGATGCGCGTTTTGTGGCTCTTGCCGTGGAGAGATTGATGAAGTTAATGCCAGCAATTAGTAGAATAAAGCCGGCAATAGAAGCAATAACATACAAGTAGGTAATACGGGGACTCTGGTCAATGGAGGACCGGAGATAAATGTCTTTAACAGGCTCAAGGCCCAGTGTTTTTTTCATCCCCCGCGCTTTCAGGTCTTCCGCGCCGAACTTCTGTAGTACCTGGTTCATCTTTTCGACGACGGCGGCGGTGTTGTATCCCGGCGACAATCGCACGAATGTGGGCACAAAATTCTGCCCGGCCCACGCATCGGCCACTCGTTCGGAATGGATATAGTCAGCCATGCCTCCCGAACTGTTCATCGAGATAAGAAAATTTACCGGTAGAAAAGTTTTCGTGTTGCTCAGGATCACGCCGGTCACTTTATATTCTCCCGTACCCACGCCCTGAATAGAGATTATCTGATCAAGCGCCTGGTCATGGCCGAATAACCTTTTAGCCAATTCATCGGTAATCACAACAGCGTGGGCGTCGGTCAGCGCATGAGCGGCGTCACCCTCGATAAATTGGTAGGTGAGGACATTAAATAAGGTTGAATCGGCAATGGCCCCGTTCTCTTCATAAAAAAGCTTGTCTTTATACCGGATCAGATTCTGAGAAGCTCCGGGGGGCGTGACGATGCGCGCAGCGAATTCCACTTCGGGTATTTCACTGCTCAGGGCATTGGCAATTGGCGGAGAAGAAGTGCCCATCGTACTGTTAACAGCACCCTCAAATGTGGTGGTCACCCTGTACAGGTCGTCCAACCGTGAATGATATTGGTCGTAGCTCAATTCATCCTGGATATAAAGTGCCAGCAAGAGGCAGCACGCAACACCCAGGGAAAGGCCGGTTACATTAATGATCGAATAAGCTTTGCTTCGGACAATATTGCGCCAGGCGATGACCAGGTAACTTCGAAACATATCAATGGTATTTGGTAATGGACTTTTGCTAAAATAACGAGATGACTCGCCGTCGCTAGTCTAATATTGATGCCAAAGAAAATAGTGACTATGCGCGCTTTCGAGAATGATTTTTCGAAAAGGACGACCGGGAGCGAACGGAGCTGTTCGTCTACGGCCAATTAAAATCATTGTCGACCCGTTTTTTGTGTTTCGGCGGAAGTTCCGGATATCGTAATTTAGTGGGCTATGGGATTAACAATCGAAATGCTTTTGGTCACCAGCACTGTCGGTGCCTTGCAGAGTGCCTTTTTCGGGGTTTACCTTTTTACCATGCGAAAGGGGAGAACGCTAGCTAATGTGTTACTGGGACTTTTATTGGTTGCTTTTGCCATTCGAATATTTAAGTCCGTCGGATATTACTTTTCCGACTCCCACGTCATCCCGGACCTTCTGATGAATTTAGGGTTCGGATCCAATTTGGGAATTTTGCCCTTGCTGTGGTTGTACCTGAACGCGTTCCTTAAAAAAGATTATCGGTTCTCTTGGGAAAGGGACTTCGTGCATTTGATCCCCGCCCTTGTTGCCCTGGTACTGAGTCCATTCCTCACAGACTATTTTTGGATGAACTTATCAGGCTACACGGTTTCTTTATTAATGGTAATTGCCTATTTGCCCTTCTGTATACGCTTGATCGTAAAGTACTTCGGCTCATTGAGCAGGCCGCAGAGAATGTGGGTGGTCAGTCTCTCGGTTGGTGTAACGATAGTATGGTTCTGTTACCTGGGTAATTTCGTGTTCGGCTTGATACCGTATATCGCTGCGCCCGTGATGTTTTCTGTGGTGATTTACTTTTTGAGTTTCCTTGCTTTGAAAGAAGGGGGACTCCTGATCCGCGATGTGAAATACGAAAAATCAACCTACACGCAAATCCAGATAGACAGTTGTCATAGCGAATTGCAGCAGTTGCTGTACCAAACCCGGCCTTTCATGGATTCTACTCTTACCCTGCCGAAACTGGCGAGTCAGTTGGGTGTCTCGGCCAACCTGCTGTCGGAAACGATCAATAAAAAGATCGGTCAGAATTTCCCGGATTTTATCAATGGCTACCGGGTCAGAGAGGCCCAGGCATTGCTGGAAAAACCGGAGTATGAAAATCAGAAGATCGCGGCAATTGCTTTTGAGACAGGGTTCAATAGTCTGTCCGTTTTTAACGCGGCCTTCAAAAAATTCACGGCCATGACGCCTTCTACTTTCCGCAAGGCCGTTTCAAGAAAGTAGAGCGTCGTTTTTTCCTCCTGATTTACACTATCGTCAGACGACAAGGCAGGTTCGGTAGATCGGTTGGGTAGAACCCACCATTTTTGGGCTGCTCCACGCTCAGAAACTTTTCCTGAAGATATGCCGACATACACCCTGACTATAAACAAGGCACAACACACGGTTGAAGCGGATTCCGATGTTCCGTTAGTTTGGAT
>DATHKA010000120.1:0-9374 GCA_035489615.1 Chryseolinea sp.
CGCGTCGGGGATGGTGCCTGCTTACTTGGAAGGCTGGCGTAGGAAGGGGCGTGGAGACTTGAAAGTTTTTTAAATCCATCATACGCGGAGTCTAAGGAGCTTCGGAGCTACTGGCCGCACGTTGATTTTTAAGTGATGCGCGTTGAATATAGCGATGAAAGCGTTGCTCGTTGTAGGATGGTTAAAGACCGAGCCATAGGAGCACTGCGGCGCGACGGACAATGCTTCGACGCTACGCGTCGGGGCCGCTTGAGTGCGTCATCACCGAAATTGTCAGTTCAAATCGAAATTACTTCGGAAAATTCAATTTAAGCGCTCACTGTATATCGACGCGTAGCGTCAAGTATTCACGAACGAAACGCAGTGCTCCCATGACTCAGTCTTTAACCATCCTACGAAGTGCAACCTTCCTAACTACATCCCAGGTACGCAACTGAAAATCAACGTGCGGCCAGTAGCTCAAAAGCTCCTTAGACTCCGCGTATGATGGATTTCAAAAACTTTCAAGCCTCGATACCCTTTCTACGCCAGCCCTTCAAAGCACGCACAGCCCATCCTCGGCACGAAACGTCGAATCGATCGTCCCATGATCTGGCTTGTGGTAGAAAAATATTTCTGATTTGTTTAACAAACTATATACTTATCGGCTATATTTGTTTGACAAACATTATAAACATGTCCCGGGATTTTCTTGGCGAATTTGAGGAACTCGTTTTAACCATGGTCGCCATCCTGAGGGATGAGGCCTATGGCAATGCGCTGGTAAGTGAGATCAAAAGGCGGGTAAACAGGGAGTGCAATCTCAGTGCTGTACACGTAACCTTGTACCGTCTCGAAGACAAAGGACTTATCAAGTCTTCGATGAGAGGGGCCACGAATTTACGCGGTGGTCGACGGAAGCGCATTTTTACCGTGACCAATGCCGGCGTGGCGATGTTGCGCGATATGAAAGAGTCACGTTTGGAGCTTTGGAAGCTTATCCCGCAACTGAAATTTGGAAGTTTGTAATTAGCGAGAGTGCTGCGCGTCTACAGGCAAGGTTCGATATTGCTTCGGAAGATGTGTTCGCCGAATAGTAGCGCAAGCGTTGTAACACAGCTTAATTGGATTCATTCATGTCTCAAGGTCCTTCGCAAAGAAAACTTAGAGCACTTCGATTCCTGGAGTGGTTTTGTCCCCCGCATTTGATGGAGGGGATTGAGGGCGACTTGGTTCAACAATACGAAGGCGATTTTGAAATGCATGGCCCGACTATTGCCGGCCGGCGACTGTGGTTTGGCGTGATGCGCTTTGTCAGACCGGATATCTTACTACGGAACCGATTTAAACATCCTTTTCACTTCATTATGTTCAGGAACTATCTTACCATCACTTTCAGAAATGTGCTGAAGCACAAGGTGTTTTCCGCTATTAACGTGGTGGGCCTGGGGATAGGCATAACCGCCTGCCTGCTCATTCTTCAGTTTGTCATGTACGAGCTGAGCTACGACAAGTTCAATGAGAAGTTTGATCGCATTTATCGGATTACGAATGACCGGTTTCAGCAAGGCAAACTCATTCAACACGGGACGATCACTTATCCTACGATCGGTCCCGCGATGGCCGCCGACTTTCCGGAAGTAGAAAGCTATTCCCGACTCATGCCGGCAGGGGACCTCAATGTAAAAGTGGAAGACCGCTATTTCCGGGGGCAGAGCGGTCTCTTTGCCGACGACCATTTGTTGACGATATTTACCTATCCGATGTTGGCAGGTAGCCCTGCCGATGCCCTTAAGGGCCGCTACCGTATTGTACTTACGGAAACAACTGCCCGAAAATATTTTCAGTTCACAGGCGACGATTGGAGTAAGGTGATGGGTAAGCATTTGTATTGGGGACTCGACACTGAGCCCTATACGGTTACAGGCATTTGTACCGATGTGCCCGAAAACTCTCATCTCCAGTTTGATGCTCTTGCATCGTACGAAACGCTGTACACACCAGAGAGACATGATGCCGACGACAGCTGGCAGTGGTCCGACATGCGCCACTACCTGTTGCTTAAGCCGGGTATCAATTATAAAACGCTGGAAGCGAAGTTTGACGATTTTAGCCAGCGGCATTTTCAAGGGGACAAGGTGTCGGGCAGTGTCGAAAAGTTCTTTCTTCAGCCATTGAAGGATGCGCACCTGTATTCAGACTATGAATACGACATCGCGAAACAGGCCAGCGGAAAGGCCGTGTGGTCCATGCTGATCGTTGCCGGCTTTATACTGCTCATTGCGTGGATCAACTACATCAACCTGACTACCTCGCGTGCGCTGGAGCGAGCCCGGGAAGTCGGTGTCCGGAAAGTGATGGGTGCCATACGGGGAGAGTTAATGCGACAGTTTATTTTGGAGTCGGTCGTGATCAGCCTGTTTGCCTTCCTGACCGCGTTACTGCTGTCTACCCTGGTACAGAAACCCTTTAACAATATTATCGGAGGAACGCTGTCACCGTTAAAAGTTCTATCGACGATGGACACTGGAACGATTCTCCTTTTGGTTATCATCATGTTAACAGGAGTTGCCCTCGCCGGCTTTTATCCCGCCGTAGTATTGTCGTCGTATCAACCGGTCGTCGTGCTGGCGGGGAAATTCACACGTTCAGGGCGTGGTAACATGATCCGGAAAGGACTCGTCATATTTCAATTCATGGCTTCGGCCACGCTCATTGCTTCGACGCTCGTCGTTTCGCGACAACTGAAATACATGAACGAGGCAGCATTGGGTATTGACATTGCCAATACGGTTGTTGTCCAATCGCCCGAGCGAAGCACTGCCGACAGTACACTTATTCCCAGGTTTCAGGCGTACGAGGCGGAGCTAAGCACATTACCCGGCGTGGTGAGCGCGACCTCTTCTAACAATGTACCCGGTGGGCGTCTAGGGCGTGTCTTCAACGTAAGGCTGGCCACAATGCCGGAAACCAGCAATGTAACGTTCAGCTTCATGGGAGTGGACTACCATTTCCTGGACACCTATGGGATGAAGACTATTGCCGGCAGAAATTTCACTGCCCTTGATCATCATGCCGATTGGGAAAAGATCAGCAGCGTGATTATCAATAATCGCGCTGCCCGTCTTCTCAATATTTCCAGTGACGAACAAGCCGTAGGACAACGCGTGAGTTTCTGGGATAGAGAATGGACAATAATCGGTGTTATCCCTGACTTTCATCAACAAGGTCTGAAACGGCAGATGGAGCCGATCGTGCTGTTTCCGTCGTACTCCACATATTCGGTTACGTCGGTGAAAGTACTCCCCGAAAAAATGACGGAAGCCCTTGCCGCAATAGAACGCAGTTTCAAAAAACATTTCCCTGAAAACTCCTTCGACTATTTCGTTCTGGATGATTATTACAAGGGTCAGTATCGCGATGATAACCGGTTTGGTAAAGTAGTGAACATCTTTGCCGTGCTTGCCGTTGTCATTTCATGTCTCGGATTGATCGGCCTGTCTTCGTACACAGTAGCGCAACGCACGAAGGAGATCGGCATACGCAAAGTCCTTGGTGCCTCCACGCCTGGCATCGTGGCGCTGTTGTCGAGGGACTTCATGCGAATTACCTTGATCGCCTCGTTGCTTGCACTTCCGGTCGCCTGGTTCGCCATGAAAGCGTGGCTTGAAGCATATCCTTACCGAATTGAACCGGGATGGCCCCTGTTTATCTTCCCAGTTGCCAGTATCCTGCTGATAGCAGCTGTGACGGTGAGTTTTCAGGTGTTCCGAACGGCCGCTATAAATCCTGCTGAAACGCTCAAATACGAGTAGCTATCGGCGCGTTTTTTCAGGGAACAGCGGCCGATTGTGTTTCATTGAATGTAATATTGACCGTGGTTAAGTAAAGAAATGTCTGCGTGGACGGGTAGCGGTATTGCCGTTTGAATCCACTGTTCGCAGGCACGGTAGATTGGGCGGAGGTGAGCGTCAGGCTGTCTGCCGCGAAGGCATCAAATCGACTAACTCGACCGGATTCATCCAGATGTCAGGTATTCACCGAAAATCCCTCCTTTTAGGCATTCAGCCCCCATATTTTTGTTTTCATTTGGTCTCGGCCAAAATTTTTTAGTGAACCAATGAGAGCCCCTTTGCATTTTTTACTGGCGCTTCTTCTCCTTTTGTGCGTCCTCCCAGCGGCTGCGCAGAACTATAAGATGCACTCAGTGTTTGTGTACAGTTTCACGAGATACGTGATTTGGCCTGACACCTATAGCACCGGTGACTTCGAGATCCTGGTATTGGGCGATTCACCAATAATTGAAGAACTCAAAGCGATGGCACAGGCCAAAAAGGTGGGTGAGCGACCCATTAAAGTGACAAAAATTTCATCGGCGACTGAGATCAAAAAGTGCAACATGCTTTTTGTCTCCTCGTCAAAGTCTGCGCTTATCCCGGAGGTTATGGAAAAGATCAATACGCAATCCATACTGGTTATCTCCGAAGAAGCAGGTGCGGGGCAGAAGGGAAGCGATATCAACTTTATTGTAAAGGACGGCAAATTAGCATTTGAATTAAATCAGGCATCGGTGACCCGCCAGGGGCTGAAAGTCAGCAATGAACTTTCGCGTCTGGCTATATTGATCTAAGAAAAATATGGAAGAAGTTTCAGAAAAAAGGAAATCGCACATGCGATTGACCATCGGTAAGAAGATACTAGGTGGTTTTCTCATTCTTATCGTGCTGTTCATTGTGAACGGATTGATCATCTTTTGGAAGGGCAACGTCATCGACAGCGTCGTGAACAGCTCGGCCACGGTGTATCGCCCGTCGCAAGATGCGATCAGGGATCTTATGTTGATGGTGACCCGGTCGAAAATGCTGGTGACCAATTGGGTATACCTTCAGACAAATCAGGAAGATAAGAATGCCTTGAAGCAACTTCAGGATTATGAATATCCAGCCCTGCAGAAGAACATCACCGATCTGATGCCGACCTGGGAAAGCGACAGTCAGCGTCGATGGATGGACACCGTGTTCCTGAAATTCGATACGTTGCTGAACGTACAGAAGCAATCCATCATGGCCAATCTGCAGTCGTTCGAGAACTATGAAGACCCGCTTACGAAATTGATGGCCGAAGACGCCATAGAGAGCCAGATAATTCCGCGCACAGCCGATCTGATTAAGCGCCTGAACCGAATCTCCGAGAAACAAAACCAGATTACGCTTCGCTCGGACGTTGATGTAATTGGCTCTATTAAGAGTCTCCGGAATTACACCTTGATTCTTGGATCGGGTATCATCATCATCGGGCTGATGAGCGCCATATTCCTCATGCGTTCGATCACCAAGCCGGTGAACTTCCTGAAGAATATCGTCGTAAAACTCGGACGCGGTGAGTTGGTGGAAGACAAACAAGCCAATGTCAGCAACGACGAAATTGGCGAGATGGCCGAAGCCATGGACAACCTGGTAACGGGTTTGAAGGCGACCAGTCTCTTTGCAGAGAATATCGGAAATGGAAAGTATAACACGGCATTCAATCCGCTCAGTGAGCACGACGTATTGGGCAATGCTTTGATTAACATGCGCAACAACCTCTCGAAGGTGGCTGAAGACGACAAGAAGCGAAACTGGGCTACTGAAGGGATGGCTAAGTTTGGCGAGATATTGCGCACGAATACAAACGACATCAACAAACTTGCCGATGAAATCGTGGGCAATCTTGTAAAATATCTGAACGCGAATCAAGGCGCCATTTACATCATCGATGACGTAGATGCCAATGAAGAGCCAACCATGTCTATGAAGGCTTGTTATGCCTGGGACAAGAAGAAGTTCCTCAACCAGAAAATTCACAAGGGCGAAGGCCTTGCCGGACAATCCTGGCAGGAAGGTGATGTCGTGTACCTGACGGACGTTCCGCAGGATTACATCAAAATTACGTCAGGCCTTGGCGATGCGAATCCAACGAGCGTGCTGATCGTTCCCCTGAAAGTGAATGATCAGATATTTGGTGTCGTTGAGCTGGCGTCGTTCAGTGTAGTTGAAGACTTTGAAACGGAGTTTGTTCAGAAGATCGCAGAAACCATAGCGTCAACTATATCCTCGGTGAAGATCAACGCCCGCACACAAAATCTCCTGGAGGAATCACAAGAGATGACGGAACAGATGCGTGCCCAGGAAGAAGAAATGCGCCAAAACATGGAAGAGCTTCAGGCCACACAAGAGGAGATGCAGCGCACACAGTCAGAGACCGACAGCACATTGACGGCGATACACAGCTCACTCGCTGTTGCCGAGTACAATACAGATGGCACGATCACCAAGGCAAATGGCAATTTCCTCGAACTCTATGGATATACGCAGGAGGACGTCATGGGAGAACACCATCGCGTGTTGGCCACGCGCGAGGACAAGAACAGCGAAGAATATCGACAGTTCTGGAGAGACCTGGCGTCAGGTACTGCCAAGAAAGGTTCTTATGTTCGAATCAACAAGAAAGGTGAGCATGCGCGCGTGCGCTCGACGTTCTCACCGATTCGCAGCCGGACGAGTGAGGTCGTGAAAATTCTGGAGATATCGTATGCGCTACACGAACAACCTGCCATGTCTTACAAATAAGTAAAAGACAAATCACGCAAGCTACTACGCACAATGAGTCCCTCAGGGTTTGTTCCCTGCAGGGACTTGTTACTTTTGAAGCGACGAAAGAAGAGGCACGCTACGGCGCACTAGTACTCGGTAGTCAGTTCGAAAGGAGCGGAGGTAGAATCCAGCACCTTTCCAGCTTCACATTTCAGCATGCGGGCGGGGAAGCGCTTGATCAGTCCATAACTATGTGTGGCCATCAGGACGGCGGTGCCTGTGTTGTTGATCTGTTGAAAGACCTTCATTATACCATGTGCAACTTCCGGATCCAGATTACCGGTCGGCTCGTCGGCCACCAGAATCACGGGCTGATTTAACAACGCGCGTGCGATCACCACACGCTGTTGTTCTCCACCCGAAAGTTGGTACGGTATCTTTTTCTCGACCGATCCGAGTCCAACTTGAATTAACACTTCCGTTAGCCGTCCCTTCATCTTGCTCGTGTCGCTCCAGCCGGTAGCTTTCATAACGAACATGAGATTTTCGCCGACGGTACGGTCGTTGAACAATTGAAAGTCCTGGAAAATGATACCCAATTTGCGGCGAAGCAATGGAACCTCGCTGGGTCGGATGCCCGCCATGTTATATCCGGCAACGGTGACTTCTCCAAGGCGCAACCCAAGATCCGCATACAGCGTCCGCAGCAGTGACGACTTGCCCGACCCCGTTCGACCCACCAGGTAGACAAATTCACCCTTCTGGATTTCGAACGACACATCGCTGAGCACGGTGTTGTGCTCCTGGAAGATCGTAGCATCCTTAACCGTGACGACCGGATCAGTAGAGAACATGGACGAGATGGTTATGCCGCCAATTTTAGCCGTTCGCCTTCTTGTGGTCCGAAAGGAACTTGGCCAGTCCACTGTCGGTGAGCGGATGTTTCAGCAAGCCGGTGATTACGGAGAGGGGACATGTTGCCACATCAACACCCAGTTCGGCGCACTTCAGCAAGTGAATAGCATGACGCACAGAAGCAGCCAGGATCTCCGTTTCAAATCCGTAGTTATTGTAGATCTTAACTAATTGACCGATCATTTCCATACCATCCTGTCCGATGTCGTCGAGGCGGCCTATGAATGGTGACACATAGCTAGCGCCTGCTTTCGCAGCAACAATGGCTTGGCCAGATGAAAATATGAGGGTACAGTTCGTACGGATGCCTTCGCTGGAGAACTTCTTTATTGCCTTTATACCTTCTTTGATCATGGGGATCTTCACCACGATCTTATCGTCGATTTTGGCGAGTTCCTTACCCTCTTTCATGATGTTGTCCAGGTCGGTAGAAATCACTTCAGCACTCACGTTTGCGTCTACGATCTTACAGATGGCCTTGTAATGAGCACGGATGTTGTCCGCGCCCTGTATGCCTTCTTTGGCCATGAGTGAAGGGTTGGTAGTTACGCCGTCAAGCACGCCAAGCTCATAGGCTTCCTTGATTTCACTGAGGTTAGCGGTGTCAATAAAGAACTTCATTGTGTTTTGATTTGAATCAGTTGTATTTGTATAATTCTCGTAATTTCTTTCGCGAGGAGCGTCGGCCACGGGTGTCAACAAATGACCTGGGCCAAGGAACAAAAAATGGCAAATCGAACATCGCACCGCTACAACCGCCTACCCTTGCTACCTTCCGATCCTGGGGGAGTTCAGCAGGAGCTGGTCGTGCCGATTTGCCGGCACAAATATAGAATTATTTGTTGATTTGTTGACCTATTGATGGGGACGGGAGGACAATCATTCGCCCGGAAATACCGTACCATGGACTGTAAAGAATTTTTACAACTCATTAAGTGATTGAACAAATTTTCACTACGCGGTTGGAACTGAGGAGGTTGCAGCCAAACGACGCCGACGAGGTGTTCTCCGCCTATGGAGGTAGACCCGAGGTCGGTCGTTATCTGACCTGGCCGACACACAAAGGGGTGGAAGATACGCGCCTGTTTCTGCAACACGTCGACCGGGCCTGGAATGCGGGAGTAGAGTTCACGTTCGGCCTAAGACTGAGAGCGTTCAATCAGTTGATCGGTGCGTTCGGTGTACAGAATGACGACGGGCGATTGGAAGTAGGCTACGTGCTTGCACCGACATTCTGGGATCAAGGACTGGCTACTGAAGCGTGCTCAGCGATGGTAAAGTATCTCAAGATGTGGCCACGTGTTTATCGGATCCAGAGTTTTGTAGATGCCGAGAATGTCGCATCAGCCAGGGTATTGCTCAAAAGTGGTTTCGTCGAAGAAGCGCGGCTTCCTAAATGGCGTAGATTCATCAATCAGCAGAATACACCACGAGACTGCATACAATTCAGGGTGCCGCTGTGAACGGGCAGCATTACGTGACCAGTATCGGCTCTGTTGAACCCGCGATGCGCAACGCGTGCCGTGCCGAAACGTCCTTGATGCCGGCGTATCGGGCATTTGGCTCGAGACAGGCCGCCCATCCGCGCAGGTATAGTCATTGAGTTGCTCCGTCCAATTGCCATACCGTTGCATCGCTGCCCGGTGAATCGAGACTTTGTCCAGTCTGGCGATTTTGCGCGCGAACCCGCAGTTGCAATGACGCCTTCCGGGCGCGCTGCGGTCTATCACCTGTTAGGCTCATCTTCGCAACTTAACCCACATTGCTATCGAATAACCATTCGCATGGCAATCCTTTGCATTCACAAAAAGAAACGCTGTCGTTTACCAATTCTAATTACTTTTAATAAGACCTTCATCAATAGTTAGTTTATGGCCACCTCCAAAAACACATTTCTCGCCAGCCGGA
>DATHKA010000121.1:0-7931 GCA_035489615.1 Chryseolinea sp.
GATCACGTCATGTACGGCCAACAACCTTCTCATTTACACGTCTCGCTCTCGCCCACAAAGTACCGCTGCCCGTTCACATAAATTTCCTGGTCCTTGCCTTGTACCTGGAGCGTGATCGGCTTGAGCTTTTTAAACGAAAGAGTAAGGGTAGCCTGGTCGTTGTTACTCGTCAGCGTCCACATTCCTTTGCTCTTGCCCTCATAGTCTTTTGACGAAATCTGGAAACCGCCAGAGCGAGTGATATTGGCCCGGAAGGTTCCGTCGTTACAGAGTTCAAGCTCATCTTCCTGCTTTCCGCTTGCATCGCGACGGAATCTCAGCAACAACTTGTTGGACAGAAATTCTTTCCAGTCGAAGTTGGCATAAGGCGAAATGTGGCTCATGTCCTGAAAGACAGTATTATCAACCAGCTGCTGCAGGGAGGCTTTTCCTTTGTCCATGGACTGCGCATCGGCCTGCAGCACGAACACGAGACAATAACCCACAGGATTGCATTTCGATTCGACATAGAATTTGGCTTGCTTGTTAGCCTTTTCGCCGGTAAGCTTTGCATGGGCCGTGAGAACTTCATCGGTACGATGTGTTACAGGGCCATCGGGAACCATAGTGAGCCCGTCCGCCAGCTCGAATCCCTGTTCCAAGCGGATCTTCTGTTGGGTGATGCTCATATTCTCATTGAGCAGGGCGTACATGCTTGCCGAAGAGTTCTCTTCGGGGACCAATACAGCCACTTCTGTATCACGGGGTAAAACGGCCTTCCACCCGGCGGGAACGATGGTGTAGAGTCCTAATCTGATCGATCGCACGGTGTCGCCCGCATTATACATCACACCTGGCGAAATGCGGTCACTCGGCAACTGTGCAAAGGCCTGATTAGCGATGAGCACGAAAAATAGCATGTGCCTGAACGATTTGAGCTTCATGGCGATGGTGGTTGGATTCTGGTTTTTGTTTGAGTTAAGATAACAAAATTGCGACAATGTACAGACATCGCCCGTTGCTACCACGCGATTCATAAATCGACTCCGCCTCTCAATTCTTCCCAAAGTATTTTAAAATTTGGGTTCGCGACGTAGCTTTAACTACTTCAACCTCGTTACCCATGGAGCAGCAGTTCTTTCATGTCCGGATGATCATTGGCATCATCGTCGGATTGAGCATAACCAATCTCCTGAAAGGAGTGGCCCGGTTTATCGTTCATCCTGAGAAGGACAAACCGTATTGGCTCCACCTGTTTTGGGTCTGCTATTTTTTTGTGTTCCTGGCCCATTTCTGGTGGTGGGAATTCGGACTATCACACGTCGCCGCATGGAGCTTTGTTGACTACCTGTACGTCGTAATCTTCTCCACGCTTTTCTTTTTGAATACTTCTTTGTTGTTCCCCGAGCACCTGGATGAGTACAAGGGCTATGCAGACTACTACAACAAACGCATCGGATGGTTTTTCGGTGTGCTGGTGTTGATTTATCTGTTTGATATTGCCGACGGCGCGCTAAAAGGAAAGGCCCACCTGCAGTATCTCGGTATTGAGTATTTCATCAGTACCGGCGTCCACGTCCTGTTATGCCTGCTCTGTATCAGAATCCGCAACGTCAGTTTCCATACAATAGTCGTAAGCCTCTTCCTACTCTATCAGCTGTCGTGGATATACAGGACATACCTCTGGTTGTCGTGATAGGTACGATTACAGTTGGCAAAGAAAAGTCTCAGGCACGGCACCACACGGGACGTTCGCGTCCAAATTCGCGTTAACTTCCGTTGCCATTGTTTCCGTTGTCAATGCGGTAAATATTTGAGTTGTTACGTTTCATCCTAACTGAAGACCATGATTCGGACGAGCATTTCGATTACCCTGCGGAAGTTAACCAGACACAAGGTATATTCTGCCATCAACATACTTGGCTTGTCGGTGAGCATAGCGGCCTGCATCATGTTGTGGGCATACGTGCGTTTCGAGACAAGTCAACGAAGTCACCGGATTGAATATCGTCCTGCAAATTTTTGATCCGGTTCAAATCATGATCTTGGTGATGGTATTGCTTGTCGGTGCCATCGCCTCGGGCGTGTATCCGGCATTTGTACTTTCTTCATTCAACACTGCGGATGTGATCAAAGGATCGGTCAACGCAGGTAGCCACGTCGTAGCGCTGCGTAAGGTTCTGGTAATTGCGCAGTTCAGTTGTTCCCTGTGTCTTATTATCGGAACGTGGGCAATGACCAAACAAATTCTCTTCATGGTTCATGCCGACAAGGGAGTGAACACGGAAGGGGTGCTGGTGTTATCAGGTCCGGAAAATGTATCTGGCGAGCTTGGCGAGAGCATGCACTCATTCAAGCATGCCCTGGAAAATTTGTCAGCCGTTGAACGAGTGTCTCGATGCGAAGGTGTACGTTGATTTCAGCTTACTTTCAAATCAACGTACATCTTCCCATCGAACCAATCAACAAATAATTTAATTGCCCATCGTCTACGAGGTTTGTGCAAGCACCGATTCCCGAAGCTCTTTCGCTGCGGCCACCATTTCCAACAGCGCCCGCTTGGTCTCCTCCCATTTTCTTGTTTTCAATCCACAGTCCGGATTTACCCAAAGCTGACTATTGGGAAGTACATTCATGGCCTTCCTCATCAGGAAGACCATTTCCTCTCTCGAGGGAACGCGCGGCGAATGTATGTCGTATACCCCTGGCCCGATGTCGTTGGGATACTTAAAGTCGGCAAAGGCATCCAGTAACTCCATTTGCGAGCGTGAGCACTCTATCGTGATAACGTCTGCATCCATATGGGCGATGCTTTCAATGATGTCGTTGAATTCGGAGTAGCACATGTGTGTGTGAATTTGCGTTTCGTCTCGCACGCCGCTAACGGCTATTCGAAACGCTTTTATTGCCCAGGCGAGATAGGATTCCCAATCGGCCTTCCGTAGAGGCAAGCCTTCGCGAATGGCCGGTTCATCGATTTGGATAATTTTTATTCCGGCGCGCTCGAGGTCGAGCACTTCGTCGCGTATCGCGAGGGCAATCTGGAACGCCGTATCTTTTCTGGGTTGATCATCACGCACGAACGACCATTGCAGGATGGTGACAGGACCGGTGAGCATTCCCTTGACGGGCTTGGCCGTGAGCGATTGGGCAAACGACGTCCATTCAACCGTCATCGGCGCCCGACGCGACACATCGCCGTATACAATAGGGGGCTTCACACAGCGGGAACCATAACTCTGCACCCACCCGTTGCCAGTGAACGCATAGCCATTGAGTTGCTCACCAAAATACTCAACCATGTCGTTGCGCTCGAACTCACCGTGCACGAGTACGTCGATGCCCGCCTCCTCCTGCCAGCGAATGGCGTTGATCGTTTCGGTCTGGATAGCGGCATCATATTGTTCCTGCGTCCAGGTGCCATTCTTCAGCTTAGCCCGCCAACTGCGCACCTCGGCTGTCTGCGGAAACGAGCCTATGGTAGTGGTCGGATAGGAGGGAAGTTGTAATAATTCCTGTTGAGCCTTCTTGCGCAATGCGAAAGGATTTTTTCGATGCCCGTCTCCTTCCGTAATTGAGTCGGTCCGTTTTTTCACCCGGTCATCATGAATCAATATGGAAGTCGTTCGTTCGTTAATGGAAGCCTGGTTGAGCAAGTATACATTTGTATCCTGCCGTTCACCCGCGGCAATCGTTTTTAATTGCACCAGTTCATCGAGCTTTTGCTTCGCGAACTTCATCCAACGTTTGATTGTGGCAGGTAAGGCCTGTTCGTTCGTTTCCAGTTCAAGATCTACCGGGCTGTGAATAAGCGAGCAGGAGGGGGCAAGCAGTACGCGCTCGCTCGTCAATTTTGCAATTGCCGGCTCAATCATCGCGAGTGACTGCGCGAAGTTGTTTATCCAGATATTTCTTCCATCCACAAGTCCCATCGACAGCATCATCCGGTCCGGAATAGCCTGAAGCACGTCGTCGAGTTGCTGCGCACCTCTTACGAGGTCGATGTGCAGTGCGTTTATCGGCAGGGTTGTGGCCAGTGAGAGGTTATTGCCCAGCGTTTCAAAATACGTGGCGACCAGCAAATTAAGTCTTGGGAAAGCCTTGCGGATTTCTGCATAGGCATATTGAAATGCCTTCTTTTCCTTTTCGTTCAGGTCGGATGTCAGAAAGGGCTCATCGAATTGCACCCACTTTACGTTGAGGCGGTCCAGCTTGGTTAGAATCTCAAGATATACGGGTACGAGCGCGCGGATGAGGTCAATCCTTTCGAAACCCTTTTCCTTCTCCTTGCCCAGCAGGAGGAACGAGACAGGTCCAACGAGCACCGGTTTCGTCACGATTCCCAGTTCCTTCGCTTCGTAGAATTCGTCGATGATCTTGGTTGAAAACAGACTGAAGGTCTGGTCTCTGTAAAACTCAGGAACAATGTAGTGATAGTTTGTATCGAACCACTTGGTCATTTCCATTGCCGTAATATCCAGTCCGGCTTTCTGATAGCCGCGGGCCATGGCAAAGTACAGGTCCAGTTCGGAGTTTTCCTTGTTGAGGATCACATCGTGATAACGTTCAGGAATGGCGTTGACCGTCATGGACATGTCAAGCACGTGATCATAATAGGAGAAATCGTTTGAGGGGATAAGATCAATACCCTTTTTCTTCTGAAGCTCCCAGTTTTGCTGACGAATGTTTTTGCCCGCTTGTCGCAAGAATTTGAGCGTTGATTTTCCGGCCCAGTAACTTTCGCAGGCTTTTTTCAATTCACGATGACTACCAATGCGCGGATAGCCAAGATTGTGTGTAAGCATGTTGTGCTTGGTTAAGTTGAACAACACGTTGATTGTTCGCCTCGTGCAAACGATGCTTCCGTGAAGTGAAGACAGCAGGTATAAAATGAGAAGGGCACACCTGAAGAAGGAGAAGTGTGAACAGCGAATTTCAATGCCTGACAAATACTTCGAAGTCGCGAAAGCAATGTCAATGCGTTGATGGCAAGTCTCCTGGCTTTCCTGACCTTGTTCACCTTCTCGCACCGACATTGTCAATACAATGGTTGATTCGAACAAGACACTTCCCTCGTGAGGGCAGGATTACAGTTGCGCGACAGCCCATGATTTACACATGGTTCCTTATTAATTCTACCGATTGTAATCGGTAGAAACCAGCAACGGCGATGATGTTATAAGCAAAGAACGAACGATAACGTAAAGATATGAAAATACTGAAATGAACAGGCGATAACGACGATACTTTATATATTTGTCCAGGCCAGCGAATGATTCATGGCCTCCGACTTAACGCGCCAGTTTCCTTCATGGACGTGCCCTTGTGTGAATTCTTGATCGCAAGATCTATTTTATTACGTCACTGGCTTGTGAGCGGATCTAGTCGATTCAGAGCGGATTGAATTCGTGGAAAGATGAGCATTCTGAAATCAATCATAAAGAGCCGTTGGGTTCGAATCGTCTTGGTCACTGCAGCGGTGCTTGCGGGTTTGGTCGCTATTGCCTCATTTTCTCTGACGCGATATATCGAGGATCATAGCAAGGAATGGACTGGTCGCAAGATCACACTGAGTTCAGTCTGGTTTAATCCGTTCAACTGCTCACTATCATTTCGTAACGTGAAAGTTTTTGAACATGAATCAGATTCTGTATTCCTGTCGTTTCATGAGCTTTACCTGAATGCCTCGCCGTGGAGCTATTGGTTGAACGATGAAATTCGATTTTCGGAAATCGCCCTGTCCGATCCTTTTGTCTATCTACAGATGAATCGCGACGAAAGTTTCAACTACAGTGATCTCATTCAGCGATTTGGAGGGAGGCAAGATGACCAGGACACTGCGAAGCCGGCGCCGCTGCGTTACGTGATCGAGAAGGTTAATATCAACCATGGCGCTTTCCGGTTTATCCAGGAAGCCTTTCAGGCAGGGGTGGAGCTCAATCAAATTCAGTTCGGCACCTCGGCCGTTGCATGGAACCAGCCTGAGGTCAGTTATGACCTGCGTATGGCAATGGTTTCCGGAGGTCTGCTGGCCTCCAGGGGCTCGTTCCACCGTGACAGTCTTTCCTATAAGATGAACTTGAAAACGGATAGCCTCGCGTTGAATTTTTTACTCCCATTTGTTGACAAGATGTTGTATGTGGCTGATGTTCGCGGAAATATTAACACCGACCTTAAGCTGACGGGCACGACGCGCATTCCGGTGATGAGCGTGAATGGGCTCTTTTCGCTCGAGGACTTTAACCTGGACGACACGTTGCGAAAGCCCGTAGTATCGCTTGACCTTCTGGCGCTCGATTTTGGCGATGTAAAACCCGTCGACGGTATATACAACATCGAGCTCGCCAGGATCACCAGGCCTTATCTAAAATTTGATATCACGCCGAACGGTAACAATCTGCTCCGGTTAACATCTGTTGCTACTGATTCTGCCGCCGGGATTCCTGCCGATACGCTTCAAATGCGGGAGATGTCCGCGGACCCATACCTGAATTTTTTCCGGCTGATCAACCAATATCTTGTGGAATGGGGTCGTGCGTATGCCATCAATCACTACTCCATCGACAGCCTGGTGTTGACAAAGGGTTCATTCGAACTTAGCGATTACACACTAAAGCAACCGTTCCACTTTCTCACTGAAAATATGAGCCTGGGTGCGTATGAAATTACGAATGCTACGGACTCGATCATGGTAACGATCAACTCTCTGTTGAATCATTCCGGGAAATTTGACGCAGGGCTACACCTGAGTACTAAAAATCTGGGTGACATGAATGTTCACTACACTATCGATTCACTCAAGATCGTTGATTTCTCGCCCTACTCGGAGCACTATGTCGCCCATCCGTTCTGGGACGGAGTCGTTTCGTTCGAAAGTTCCACGAGCGTGAGCAACCACTACCTGAAAAGCAGCAACCGGCTATTCATTACAAATCTTGAAGTTGGCGATAAGGTTGAAAGTGTGACGGCAGTAAAGCTTCCGCTTAAGCTGGCCGTCTCGCTGCTAAAGGATGTTCATGGAAACGTGGATTTGAGTATTCCGCTGAAAGGCGATGTAAATGATCCAAAGTTCAGAGTCATGCCTGTGGTATGGCAGGTGTTGAAAAATCTGATCGTGAAGGCGGCCGCGTCGCCGTACAAACTCGTTGCGCGGGCAGTCGATGCGAAAGAAGACGATGTGCGCGACATCAAATATGACTACATGCAATCCGAACTGCGGAAACGTCAGAATAAAACCGTGACACTATTGGCCAGGATCCTCAATCAGAAGAAAACACTGTCGGTGATGCTCATACACGTCAGCAATACAGAATGGGAATCGGTCCAGTATGCATTATATAAGGCCCGGCTGAACTATTACGGAGAGTCGAAGAACCGGCCGGTGCTTAACTTTGAAGACTCTCTGGCGGCCGACGGTGTGAGTGCATCGGACACGGCATTTATTAAATTTGTCGAGACAAAAAGCGGGAAGACGATCGTGGATTCAGATATCGAAACGCTGTCTGTGGAGCTGGCGGGCGGACGCGCGGCGATAGCGCAGGCGTTGGCTGCTGCCACGGCAGCCCGTAAGCAGGTACTGGCGAATGCCCTTCTGAAGCGAGGGGTGCAGGCTGATCGCTTCACGATTGTCGATGCTTCCAAGGACTTGTCTATGCGCCATCGCGAACGTCCGAAGTTTGATATTCAATTCAAAGGCGAGGCTGCTACAGACGGCCCGCCACGACAGGTGGGCTCCAGGTAGTATGTAATCTGGTGTTAGGCCAGCTTCTTCGAGTGCTTTGAGGATGCCAAGTTTTCATGCGGGCAAATCGCCGTAACACGAGTTGATTTCTCAAGCTAGGACCAGCTCAAAATACCGGGCACCTTCCTGCGGGTTATACCGATACGCCGGAATTTCCACGAAGCCATGATCGATGTAGAGTTTGATAGCAGCCTTCATGAAGTCTCCGGTA
>DATHKA010000122.1:0-9107 GCA_035489615.1 Chryseolinea sp.
ACATTTCTTGAAAATAAATATCGCCAACGATCCCGCTAAGCATTTGGCCTGCAAATTTCCTGACATTCTGCGTCTGTCGCAACGCATTCAAGCGAACTCGACGCGTAGCGTCGAAGCATTGTCCGTCGTGTCGCACGCTCCTATGCCTCCGCCATTAAACAATCCTACAAAGTACGACCCGTTCCTAAACTATCTTCAGAGAACAAAACCGAAAATTGCAGATGACCCCCCTAGAACTCAAAAGCTCCTTAGACTCCGTGTGTGATGGATTTCAGAACCTTTCAAGTTTCGGTGCCAGTACCTATGCCGTCCCTTCAAAGTACGCATCACCCTTCCCAGACGCGTAGCGTCGAAGCATTGTCCGTCGTGTCGCACGCTCATATGCCTCCGCCTTTAAACATCCTACAAAGCACCACCCTTCCCTAAAACTATCTTCAGAGAACAAAACCGAAAATTGCAGATGACCCCCCTAGAACTCAAAAGCTCCGTAGACTCCGTGTGTGATGGATTTCACAACCTTTCAAGTTTCGGTGCCAGTACCTATGCCATCCCTTCAAGCACGTATCACCCTTCCCAGACGCGTAGCGTCGAAGCATTGTCCGTCGTGTCGCACGCTCCTATGCCTCCGCCATTAAACATCCTACAAAGCGCCATCCTTCCCTAAAACTATCTTAAGAGAACAAAAAACGAAAATTGTAGATGAACCCCCTAGAACTCAAAAGCTCCGTAGACTCTGTGTGTGATGGATTTCTTCCCGGCGACCTTGTGCATCATCCTATAAACACCACAGCAACCGCCCACCAACTTGCGGTATGAAACCATCATGTGACCTGACAAGGAAGAACTAGTACGCCGTCAGTTCCGGTTTAACATCACGGATATATCCGAGTATACCACCCTTCAGGTTGTACAAATTTTCGAATCCGAACTTTTCCTCCAGTTCGCGTATAGCCTTGCCGCTGCGATTGCCCGTCTTACATTGCACCACAACCTTCCGCTTGCGATCAATCTTGTCAGCGTTTTGCACAACCGTACCCAGCGGCATCAGTTCTGCGCCGATATTTACAATCTCGTATTCGTGTGGCTCTCGTACGTCGATGATTTGGTAGTCAATGCCGCTGGTTTCCCATTGATGAAGCTCCAGCGCATCGATCTCCTTGATCTTCTTCTCGACCGCCTTCATCCCGCAGAATTGCTCATAGTCGATCAATTCCCTGATCGTCGGATTGTCGCCGTTTAAGGGATTGGTTGGATGACGTCTGATTTTGAAAGTTCGCGACTCGAATGTAAGCGCATCGAAACTGAAGAACCTGCCGCTCAGAACGTCGCCCACACCTGTTATCACCTTGATCACTTCCAACGCCTGCAGGCTTCCGATAATGCCCGGCAGTACTCCCAATACGCCTCCTTCGGCGCAGCTGGGCACCAGACCCGGCGGGGGCGGCGTAGCATATAGGTCCCGATAGTTCGGTCCCACTTCACCAGCAGCGTTGGTATAATTGAACACGGAAAGCTGCCCCTCGAACTGAAAAATCGAAGCGTATACGTTCACTTTTCCGAGTAGAACACAGGCATCGTTTATCAAATATCGCGTAGGAAAATTGTCCGTTCCATCCGCCACCACATCATAATCCTTAATCAACTCCAGCGCGTTCTTCGACGTAATTTGCGTGTTGTAGACAACAAGTTTAATATACGGATTCAATGCCTGAAGACGCTGCCGTGCACCTTCCACCTTTGGCAGGCCGACCGATTCAACCCCGAACAACACCTGCCGCTGAAGGTTGCTGTCATCCACCACATCGAAGTCCACGATGCCGAGTGTGCCGACTCCAGCCGCGGCCAGGTAAAGCAGCAAGGGACTTCCTAAACCGCCCGAACCGATCACCATGACCTTGGCAGCCTTCAGCTTCTGCTGTGCTTCAAGCCCAAACTCAGGGATAATTATATGGCGGTTGTAACGCGCCAATTCTTCCTTCGAAAACGTTACGGTGTAGTGTTCCATAGTTGTCATTGTATTTTAATTAGCACCACCTGCTATGGCAGGAACAATGCTCACAATTGTGTTTGATTTAACCGCGGTCTGCTCCTGCTGAAGATTTCGTATATCGTCGTCGTCGACGAAAATATTGATGAAGTTAGGAACTTTCCCATCCGCATTTATCAAGTGTCGCTGAAGCGGTGGATAGGTCGCAGTCAGGGCCTGGATCACCTCCATAACAGTGTCTCCGGCAACCTCGACCTTCGATGTCTGGTTCGTGAATTTTCTCAATGGGGTAGGGATAAAGACGGTGGCCATCTGCGCTATTGAATTTTAGTGGTGTATGACAATTGTTTCTTCTTCAAACTCGAGCTGGTGATTCAATCTCCACGAACGAATGTCGACGAATCGCTGGTCTGTCAGGGACAGGATCACGTAACTGAAATAAGGCTGAGCCTCGCGGTGATCCGTTTCTGACGGAACTGCTGCCGTGTTTGGATGAGAATGATAGACACCCAGCAGTTCGAGTTCGTTGGCAGCCGCATATTGCTCCGCTCGCAGATATTCCAGTGGGTCTACTTCAAAACGCAAGTGCCGGTCGGCAGGCGCTATATTTAACGTAGGAACTACTGTGGTAACGATCCTTGTCCCGCGATCGTGACCCAGCAGAAAGCCGCAACGTTCTTCCGACGTACCTTCTACATTTGACACGAGCTCGCTCAGGCGGTCGCTGTTAATCGTGACGAACAGATGTACGGGTGCCTTCAATTGATTAAGTGTTTCTGGTGATCAGACCTTTTGTAATAATAAACTCTCAACGGCCTTATAATGTTCACTCTTTTCGAGTGACTTGAACATCATTGGGATAACAGGTCCATAATCCGATATTTTTGTTTTCTCGGCGTTGAGGTATTTCTGCTGAAGTCCCCAATTCAGAATGTTGACCGTATCGCCTTTATGGACGCGCTGAAGGGAATCTTCCACAATGGCGCGCAATGCGGCTTTCATGGCAGCAAATGAACACTCGTCGCCTGTAGATTGAAGGATGGGGACCAGCGATGCGTCAATGATGTCGTCACTCACAGGTGCAATGTGCGAGATGATGATGTCGTTGGCTTCGTTGTATTTCCGATATCGTTGCTCGTAAACATTGATCAACAAATTCAACTCCTGCGGATTGGACCAATCCATTTGGCCGCGGAAGAACTTTTCCGTGTAGCCAACAGGGTTGCCAAGAAAAATCACTGGCATGTTTCGTCCTGATCGCTTTATATAATAGAGCGCCATCTCCAGGCTTTCAACTGGCCATTCAAGGTTGCGTACGAGCAGGAAATTGCAATGACCATCTTCGCCATACACCAGTGTGTTCATCATCAGACGCGCGCCCTCTCCGACGTTTTGTGCCGTGACGAACTTGCCTGGGCAATGCACCGCGATGTAGTCGCTGGACTCAGCCTCGCGCATCAGTTGCTGATTCATCAGGCTGTTGTCCAAGATGTGAGTGAAACGAACCATGGCATATCTAACCCGTCCACGACGTGCATACCGGTCGAGAATGTATTCGCACATCTTTTTTGTGCCGGCGTATACCTCTTCGGTAAAATAGCGGCTTGACTTTCCCGTCGAGGAAAATGCGCAATGCTTTACTGACGGTGTAGACTCGCATGCCAGAACGACATTGTACGTGCCCACAACGTTCGTGCTGATCGTCTCGTAAATGTGTGATTCGGCATACCCCGGATCGCGTTGTGCCGCGGTGTGGAAGACATAGTCCGGCTGATGGGCGGCGAATACGCTCATGAGTCGCTGCTCACTTCTCACATCCCCCTGTTCAAAGACAATTTTAGGATGATGAACGTGCGTGGTCGGGGGAGTGGTATCGAAAATGATAATTTTTTGTACGTCGAACGCCAACAACTCGCGTAACAGCGCCGAGCCAACGCAGCCGGACCCGCCCGTCACCAGGCATACGCGATCCTTCAGGAGATCGTCCATGGAATCTGGCAGGCTGAGTACACGAAGACGCGTAGGTTGAAACGGATCTTCTGCCAGTCGTCCTTGCTGATCATAGAGATTTATTAAATCTCGCGTGAGCGATACGAGTTCTGCATAGCCTTCAGGTTTACCGACGCAGTTCGATAACTTCCAGATTCGCTGATAGAGATCCTCAATCATTGACAGTAGAGCATTATTACACAGAAAAAAATAAATAGTCGTGTCCTATTCAGGGCGTGCTTTTTTGCAAGGGGGCAAATGTACCGTGACCTGAGTTCAAAAATGCCTAAGTGAGGTTAAAATCCTGATGACCATCGTCGTCATCGGCGATGATTTGTGTCACATACAAAGAAACCACAAAAAGGGGAGATGTTCATTTTCGAAAAGGTAACCGGGATCGGGTGAATATTACAGAAGTAGCGAATTTATCATTTCTGCGGTATACTCGGCGTGTTGCCGCCTAGCACCCCCGTGGATGGCGCCGCTCCCGGCGAAAAACCGGTAGCTCCGACGCCGCACAAGCTGCGCGTTCGCATACTCTATTGTTGCAACACGGGACATTTATTGATAACATAGCGATGCGGACTCGTAAGGCGATATTTTCTATTTCAGGGTTCTTTTGTCTATCAGTTTAATATGCTTAACAAACAAGACTCAGGACGGCAAAAAAGTGTCATTGTCCGTCTGAATATTACATTGCTGTTCTCCCTAGTTTTGATTTCATCTGCCCTGGCGACTGATTCTGCGTGGATTCGAATCAATTTACTTGGCTACAAACCTGCCGGAGTGAAAGTCGCCGTGCTTTGTAGCAAGGAGGAAATTGGCGTCGACAAATTTCAGCTTCTGAATGCGGCGAACAACGTGGTTGTGTTTGAAAGTGGAGTCGGAAACGACTTTGGAGCCTACGGTCCGTTTCAACATACCTTCAGACTTGACTTTTCATCTTTTCACGAACCCGGTACGTACGTGCTGCGCGCCGGCACCGTGGCGTCGCTGGTGTTTACGATTGGCGAGGACGTCTATGATGGGGCAGCAGATTTTGTGTTGCAATACATGCGACAACAACGCAGCAAGTACAATCCGTATTTGCGCGACTCCTGTCATACATCGGATGGATATACTATGGATGGACCGATGCCCGACAGCACACACCTCGACGTAAGCGGCGGTTGGCATGATGCTACTGACTACCTGCAATATGTGACCACCTCCGCCAATGCCACCTATCACTTACTGGCTTCGTTCCGGGATTTCCCGGAAGTTTTTGGCGACAAACACCTGGACAATGGATTGGCCGGATCCAACGGGGTGGCTGATGTTCTCGATGAGGCGTCGTGGGGATTGCAATGGCTCTTGAAGATGCATCCGCGACCGGACTGGATGTTCAATCAGCTGGCAGACGATCGTGATCATAAGGGATTCAGATTGCCCAACAAGGACACAGCGAATTATGGCAAAGGCAGGGAACGCCCGATATACTTCGTGACGGGAAAAGTACAGGGACTGGGCAAGTATAAGAACAGAACAACCGGCACTTCGTCGACGGCGGGCAAATTTGCGAGCGCCTTTGGTCTGGGATATGAGATCTTCAGGGACACGTCTGCCACCCTAGGTGATGCTTTATTGAATCGTGCGAAATCGGCCTATGAATTCGGGCAGCGTATCCCTGGCAATACGCAAACAGCCTGCTATGTATCACCCTATTTTTACGAGGAGGACAATTGGGTCGATGATATGGAGCTTGCCGCGGCGCAATTGTATGGCGTTACCGGCGACACGCACTTTTATGAGGCGGCAAGAAGGTATGCCGATCAGGAGCCGTATACGCCCTGGTTGGGGGCGGATACGGCCGGACACTATCAGTGGTATCCATTCATCAATGTCGGTCACTACGAATTAGCCAAACGCGCGTCGGAACCAGCGCGTAGCCGTATCGTTGCATATTACCGGGAGGGCATCGAACGCGTTTATAACAAAGCGATGAAGAATGCTTTTCTGCGCGGCGTGCCATTCATCTGGTGCAGTAATAACTTACAAGCTTCTTTCGCTATTCAGTGTTACTGGTACCGGAAACTCTCCGGCGATGCGCGTTTTGCAGCACTTGAGCAAGCCGCATTTGACTGGCTCATGGGATGCAACCCCTGGGGTACTAGCATGGTGGTAGGATTTCCCGCTGATCGCGACTATCCCGACGATCCGCATTCTTCGCTCAACGTCCTTTACGGCTATCAAACGTTGGGCGCACTCGTGGATGGCCCGGTGTATGGTACGATATATCGAAAACAACTCGGTGTGAGTGTTGTACACGGCGACGAGTATGCGGAATTCCAAAGCCCGTTTGTGGTGTATCACGATGACTATGGAGACTACGCGACCAACGAACCAACAATGGACGGCACAGCCAGTCTGGTTTATTTAATGGCGGCTATGCAGGCCGAGAAGAAGTCGGCGAACTTCACGATCGATCACGGGGCAATTGTTCGCGGAAGCCGGCAGGAGCGAAAAATCGCGCTTGTATTTACCGGGGACAGCTATGCGGATGGAGGAACACAAATTGTTAACACGCTCAAAGATCAAAAGGTAAAGGCGTCCTTTTTTTTCACGGGTAATTTTTATCGCAATAACCACTTCACCAAGCTGATCCGCCGGCTAAAAAAAGAGGGGCATTACCTTGGTGCGCACTCCGACAAGCATTTGTTGTATTGCTCCTGGACGCACCGCGACAGTACTTTGGTATCGCGCGAAGATTTTACGAAAGATTTGGATGCGAACTATCGCGAAATGTCGCGCTTCGGAATTATCCGTGAGTCTTCCCCTTACTTCTTGCCTCCGTTCGAATGGCATAATGACACCATCGCCTCGTGGACAGCTTCCATGGGACTGAAACTCATTAACCTGACACCGGGCACATTGAGCCACGCGGACTACACGACACCGGACATGACAAATTATCGCAGCAGCGACAACATCATGAATTCGGTGATGACAATAGGTAACGAGTTAGACGGCTTTCTTTTGCTGATGCATGTGGGTACCGCGCCGGAACGCGTCGATAAGTTCTACCATAAACTGCCCGAGTTGATCGCCTACCTTCGCGGGAAAGGATATTCGTTCGTTACCGCGCGCGAACTCCTTCAGGATCGATAGGTGCGCGCATCAACGTAGGGATAAATTTTGAGGTTAAATCTTTTCGCGCGTTCGGATTAAGCAAAATATTAGCTACTATTGACTAGCATGATTCAACCTAAACCGGAAGCAAAGATTGGCTTTTGGACAGCGACAGCCCTCGTCGTTGGCAACATGATCGCTTCCGGTATATTTCTTCTTCCGGTCACGCTGGCATCGTACGGAGCCATCAGCCTTGTAGGATGGGTTGGATCTTCCATGGGCGCTATCGCGCTTGCACTCTTGTTCGGGAATCTGAGCAAGTTGGTTCCAAATGCTGCCGGCGGTCCCTATGCCTACACACGCGCAGGCATGGGTGAGTTTGCAGGGTTTCTGGTTGCGTGGGGATATTGGTTGTCGACCTGGTGTTGCAATGCCGCCATCGTAGTCACTTTTGTAAGCTACCTTACCGTTTTCTTTCCAGCCCTTGCCACCAATGTTTACCTCTCGGTAGGAACCGCCCTGGCAACGATCTGGCTATTGACCTGGATAAACTCACGGGGAATCCGTACCGCTGGTGTGGTCCAGGTACTCACGACCATTCTTAAGCTTGGGCCTTTGGTGATTGTTGCCGTGGTAGGCCTGTTCTATATTGACGCCTCGCATTTTGTTCCATTCAATACGAGCGGCCAGTCTGACGGCGCAGCGATCACAGCAACCATTACCCTTACGTTGTTTGCGTTTCTGGGTCTTGAGAGTGCCACGATACCCTCCACGAGTATCAAGGATCCGGAGAAGACCATTCCCCGGGCCACCATCATGGGAACGCTGGTGACGATGGCCGTTTATGTACTGGGTTCGATCGCGGTAATGGGCGTTGTGCCACCGGAACAATTGCGTGCGTCGAACGCTCCTTTTTCCGATGCCGCGGCGATTATGTGGGGCGATGGAGCAAGGGGATGGGTAGCGCTTGGAGCGATCGTTTCCACCTTCGGCGCATTGAACGGCTGGATTCTGCTGCAAGGTCAGATTCCGCTGGCGGCATCGCGCGATGCATTATTCCCGGCAATCTTCGGAAGACTTAACAGCAAGGGCACTCCCGCTATTGGTATGGTGATCGGAAGCGTACTCATTTCCGCGCTCACCTTCATGAATTTTACAAAAGGTCTGGCAGACACATTCACCTTTGCCGTGTTGCTGGGAACGGTTACCGTTCTATTGCCTTACCTGTTCTCGGCCGCTGCGTTCGCCCTGCTCGTAATTGATCAAAAGAGGTGGCAAAAAGGATACACATCAAAACTGGTTCTCGCTGCGGTAGCGTTTGCTTATTCGATATGGGCCGTTGCCGGCTCGGGCGAGGAAGCCGTGTATTGGGGCTTCATTGCCATTCTTTGTGGCGTGCCCTTTTACGTCTGGATGAAGCGCGTTCAGCAGCCGCATGCTGCCACACCCTGATCTAACGCTACCCCTTCATGAAACTTACCAGCCACTCCGAATACGGCGAGCTCCGTTCCGTGTACCTCAAGCGACCGCGGGAGGCGATGCAGGACAATGAGCGCATAGGCCGTACGTGGAAAGAGCTTAACTTTCTGGAGGCCCCTGATTTCGAGCGGGCTTTGGTCGAATACGCGGCGTTTGAAAGCCTGCTCAGAATTTCGCAGACTGAAGTGCTGTATCTCCCGGTAGAAGAAGACGTTACGATGGATTCCATGTATTGCCGTGATGCTTCGCTGGCAACGGACTTTGGGATGATATTGTGCAACATGGGAAAGATGGCCAGAAAACCCGAACCAGCGGCGTGCCGCAGGGCGTTCGAGGCAGCCGGTTCGCAGATCCTGGGCGCCATTGACGGACCCGGCACCCTTGAAGGTGGGGATGTAGCCTGGCTCGACACGCATACACTGGCCGTTGGACATACTTACCGGACCAATGCCGAAGGCATTCGACAGTTGAAAGTGCTGCTGGAGCCACGGGGGATTGAAATAGTCACTGCGCAGCTTCCGCATTACAAAGGCCAGGCCGATGT
>DATHKA010000123.1:0-8389 GCA_035489615.1 Chryseolinea sp.
ACCAGGGAATCCAGGTTTGCATTTGTCAAAGACGTGGGTCTCAGCTTCGTACCCACTTATACGACGATCATGCAGCAGAACGCCGACCTACCCTACAACGAACAGCATAAGGCATGGCAATCAATCCGCCGTGGACGCTACGTGGAATTTAATCTCGTTTGGGACCGGGGAACGAAGTTTGGATTGGATACGGATGGGCGAACGGAATCGATACTGATGAGCCTGCCGCCGGTAGCCACGTGGTTGTACATGCATCAGCCATCCTCAGGAAGCCAGGAGGCAGAAACGCTGAATTATCTAAAACCAGGAATAGACTGGCTTGTGCCTTCGCACGGCTAGGTTAGCTAACTTTTACATTTTACAATGGAAATTTTACATTATACGTTTTAACCGCAAAATGTAAAACATTCAATGCAAAATGTAAAAGTTGGGCGCACTATCCTGGTTACTTCGTCAGCGTGTTTGTGTACGCGTCTTCATCAAATCCCAGTAGCACGACCTTCCCTTTTTCCTCGAGCAAAGGGCGTTTGATGATACTGGTCTTATCAACCATTAGTTGGATGGCATCTGCCTCTGTTTGAATTCGTGAGCGGTCGGCTTCCGGCAATTGTTTCCAGGTCAATCCCTTCCTGTTGAGCAGGGCCTCCCATCCTACTTGCCTGGACCATGCTTTCAATGCTTCGGCGGTAATGCCTTTTTTCTTGTAGTCGTGGAATTCATAGGCAACGCCATGCTTGTCGAGCCACGCCAGGGCACTCTTAACGGTATTGCAATTTTTGATTCCGAAAACAGTCATAGTTGCTGAATTTTACGTCGTCGTTATTTTCAAGCCATTTCTTAAACTACCGACAAAGGTACTGATGTCCTTATCCAAGTCTTTGCTTTCGCGCAACAAGTTGATGAACGCACTGCCAACAATTGCGCCGGCGCCGTACTTTCCGGCTTCAGCGAAGGTGTCATGGTTTGAGATGCCAAAGCCGATCAGGTAAGGATTTTTCAGCTTCATTTTCTGAAGCCGTTGAAAATACGCGATTTGTTCTTCTCCAAACTTGCCACGTGCACCCGTTATACTCGACGCTGAAACGGCGTAGATGAATCCATCAGTTTCATCATCGATTTTGCGGATGCGCGCTTCGGTAGTGGTAGGCGATATCAGAAAGGCGTTGCTGATGTTAAGGCTGGTGAACAAAGCCTTGTATTCGTCCAGATAAGCATCCATGGGGAGATCGGGAAGTATCACGCCGTCCACGCCAGCCTCAGCCGCATCGCGTGCGAAACGTTCGACGCCATATTGCATGACAGGATTAACATATCCCATCAAGATAACGGGTAGGCTAACAGTTTTCCGTAATTCTTTTACCTGCTCGAGAATGATGCTCAGGCGCATGCCATTTCCGAGGGCAACCTTGTTGCTCTCCTGTATCGTGGGACCATCGGCGATGGGATCGGAATACGGAATACCGATCTCGATAATGTCGGCTCCTGCACGCTGCAGGGCGCGTCCGATCTGAACCGTGCTATCAAGAGCCGGAAACCCCGCCGTATAAAAAACGGAAAGAATGTCTTTACTCTTTCGACCGAACAGTTCCTTAATTCTGTTTTGCATATTCCTTTAGTATTTGCCCCATCGTATGTATGTTTCCAGGTCCTTATCGCCCCGACCTGACAGGTTCAGAACAACCACGTCGTCTTTGTCGAATTGAAAGCGCGACAACGCAGCGATTGCGTGTGCTGATTCTATAGCCGGAATGATGCCCTCCATTCTGCTCAATTCAATTCCAGCGGTCATCGCCTCATCGTCTGTGACGTTGACGAATTTTACCCTCCCTGTATCAAACAAGTGCGCGTGAATAGGCCCGATCCCCGGATAGTCGAGGCCCGCAGAAATTGAGTACGGCTCCACCACCTGACCATCATCGGTCTGCATGAGCAGCGTCTTACTGCCATGCAATACGCCAGGTCTTCCCAACGCCGTGGTTGCTGCCGACTCGCCGGAGTCAACCCCGTGACCCGCAGCCTCCACGCCTACCAGTGTTACATGTTCATCGTCGAGAAAATGATAGAACGCTCCGGCCGCGTTGCTTCCTCCTCCGACACAGGCAAAAACAAAGTCAGGGAATGGATTTCCCGTTGCCTCGGTCAGCTGGTTTCGCATTTCTTCGCTGATAATTGCCTGGAAACGGGTCACCATGTCAGGATATGGGTGCGGCCCCACCACTGACCCGATAATGTAATGCGTGTCTGTAGGATGGTTGATCCAATGGCGCAACGCCTCATTGGTCGCATCTTTCAGGGTCATGCTGCCACTCATGGCTGGTACCACCGTGGTACCCAGTATGCGCATACGCTCTACGTTGGGTCGCTGGCGTTCCATATCCACCTTTCCCATGTACACCGTACATTCCATCCCCATCAGCGCGCATACCGTGGCTGTCGCCACGCCGTGCTGACCGGCGCCTGTCTCGGCAATGATCTTCTGCTTGCCGAGGCGCTTCGCCAGCAGGATCTGGCCGACGGTGTTGTTAATCTTGTGCGCACCCGTATGACAGAGATCTTCCCGCTTCAAAAATATCTGTGCACCATACCTATCGGATAACCGGTTGGCCAGGTAGAGCGGCGTGGGCCGCCCGACATAGTCGCGCAAGAGCGAGCTAAACTCTTTCTTGAAACCCGGATCTCCCATGATCTCCAGATAGCGGGTCCGCAACTCTTCGACGTTGGGGTAGAGCATCTCAGGGATATACGCTCCTCCGAACTGCCCATAGTACCCTTTTTCGCTAACTCCGTATTTCATCATTTTCGTTTTTGAATCATATCAATTCTTTAGACGGCGACTATTTAACGCTTCTAACGTGCTGAATAGACGCCCGAACACGATCCGGGTCCTTGATGGCAGGTGCCCGTTCCACGCCACTGTTCAAGTCTACTCCGTATAAGTTCATTCCCGATAGATTTGCAATGTCTTCCAGGAGTGTTTCCGGCTGCAGGCCGCCGCTGAGGAAGAAGGGAATCCGTTGATCGTAACGCTGCAAAGTGTGCGGGTCAAACCGAATACCGTTTCCTCCAGGCTGCTTGCCCCGTGCATCGAAGAGCAACTGATCGACTTTGTTGAAATACGCCTTCGTTTCATCGAAGTCAAATTCGTCATCCACGCGGAACACTTTGATCACGGGAACTCCTTTGTCGCGCAGGCGGGCGCAGAAGTCGGGTCCCTCCTCTCCATGAAGCTGAACAGCGTCATACCTGGCAGATGTGATACGCCCTTCAATGACATCGATGGATTCGTTTACAAACACGCCCACACGCCGTATCGAATCAGCCAGTTCAGGAGTCCTGAACCCGGCACCTACAAATCTCGGTGATCTTGTGTACTCGATAAAGCCGAGATAATCCGGGCTCAAAGCCGCAACGGTACCGATATTGTCCAGGTCGCGCATTCCGCAAATCTTTATTTTAATGAGCTTCTCCACTGGGCTTCTGACTGAAAATGTTGACGGCACATTGACTGACACACACTTTCTATTTTCAAATAATTCAACTACTTGTTTTTCACTACGCTAAGTTCCTCAATAAATGCCTTACAAGCCAGATCCGGTCTTTCCCGTTGCATGAAGTTCTGGCCCATGAGGAATCCCTGGTAGCCGTGTTTTCTCAACTCTACGATCGTGTCTACCGATTCGATCCCACTTTCTGAAACCTTTACCACGTGATCGGGTATCATAGGTGCCAGCCGACGCGACACCTCAACATTTAACTCGAATGTCTTGAGGTTCCGGTTGTTCACCCCAATTAGATCGGCCTCATTATCACGGTTGGCCTGGAGCTCGTCTTCGTTGTGAACTTCCAAAAGTACCTGCAGGCCAAGCACGTGCGCGGTGGCACACAGAGACCTCACAGCCGTTGGCGACAAGGCGGCGGCAATCAGTAGTATCGCATCCGCACCCATCGATTTTGCTTCCAGTATCTGGTATTCATCAATGGTAAAATCCTTGCGGAGGATAGGAATCTGGTTAAACGTTCGTGCCACGACGAGATCGTCCGTCGACCCGCCAAAGAACTCGGTATCCGTCAGCACCGATAGCGCCGAGGCACCGGCCTGCGCATAGCCCACCGTTACCTGCTCAACTGACGCTTTCGTATTGATGTCGCCTTTTGACGGCGAACGTCGTTTGAATTCAGCGATAATGCCCGACTTCTCCGGATTGCGGATGAATTGCGTCATGGAGAAAGGACGGGTGGCAAATAACGGCCGCTGCTCGAGTGCTTGTATGGGGAATGCCTCCTTGCGCTGCACTACTTCCTTGCGCTTATGGGCGATTATGGTATCGAGTATGTTCATGGCCTGTCAGGCGCTACCTGGTGTATTTTGTTCATCGTTTAATTTCCCGTTAAGCAATTTTTCGACAGCTTCGAATGAATTTCTTAATTCATTTCCATCAGTGACTTGAAGGCACGAAGAGCATGCCCACCCACCAGCGCCTCGCGTGCCCGGCTCATCGCCGGCAACAGTCCCGCGTCCTGGTCGGCGGCGTATAGGGCCATCCCTGCGTTCGCCACCACGGCGGCCTGCTGCGCGGCCGTTCCCTGTCCCTCCAGGATACGCATGAACACCTTAGCCGATTCTTCCACCGTTGTCCCACCGCGAATATCGTCATATACGAGATGGGGCAGCTGCAGGTCCGCAGGCTCAAGTACCTTCTCGCCTCCATTGTGGAAGAATTTAAACGGCCCCGTCAACGACACTTCATCGTAGCCATCCAGCGAATGAAGAATGACAAATCGCTTGTCCGTATTCTGATACAAATATCCGTATTGGCGCGCAAGTTCAAGACTGAATACACCCACCAACTGTCGTGTTGGACGCGCCGGGTTCGCCATCGGTCCGATCATGTTGAAGAATGTCTTCACTCCCAGTTCCTTGCGAATAGGCGCCACGTTGCGCATAGCCGGATGGAACAGTGGCGCGTGCATAAAACAGATATTAGCCCGATCAAGACTGCGGCGCAACTCGTCGAGATCGTTCGTGAACCTGTATCCGAAGTACTCGAGCAGATTCGACGATCCGCACGCCGAAGACACGCCGTAGTTGCCATGTTTCGCTACGGGCTGTCCTGCAGCGGCAACGACAAATGACGACAACGTGGAAATGTTGAACGTGTTCTTGCCATCGCCACCTGTGCCACAGACATCCATCACCGGCTGTTCAAAATTAGCCGGCACACACAATTCCAGCATGGCATCGCGGAAGCCTTGCAACTCGTCGACCGTAATGCTGCGCATCATATAAACTGTCATGAACGCAGCCATCTGGCTGGGATTGTATTTTCCAGAGGCCAACTCGACCAGCACGTTACGGGCGGTGTCTTTGGTTAGCGACCGGTGGTCAATCAATTCGTTAAATATTTCTTTCATAACGCTTTCGCTAGAGGTTTTCTCCCATGGATATGTATCAGTTGTTCAACCAGTTCTTGATCATAGTCGGTCCTTCAGGGGTCATTACCGATTCCGGATGAAACTGAAGTCCCTTCACATCGAATCGCACGTGACTCAGCCCCATCACGAGTCCCTCCTCGTTTACGGCGGTCACTTTTAACTCAGGCGTAATACTATCCGCAAGAACCGCCCACGAATGGTAGTGTGTCGCCTGGAACGTCGGCGATACGTTTCGGAACAAATACTCGTCGGCATCCTTGACCATCGCCGTCGACGTGACGCCGTGCAAGACCTTGGGTATATTGAACAGACGTGCCCCATACACCTCTCCGATGCCTTGATGCCCAAGGCAGATACCCAGAATGCTCTTGGTGCTTCCGTATTCCTTAACGGCGTCCTTCATGATTCCCGCTTCATCGGGTATGCCAGGCCCCGGAGACAAGAGAATCTTGTCATACTTTTTTACATCCTCCACACGAATCTTGTCGTTGCGGTATACATCCGGCACATAACCCAACGCGCGGATAATATGAACCAGGTTGTAGGTGAACGAATCGTAATTGTCGATAACCAGAATTTTCATTTCTCTCAGTTCAAATACTTTGTCAAATAGTCATTCATAAACACCAACTGCCATCAGCCTTGTCGCTAAATCGACTCAGCCATTAGCACCGCCTTGCGCAATGCCGTGAGCTTGTTATTTACCTCCTGCAGTTCGCTGTGCGCATCCGACTTCGATACGACACCTGCACCCGCCTGATATACTAAACGGTTCTCATGACTAAGAAAGGTACGGATCATGATCGCATGATTGTACGAATCATCAAAGCCCATAAAACCAATAGCCCCACCGTAGAAACCGCGGTTAACGTTTTCATATCGATCAATGAGTGTCATAGCCATGTGTTTCGGCGCGCCCGATAAAGTACCCGCCGGAAAAGTATCTGCGGCCATTCCCACAACCGATGTATCCTCACGCAGCGTACCCGTAACTTTTGATACCAGGTGAATCACGTGCGAATAGAACTGGATCTCCTTGAATACCTCGACAGTCACCCGCTCTGCATTACGGCTCATGTCGTTGCGTGCCAGGTCCACAAGCATGACATGCTCCGCATTTTCCTTTTCATCGGCTGCCAGCTTGGCTGCCAGCGCTGCATCCTCCTGATCGTTACCGGAGCGACGGAACGTGCCCGCAATGGGAAATATGTGCGCCTTGCCTTTGCTGATTTGCAGTTGTGCTTCAGGCGAAGATCCGAACAGCTTGAAGCTGCCATAGTCATAGTAAAACAAATACGGAGAAGGATTGATCGACCGCAAGGAACGGTAGACGTTGAATTCGTCACCTTTAAATCCCGTAGCAAACCTGCGCGACAACACTATCTGAAACACATCTCCGCGATAGCAGTGTTCCTTGCCCTTCTCTACCATCTGAACGAACGTGTCGTCGTCAACGTTTGAGGTCTCTTTGTCCGTAAGGCTGAAGCGATACGTGGCGAAGCGATTGCTTAGGATGATTTGTTCAACACGGTCGATGGTGCTACGGCACTCATCGTTGCCTTCCCAACAGTGCTCGAACAGATTCAGCTCATTGGAAAAGTGATCGATGATGATCACGTAACGATACAGCTTATAGATAATTTCGGGAATGCGATTCTCCGTAACCGATATGTCAACATCTTCGAAGTACCGGATTGCATCGTAAGCCATATAGCCAAACAAACCGCAGCTGGTGTACTTCGTCGTATTCTTGTCGGGCACAATGCTCTTTCTAAAACTCTCCAGAAACTCGGCAACTTGTCCCCGACGCGTCAGCGGCTGATGATCAACTGATCCATCGGGATACCGGCGCTCCACATCGTTGCCCTTCACGACGAATGAAGCGATGGGATCACAGCAAATCAGGGAAAGGCTGTTCTCGTGACTGTGGTAGTCGGAGCTTTCAAGGAGAATACTGCCTGCAAATACATCGCGCAGTTTCAGGTAAATGTTTACCGGGGTCAGGGTGTCGGCAAGCAGTCTTTTGTTAAAGGTTCGAAGCTTATATTGCATGATCAATTTGTTCAATTAAGGGGTATAAAAACAACAAGGCCCGCTGTGAACAGCAGGCCTTGGCGTTAGGGTCAGGTCATATCAAAGCTGTTCACAGATCATAATCGATGCTGTGCCACCACCAAGATATGTTGGTATGTTTCTTCATTGAATTATTCTGCCTTCTTCTTAGGTGTAGTCGTTCTTTTCGGCTTTGCTGCTGCCTCTTCCACGGCAGCTGCCGGCGCAGCCTTCTTGGTCGTAGATCTCTTCAACTTAGCCTTGATTGCCCTTTTGCGTCTGGAATTGCCATAAGAATCCTTCCAGATCTTGCCTTTTTTCGATTTCTTGTCGCCTTTTCCCATACAAAGTGTTCGCTGTTGCGACGGCAATTATAAGAAAGTATTGATGTATTCCAAAACCTGGACAAAAAAATCAGCGTCAGCTGCCCTATTCATCCTTTAGCACGACAGCCGGATTCAGCATGGTTGCACGCAACGAAAGATAGCCAACACAAATCAGGGCCAATACAAGTTCACCGGCACCCGCCATAAAGAAGACCATCGGATCTATCGTGATCGCATACGCAAAAGTGCTGAGCCACTGTTGCATGAGATACCACGTCAATGGCGTAGCCACCAACAGCGATACGGCCAACAACACCACGTAGGGCCTGTTGATCAGCAGATATATCTTGCCGCGCGTGGCCCCGAATACTTTTCGTATGCCAATCTCCTTCTTACGCTGCTCAGCCGAATAGGCAACGAGCCCAACCAAACCAATCACGGCGATCACAATTGACAGCACGGTGAAAATCGAGAATAGTGAAACAATCCGTTCTTCCTGACGATACTGTGCACGTAGATGATCATTGTAGATCTTGTAAGAGAAGGGAGCCAATGAAAGCTGTTTCCAACGGGACTCC
>DATHKA010000124.1:0-18440 GCA_035489615.1 Chryseolinea sp.
CGGTAGTTCCGCTGTTGTAGTTTGATTGTACGACGGTACCCTCTAATGAAAGGGAGAACGTTTCAGGACTGTTATCCTCCCATACATAGAGAAAGATCTGATACGTTCCCGCCGGAATCGCACCCAGCGATAACGACAGTCCACTTCCCCACACCGAAGAACGAATCATCGCAGCACGGTTTGCATCGGTAGCCGGCACCAGGGTGACGGCCTGATTGGCGAAGGCTGTTGAATTGGTGAATAACAGGTTAGGAGCGCTCGCTCCCGCCTCCCAGTTGTTTCCATCGATCAGCAGCGCGGGTCCGTTAATATTGATCGCGCGGAACAGGGTCGTAGCCGATGCGGGGTTGATAGTTAAGGTGAACACGTCGCTTATGGTTCCCCCCACGACTCCATCTGACGCAGTAACCTGTATCTGAAGTGTACCGATATCACCGGCTACTGGCGTGCCGCTGAAAGTCCGTGTGGCAGTATTAAAGCTCAGCCACGCGGGCAGCGTGCCGCTTGGAGAGAGTGTTGCTGTATAAGAAAGCACCGTGCCGGCATCGGGATCGGAGAACGTGTTGGCTGGAAAAGCAAAACTGAACAAGCCTCCTGCCGAAGCGTTCTGATCGGCGATCGGATTGCTGACCACCGGAGGTTGATTGGGTGCCGGTGGATTAACCGTCAGCGCAAATACATCACTGATAGAACCGCCGGCCCCATCCGAAGCAGTAAGCTGAATCTGGAGTATGCCGATATCGCCGGTAGTCGGGGTACCGCTGAGAGTTCGCGTAGTAGCATTTAAGCTCAGCCAGCTGGGCAGTGCGCCACTCGGGAAGAGCGTAGCCGCATAGGTAAGCACCGTACCGATATCGGGATCTGAAAACGTTGTGGTTGGAAAGGTAAAGGTGAACGCCGATCCCGCCGGTGTGCTGCGGTCAGCAATGGGATTGGCGACTACCGGAGGTTGGTTTCCTACCGGTGCCCCTACACGCCAAACTTCGAGTCCCCCGAAATTGGCCGCCCCGCCAGTAGCTGCCAGGTTGATGGCACCATCATTGATAATTGCCTGGTAGGGACCGAGCCGTCTCCAGGTGCCACCTGGTCCGCTGTTGTAGTTTGCCTGTACAGTGGCACCCTCCAATGAGATAGAGAAAATTTCAGGAGTATTATCTTCCCACGCGTAGATGAAAACTTGGTACGTTCCTGCCGGGATCGAACCCAAAGTCAGCGTCCATCCACGTCCCCAGATGCAGGAGCGAATCATCGATGCGCGATTGGCATCAGTAGCCGGAATGAGCGATACAGTCTGGTTGGTGTATAAAGTACCATTCGTATAAGATAAACCTGGCGCACCTGTTCCAGCCTCCCAGTTGATCCCATCGATCACCAGTGCAGGTCCATTAAGATTAATAGCGCGGTATAAGGTTGTCGCCGACGGGGGACTGATCGTTAAGGTGAACAAATCGCTCACGGTTCCCCCCACAACGCCATCCGAAGCCGTGACTTGAATCTGAAGCGTACCAATATCGCCGGCTGCCGGCGTGCCGCTGAAAGTGCGTGTGGAAGGGTTAAAGCTCAGCCACGCGGGCAGTGCCCCAATGGGGGAGAGTGTTGCCGCATAAGAAAGCACCGTGCCGGCATCAGGATCAGAGAACGTGTTGACTGGAAAAGCAAAGCTGAACAAGGCTGCTGCCGAAGCACTCTGATCAACGATCGGATTGCTGACCACCGGGGGTTGATTGGGCGCCGGCGGGTTGACCGTCAGGGCAAACACATCACTGATCGAGCCACCGGCTCCATCCGAAGCCGTCAGCTGAATCTGGAGCGCACCGATGTCGCCGATTGCCGGCGTGCCGCTGAAGGTTCGCGTAGCCGCAGTAAAGTTCAGCCATGCGGGTAGCGCCCCCGTGGGAGAGAGCGTTGCCGCATAAGAAAGCACCGTACCTATATCGGGATCTGCGAACGTATTGGTTGGAAAGGTGTAGCTGAAGGCAGACCCTGCAGGTGTGCCGCGGTCAGCAATGGGGTTGGCGACGACCGGGGGCTGGTTTGCTGCCGGTGCCCCTATACGCCAGACCTCGAGTCCGGAGAAATTGGCCGCGCCACCGCTGGAGTTCAGGTTGATAGTACCATCATTGATGGTAGCCTGGTAAGGTCCGAGCTTCGTCCACGTACCGGTAGTTCCGCTGTTGTAGTTTGATTGTACGACGGTACCCTCTAATGAAAGGGAGAACGTTTCAGGACTGTTATCCTCCCATACATAGAGAAAGATCTGATACGTTGCCGCTGGAATCGCACCGAGTGATAACGACAATCCACTTCCCCACACCGAAGAACGAATCATCGCAGCGCGGTTTGCATCGGTAGCCGGCACCAGGGTGACGGCCTGATTGGCGAAGGCTGTTGAATTGGTGAATAACAGGTTGGGAGCGCTCGCTCCCGCCTCCCAGTTGTTTCCATCGATCAGCAGCGCGGGTCCGTTAATATTGATGGCCCTGTACAGCGTGTTTCCCCCAGCCAGCACATCAATGGCCACGGTTTTGGAAACTTCATGGAATAGCGTGGTATTGGAAGGCGTGAACGTGACTGACAGTGGTTGGTTGTTTCCAACGTTTAGAACGGTGCCTACCGCAGGGCTATATTCAAACGTTCCGACTACAGTCGTACCGTTGTAACTCGCGGAGGCGTTCAACTGGGATACGCCCAATGGCGTACCCACGGTAATCGGCGCTGGTGGCGGCCAGGTTAGCTCCGGATCCAGCATCACACCTGTGCAGTCCGGATATAGCCTGACCTCTTTGGTGGTAGCGGCTCCTGCTGCATCCGTAACCGTAAGGATGATTCTGGTGTAATACGTCTGCCCGTCGCAACCCAATGGTGCCACCTGTACCGTTGTTGAAGGAGAGGTATCAATAGGGTCAGGATGTTCATGCTGATTGTGGTGCAGAACAGTTAGCCACGCATAGGAAAGCTGAGCGCCGCTGTGCTCGTCGTCTGTTACCTCGGCCTGGAGCGGGTAGTTGGTTTCGCCTGACATCGGATACAATGTGCTATCTAAAGGACTGGTGATCGTTACGCGAGGCGGCGTGTTGTTGACCGAGATCACCTGTGTGGTCTCATCCAGGAGATTTTGATTATCCCGAACGGTGAGTTTGACTACATATTTAGTGGGTACACCCGGGGCAGCCGAGAAAGGGTGGGAAGGGTTTGGACTCGTATTGGGTGGCGATCCGTCGCCAAAATCCCAGGAATAACTCAGCGGCTGGCCTTCCGGATCTGCTGATGCGTCTCCGGTAAATTGAATTTGCAGTGGCGAAGGGCCAAAGGTCTTGTCAGACGAAGCGACAGCGACGGGTGGACGGTTTGCCGTATAATAGATCCTCCTGATTTCAGAACCAAAATTAATATAGTAGAGTCCTTCTCCCGTGGGATTGGTTGTCATGTATACTACGGTCGCGTTGCTGTTGACAAAGTTCCTTACCGATACCGGGCGATCGCTTCCATCTACCGTGAGGTTTCGAATCCACCCCGAGCCATAGTCTCCGAAGAAATAGGTATTCTGATATGACTCAGGGAAATCGGTACCTGTATAAAATACGCCACCCACCGCGGCACTCCCGCCAAACTGAGGACCAGCCACCGGTCCTGCGCCAAGATTAGCTTCTGTAGCGGTCTGCCCGCTGAATGTTCCGGTTCTGGATGGACCTGCTCCATGACGCCAATCAATCAATGGTCGCGTGTGGACGAACGTAGGGATAGATGACGGTATGCCTTGTGATCCGTTACACGGATTATTGAAAGCAGCCGTGCCCGAGGGGGTTGCCTGCTTCAGGAGGTCCTGGAAATTAAAGTACTGTTGCGTGCAGCCACCGGTCAGGTACAATGGATTTGGCGCACCGGTGTTGGGGGTATTGATCGGTGCAAATACGGAAGGTGTAAGTCCCTCGAATATCGGCCAGCCGAAGTTTATCCCCGGTCTGTCGATCACATTAAGTTCTTCCCAGGTATTGTAGCCTACTTCACCAAAGTAGAATATGCCGGGATTCCCCTCGTCCGGATTGTGGCTGCCCGTTCCTGGCTTATGCATTATTCGGAACGGTTGCCGTACGCCCACTGCCCAAACCTTTGAAATGGGAGCATCGGGTCGCAGTGGATCGTAAAAAGGATTGCTGGGAACACCCGAGCCAGTTTCAGGGTCGATGCGGAGGATCTTTCCATTGAGACAATTCATCAACTGTGAGCGGAACACGCCAATGTTCCACGCAGGAATAAGGATGCTATCGCCTAAAGCCTGCATGTAATAAGTGGTGGAAAAGCTTCCCAGATCTGTGGTAGCGCCAGCGCCATCTCCGATTCCGACCATCAAGGTATTATCTGTGCCAAACGCGATGCCACCCACTACGTGGCTTCGGTCTGTCGATGGTCCTCCGGTTTTTTTTGTTTCCCCCAGCAATATTTTTCGGCTGGACGGATCAACATAGTATCCATTGCCGGAAGGCGTCGCAGTGTACCGGGTGATTCTGCTTATTGTTGCACTGTAGTAGTCATTGACCGCCGGATTATAGGCACCTGTTCCATAGTTAATAAGGTGATGTCTATCGACGAGGTAGTGCAAATAAAAATAACCGTTCTGGTCAAACTGCGGATGCAATGCGAAACCCAGCAGACCATGGTCCCACCAGGCGCCCACTTCATCGCTGATGTCGAGCAGCAGCTGTTTTTGGTTGTTCACGACGACCCATACCTTTCCACCCCTTTCCCACACAAACATCTTCGACCCATCCTGAGTAAAGGTGAGTCCAACGGCCTCAGTCCATTGATTGGAGACGGTAACGGAAGCGAATCCTGCCGGCGGCGCTTGCGCGTCAACCTTGACGGATAGCATAGACAAAATCAGCGCAAGCGCATACAACAAGACAGAGTCGTGCCGTGTGGTTTTCATAAGGAGGGTGGTCTAAAAACGGGTATTCAGTAACTGGGTAGAATCCCGAGTGTGCTTTTCGGATGGAGCAAAATACCAGAACGAGAAGATCTTACTTTCTACAAACGCAATAGTAAACTAGCCCTGCTTTCCTACTAGATTCAATCGAGGGGATGAATGTAATCAACACATCCGTCATGAACGTGTGATGAAAGTCACGGGTCAGAAAGACTTTTGTCTGAAGATTCATAATTCGAAACTGCGAGTCGAGTGAAGGTCATTCGCGTGACTTGCCTCGGGCCGAACGATTGTTGTATTTGATTCTGATCGTTACTATTTTCGGCACCCCTTAATTAACCCCCCAAATGAAGAAAGTCCTGAAAGTAAGTGGCGTTGTCCTGGCCATTATTATCCTTGTCATCGGCAGTGTGATTACCTATTTATCCGTCACCTTTCCAGACGTCGGTGAAGCGCCTGAATTGAAAATAGACGCCACCACTGAGCGTATTGAACGCGGCCGATATCTGGCCAATGCCGTGAATGTTTGCATGGACTGCCACTCTACCCGTGACTGGAGTAAATTTTCCGGACCTGTTGTGCCCCGTACGGCAGGAAAAGGTGGCGAACCGTTCGATCACTCTATGGGTTTTCCGGGCGTCTACTACTCCAGAAACATCACGCCTGCGGGCATTAGTCGCTATACCGATGGAGAGCTTTATCGCGTTATTACGACGGGTGTTACCAAGGAAGGAAAGGCGATGTTTCCGGTGATGCCCTATCCTTATTATGGCAAAATGGATGATGAAGATATCTATTCGTTGATTGCCTATCTGCGAACGCTGGCGCCGATAGAAAATACGGTTACCGAATCGGTGTCTGATTTTCCTATGAACATCATTCTCAAAACTATTCCGAAGAAAGGTGCGCCAACCAAACGCCCCGAGGTAGCTGATTCGATCGCCTACGGAGCCTATATGGCGAATGCCTCGGGTTGTGTCGAGTGCCATACTCCGGTCGAGAAGGGCCAAATCAAACCCGAACTCGCATTTTCCGGTGGCCGGGAGTTTAATTTGCCCGATGGATCGGTGCTCAGAACCGCCAACATTTCGCAGGATCCCGAAACCGGAATCGGAAATTGGAGCAAGCGACAGTTTATCCTGCGTTTCAAAGCCTATACTGATTCATCGTACGTTGCGCCAACTGTTCCGCCGGGCGAATTCAATACGATCATGCCCTGGACCATGTATGGTAACATGACAGAAGAGGATCTTGGAGCGATCTATGTCTATTTGAGATCCGTTCCAGCACAGAAGAATCAGGTTACCAAGTTCACACCTGGCGCCACAGCGACACGGTAGGCACCGACTGCCTGTCCTTTCGGTTGGGGTATTAACTTGCCCCAATCGAACGCAGGTAGTCGAGGACCGGCTTTGCCTTTTCGCCACCCTTTTCCGCATGTGTTAAAAGAGTGATGCCATGTGGTCCCTTCGAAGTCTTAAGGTTGGGAAAAGCATCGAGTATGGGCTTCACGATGTCCATCTTCCCAAGCATGGTGGCGACGAAGATGTCCATGCGGGCGCCTTTTGAGATAAGGTACTCCGCCATCTCGTCAAGGCCCATGTGACCGGCTGCGCCCAGGCCTGACTCGAAGTCGCCCTTGCCCCAATCCCAGGTTGCGTTGAGCAAGTTCGGTTCCTTCTCGAGCAACTCCTTCACGCGGTCAAGGTCGCGATGCGCGCTTTTTACAAAGTCCAGAATGAGCTCTGAATTCAAAGGGGCAGGTCGTTCCTGCATCAGCGCATGTGGACTGGCGTTGGCGGAAATCATTGGTGTAAGTGCGGTGATGGCCAGGCCACGTAGAAAGGTTCGTCTATGATGATTCATGTTTGATTGATTTTCACGCATATTCGTATTGTTCGGGGAAAACTTGCTGCGGATTCGCGAATCTGTAGGGAATATCCATGAATTTTTGAGATCCTTGACGGTCTGATCGCTATGAGTGCTTCCATGACCCTGGTATTCGCCCTGTGTATTGCCGCGTGCGGTCACGCCCTTTACTGGGCCTTCGTTCTCGTTCGGGTGAGTGACCGCCTTTCGAACCTCATGTTGTCGGGACTTCTCGTGTCGCTGGCGTTGAGGGTGGGGAAGTCGGTGACGATCTTCGTATTCCCGGACTACATGATTTCGTTGAATGTTGTCGGTTTGCTGGGGATGGCATGGGCAGGTCCTTTTGTCCTGCTTTTTACTTTTTCGCTTTTCGACAGCGGATTTCAACTGCGGCGGTCGCAGGGGTTACATTTTGTTCCAGGCTTGGTCGGCGTGGCGTTAGCGCTAGTGGGACAATGGATTGTGTACCGGATATTTACGCTTCACCTCTTCGTATACCTGGTGTTCTGTGCGGTTTGGCTGTTTCGCAATCGTTCTGAGCTTAAGTCCGACGACGATGCCTGGCGATGGATTGTATACGTCATTACTGCCCTCTTTGTTCTTTGCATCACTTTTGCGTTGCAGCTCACGTTTTACCAACCCCTGGTCTACCGGCTAATTGTAATTTCAGCAACAGTTATCTTCTATGGATTGAGCTGGTGGGCTATTGGACATGCGCGTCTGTTCAGTCCGTTGCGAAAGCAAAAGGCGGTGGTGGAACTGTACCGGGATGTAGGAAGACGAATCCAGAGCCTGCTCGATGAAGAACGGGTATATATTGATCCGACGTTGAATGTGACGAAGTTGTCACAGCGGTTGAAGGTGCCACCCTATGTAGTGTCGAGAACGGTGAATGGTTCGTTTAATAAAACGTTTTCTGAACTGCTCACCTGGTATCGGTTACGTCATGCCGAGACGTTGTTGGTCTCGGCCGGCGACAAGTACACCATAGAGGGCATTGCATTCGAAAGTGGGTTCAACACCACTACCTCGTTTTACTCGGCATTTAGAAAACAGCATGATATGACACCCGCACAGTTCAGGATGTTGAAGACAAAGACAAAAATTTTGAAACATGAATGAAATAGCAGAGCTCATCAAAGCGAGGAACAATGTTCTTCTGGCGGAAAAGTTAGAGAGCAATCCCGCACTGGCCCACGCAAAGACTGAACAGGGCATATCGCTATTACAGTTTGCCGCGTACTATAGAAATCGTGAGGCGATCGATATCATCAGGCAATACAAAGTAGATCTTGATATTTTTGAAGCAGCCACGGTGGGCGACGAGCAAACGTTGCTCCGAAAACTACAGGAGCCTCCGGACCTGGTCAATGCCTACTCACGTGATGGTTTCACGCTCCTGGGACTCGCTTCGTACTTTGCGCATCCGGACGTGGTGAAGGTCCTTCTCCAATATGATGCGGATACCAATATTGCGTCGAACAATCAGTTCCGCGTTGCCCCGTTGCATTCGGCCTGCGCCTCATCCAATTACGACATTGCCGAAATGTTATTGAGAGCAGGTGCAGATGTCAATGCAAAACAGATGTCGGGTGTGACACCCTTGCATTCGGCAGCACACAATGGTCAAACGAAACTTGCCAAGCTACTCATTGATCACGGAGCAGATGTTAATGCCATGACAGAGAATGGACAAACGCCCCTGGCTATGGCAAAAGAGAAAGGTTTTAGCGAGACGGTTGAATTGATGAAGAGGTTGGGAGGAGAGTAGCGATTCAGTCAGTTTGCCTTACCCTGGTATTTGTCGAGCCAGGTCAATGTTTCGCGGGCGACGTCGACCAGGGGAACCTGGTGTCCGGTCTTATAGACAAACATTTTTTTGTCCTTCGGTGGCGTACCCAGAAAGTTGTACATGGGCTTTTGAGAGGCTTCAACAGGCACGAACATATCGTATTCCCCATTCAGCATGAGTACCGGCTGCGTTACACGCGACACAAAATTGATAGCATCTGCTTCCGGTAACGCCCGATGCATGGTTAAACCTCCCACGTTAAGTACTACTACCTTGAATCGCTTTTCCACCGCTGGCATTACGGCACCCATGGCGCCGCCCCAGCTCCATCCATAATAGGCGACCCTCTCCGCAGCTATGTCCTTTCTGGTTTCGAGATAGTCGATCGTGCGACCGATATCTTTGCGCCACATGATGACGTGATCTTTGTAGAAAACGGTTTGCTCTTCGACATCAGATTTTAATCCATCATGACGTTCACACATGCCCTTCAATATGGGTACCACTAATGTGCGGCCACTTTTCATGAAGAAATCAAGACCACGGGTTGCCATTTCTGCTGTGAATTTTTTGTTGAAGATGAAGTTTGAGCCGCCAAAAAATATCACCGGCAAGGAGGGATCTTTTATGTGAATGGGACGAAAAATGTATGCCTGCATGCGTTCATGGTTGTAAGCCGCATCGAACGTCGCTTTCTCCAGGGTATACAGTTCCGTTGTGGCAATCAGCGTCGTGCTATCGTTTAATGGTGCGTTGTCGTACGCGTATTGCCTGCTGAAAAGTTCAAATGTTTTATCGTCCACGGGTTTTTCGTGTTTATAATCACGCGTCTCCATCACGAGCTTTTGGTGGCTGTTAGTGAGTGTTGTGTCACCCGGCAGTTCGCGAATGCAGCGAAACCCATTAGTATGATTTCGATTGAACGCCGCCTGCGTATAGCTGTCGTTGAATGCGTACGGCTGATCATCCCAGCCGCCGCCGAGGATGAATCGTTGATCGGGATTGCTGCCTTCGTTCGAACACCATTCCCTTGCATTGCCAGCGATGTCGTACACGCCAAAGCCGCTCACGTTGGGCATACTGCCGACAGCCATGGCACCTTTGCCATCGAAGTTGCTGACCGGTACAAGGAATTCAGTGCGAGACGTCTCGGCCACTACACTCCAATGAAAGGCGGTAGGCAATTGCTTTTTGACGGACGATGCATAGGCCATCGCTTCATACCACGAAACACCGGTGACAGGATGATCAGCCTGTCCATCGGGATACGTGCCCGCTTCCCAGGTTGCCGGGCCCGGCCGCCCGGTGCGGTCGGTGAAAAACCTGACAGCCTCCTCGAACGGAATTAATGTTCCGTCCTTGTATATCGGAAACTGCCAGAACATTCTGTTGCCGTATCCTCCCTGGTCGACAAAGGCCTTGTACTGCCTGTTCGTAACTTCATACTTGTCGATCAGGAATTCGCCAACGGGTGGTCTATCCTTTCCATAAGACTCCAGACCGATGATATACATCTGTGTATTTTTGGCAGGAATCCGAACCATGTTTTCAGGTAGGCTTCCCGTTGAATCGAGTTTTACCTTTGCCAGTTCGAGGCTCAGCACACCGTATGGCCATGGGCCCGCAAATTCCACGGTTTGATAGCCGGGCTTTCTGAATTGCATCCTTATGTATCGCCGCGGAACGGTAACTTCTTTTCCCGGCGTGACGCCAGCACTTTGCCAGGGCATGTCGCGTTGATTGGCGTAGTCCTTCCACAAGATTTCGACACCGGGAGGATCGGTTTCAACGGGAAATGTCGTGGTGATTTTGCTCCATAGCATACTCAAAGTTGAATCGTTTGGCAGGATCTGCATGGCCTCTACGGCCATGTTGTAAATTTCAAATGTGGGCCGAAAGCTCTCGTCAAGTCCCTTGCTGATGGCGGGTATCAGATCAGCGCGGGCGCGGTCAATCTGCTGATTGTGTTTAAACGTTCGAAAACCCTTTAGCCCAACCAAGGCCAATGCGACCAGTGCGATCATGGCGATGATCGTGCGCTTCAGCACGGGCGATATTTTCTTTGCCGGCGTCTTTCGCTGTCCTGGAACGACACCGGGCCCAACAAGAATTTTCTCATCGGACCTAGGTTCGGCTTTCTTTTTGTCGGTTGCTGATATGCCGCGAAGAAGTTCTCCAATGGCATTGGCTACCTTGTTGATCTGATCCCGGTAAAACGGTTGCCTCGTGTTCTTGATAACGTCATCATCCCACGGGCGAAGAGACCGGTTGACGCCTGGAAGCTGATAAATGAAATCAACCGAGCGGATCGGGCCGATGTGCGCTTCGGCAAGGTTTACGTCATCGGGATCAAGATCATGAATTCGGACCGGCAGCACACGACTAGCCACGTTGCCATTGCTCAGGCGAACATTTAATCCAAATCTGTCCTGCGTAGCGTTGTTGATGAATACCAGGAATTCATTTCGCCACGCGAAGCTCTTGGGATCACAATACGTCTTCGAGAGAATGGGTATCAGAATCAGGCATTTCAATTTCGACGCAAGCGAGTGATCTACCGCGTGTGTTTCGAGGATACCGTCGTACGGGTTGGAGTCAAAGTAAACGGTCACCCTGTCCTTTAATGTTGCCTGCAGCTCCTTTGTCAAATTGCTGACGAATTCGGATACCCAGCCATCGTATTTGTTGTCGTTATGGCGATAGGAAATAAAGATGTCGTACTCGAAATCGGGAAGAAGTGAGGACATTACCAAAAGTATAAAATTACGCGCGACTTGGTTGGTGGGGAGCTAAGTTTGTTGTGCCTGATTACGGGGACACACCTATTTGAGAGACGCCAGCAACCGCTTCAAAAACTCGTCGATCTGACTATCCTCAATCCATCTCAGCACGATCACGAGATCGTTTACAGGGTCTACATAGATAAGGTTCGTACCATTGCCAACGTGTCCGAACGATTTGTCCGGCGCGCTCGGCCAGAGCTTCCGATCGGTGTTCAGGAACCAGTTCATAAATCCATAAGTGGGCTGTGGCCCGGACGGCGTCTGCGAAAATTTGTTCCATTGCACTGAAACGAGTTGTCGATCCTTCCACTTTCCATTGTGCAGCGTCAGGTAACCGAACCGGGCCATATCATACGCATGCAACAACATCCCGCCACCCCAATGTCCGCCACCCGATACCGATTGTACAATCTTCCCGTCCAACACGATCCAGGAATTCTCATAGCCGTACCATCTCCACGTATTGGAGGCCCCTATCGGATCCATAATCTGCTCCTTCAACACTTCGGGAAGGGGTTTTCGCCATACGGCGAGCGCAGCCAATGACAAGGCGTTTACCCGCGTGTCGTTGTATTCGTATACGGTGCCCGGCTCGTTGCGTGCGCTTAGCCAGTCGTTGTATTCTTTGGATGGCCGGTCAGCCCAATCCGGTTTGCCCCACAAGGTTCCTTCCCAGTCGCTGTTCTGTTGCAGCATCTGCCGCCAGGTGATCAGCTTATTGTGCGGCGTGTTAAAGGGTTCGACCAAGTCGGACTTCTCACCGAACGCGTCGGCCTTGTTGCCAATAGGCATTGGGTTGTAAAGTAATATGGGAGGCACGTACTTGTAAACCTCGTCGTCAAGATTGATCAATCCATGATCGTAGGCGAGGCCCACCACGATCGACAAAAAACTCTTCGTTACACTGTTGGTGATGTCAATGCGGTAGGGATCTCCCCATTCGGCAACCACATAACCATTCTTGATGATGATGCCGGATGGTTCACCGCGGTCTTTCAGCGGGCCGATGGCATCCCCAAAGGGCTCGCGGCCAAAGCTGCGATAGTGATTCAGTTTCAAATCGCGCGGCGCTTTGGCCTCGCTGGCTATCGCGAAATCTATGGCCACCTTCAGCAACGCCGGATCAACACCAGCTTCTTCAGGCTTCTTCCGTATCCATTCTTTATCGGGGTAGTAAACGGACGGCGCAGGCATACGGCGTGATTTCTGGGCTGTTCCATCGAAGACAACAAGGATGAATAGTACTGCGACATAAAATGTCACAGCGCGTCTGAAGGAAGGAACGTTTTTCTTACAAGGCTTATGCGAGGGGAGAGCTAATGAAGAGTTCATCGAGAAGAGGTCAGCTTCTAAGGTAATATTAATTTGGTTTCCTGGCCTACAAGAGTCGCCGCCGGTGCCCGTGATTGACGTTTGTTCTTGCCGCTTGCTCAAAGCCTGTTATGCATCGAAATGGACCCTTATCCTTAATGGCGAACAGTGACATGAATCTGGCGCGTGTAAGTTTGACGGGTTACTATTAGCCAGAAAGTTGCATAAAGTCTGTATTTTGCACCCAATATTTTGCCGATAAATGAACATACGTATCCGCTCTCTTTTGAGCATTTTCGCGACGGCGATCGCCTTCCAGGCTTGTCAGTTGGACGCCGATGAAGATCCCAAATTTGCAGGCTTTAATGGAGTGGTGTTATCAGCTGGAACCCCAGTGCCAGCCGCCGCTGTATCGTTGACGAAAGACGCTTTGCTCTTTTCGACCACAACCGATATTGATGGGCGGTTCAGTTTTCAGGAGATTGAGAACGGAGCGTACATCCTCACGATCAAAAGCGAAGGTCAAAACCAGCAATTCGTTCAATATCAGAAGAATGTTGATGTTCGGGCTCAGAATGACGAGCAAAACATCGAACTCCCACAGGGTGTGACCTTATTGGACCCCTCTGCAGTTACCGATCGCTCCGTAGCGATTAAGTGGACTCGGTCGGATCTCTCCAATTTTCTGGAATACAAGCTATACCGACATAGTTCGACGGGTCTGGACGAATCGACTGGTGAGTTGATTCATGTCGCCACAAAAGCAAATGACACCACGTTTACGGATGCTGGAATGGCAGACTCACGGGACTACTATTACCGGGTGTTTGTAAGAAATACTTTCGGTTTTTACGGCGGCAGTAACATAGTCAAAGTGACAACGCCTGTAAGTAACTATGTCCGCAACGGCGATTTTGAGAATGACCTTACCGAGTGGGAACTGTATTCACCTGGTCCGTGCGCTGCGATAGCTATTGACCCATCGTCACCCGCGGGCAACAAGGTGCTTGAACTAAATATTGACACAGAAGGTGAGGTGAATATCAGCGCCGAGTTACTGCAATATATTTCTCAGAATAATTTTATAGCCGGCGAGGCTTATGAGATGTCATTTTGGGCAAAGACTGACATTCCTGGAAACGGCCAGACGTGGATAATACTTCGGCGATCATCAGATTGGGGAGGAGCTATGGTAATGAAGAGTTTCGATTCTTCATCAAGTAAGGAATGGACACAGTATACGTTTGAATTTTTTGCGCCCTCGTTAGATTCTCCTGCGTTAATCACCATTGAAGCAGACCCCGTTATTCCAATGGACCTTTCGCATACTTATCGGGTGCTGCTTGATGGGTTTGACATACATAAACAGAACTAACACAGAGCTGTCGTGAAGCCAGGCGGAAGCTTTTAGGGTGATAGCAATCTGATAGCTTTCAGGTAAGGCGTTCCGTGCGCTGGGAGAGCTATAGCTCCGTCCTCAGATGAGATACTCGAACAGGTTCTCGTTCTGATTCACGAGCGTGTAATTGAGCTTGAAGCCATCCATGCGTGCAATCAACGCATTGAAATCATCCTTCGATTTCACTTCAATGCCGATCAATGCCGGTCCGCTCTCTTTGTTGTTCTTCTGAATGAACTCGAAGCGAACGATGTCGTCGTTCGGTCCCATGATGTCGTTTACGAACTGCTTCAGCGCGCCGGGACGTTGTGCGAAGCGAACAATGAAATAGTGTTTCAATCCTTCATACAGCAGCGACCGTTCCTTGATCTCCTGCATACGGTCGATGTCGTTGTTACCTCCACTCAGAATGCATACGACCTTCTTGCCTTTGATTTGCGAGGCGTACTGATCGAGTGCCGCAATGGATAACGCGCCTGCTGGTTCAGCCACGATGGCGTCCTCGTTGTACAGCTGCAGAATGGTCGTGCTCACTTTTCCCTCCGGAACAAGCAACATATCCGTGAGTAGATCCTTCGCGTATTCGAAAGTCAGATCGCCTACCTTTTTCACAGCGGCACCATCCACGAAGCGCTGGATCTCGTCCAACACGACCGGACGTCCGGCCTCAAGTGCCTTCTTCATAGAAGGCGCGCCCAGAGGCTCAACACCAATAATCTTGGTATTGGGAGACAGCGTCTTGAAATAGGTACCTACGCCGGCCAGCAATCCACCTCCGCCGACGGGCACGAAGATGTAGTCAATGCCTGATAGCTCATCGAAGATTTCCTTGCCCACGGTCCCTTGTCCCTCGATGACTTTAGGATGATCGAAGGGCGGGATAAATACCATGTTGTTTTCACGTGTGTACTCGAGCGCATGTGTCTGACACTCGTCGAACGTGTCGCCGATGAGAACGATCTCCGTGTTACTTCCCCCGAACATCTTCACCTGGTTGATCTTCTGCTTCGGTGTGATGGCAGGCATGTAGATCACGCCTTTGATATCGAGGTGATGGCAGGCGAAGGCAACGCCTTGTGCATGGTTGCCGGCACTCGCGCACACCACGCCGCGGCGGCGTTGTTCTTCCGTAAGGCTTTGAATGAGGTTGTATGCGCCACGAATCTTGTACGAACGCACCAATTGCAGGTCTTCGCGCTTCACATAGATTGATGCCTGAAACTTTTCCGACAGCTTGCGATGAAATTGAAGAGGTGTCTTTAACACAACAGACTTCAACGTCTCAGCTGCTGCGTCGATATTCAGGGTGTCCGTTTTCGATGGAGATGTCATAAGGAGGGTCCTTAGTCATTAGTCCTTAGTCATTAGTTGTTAATAGTACCAATAGTACTTTGCCCGTAGGCACTTTTACTACCGTACTACCAACAACTCAGGACTCAGGACTAAAGACTAAATACTAGTTAGTTTATCATGCTGGCTTCTACTGTATTCTTCTCAGGCCGCAACGCACGTACTGCTGCACCCGCCTGCCAGAGTTCACTTTCACGGACTTCTTTGAGCTCTTCTGCAAGTTTCTCGCGGTAGTCGGGTTTGCTGCACGTTTCGATCGTGCGTTTTGCTTCCTGGCCTGTCGCAACACTCTTGTACAACTCCTGGAACACCGGCAACGTAGCTGCCTTGAACTTCTTCTTCCAGTCGAGAGCACCGCGTTGCGCAGTAGTCGAACAGTTGGCATACATCCAATCCATGCCATTTTCGGCTACGAGCGGCATAAGGCTTTGCGTAAGCTCTTCAACCGTTTCGTTGAAGGCCTCGGAAGGAGAGTGGCCGTTAGCACGCAATACTTCGTATTGTGCCTCGAAGATACCTGCGATCGCGCCCATCAGCGTGCCGCGCTCGCCGGTCAGATCAGAGAATACTTCTTTCTTAAAATCTGTCTCGAACAGGTAGCCGGCGCCCACGCCGATACCCAACGCAATAGCCTTGGTCTTGGCATTGCCCGTTGCATCCTGGAACACCGCGAAGCTGGCGTTGATACCTTTTCCTTGCAGGAAGAGGCGACGCACAGAAGTACCGGAACCCTTAGGTGCAGCGAGGATCACATCGACATCTGACGACGGCACGATGCCCGTCTGGTCTTTGAACGTGATGCCGAAGCCGTGTGAGAAATATAACGTCTTGCCCTTCGTGATGTGCGGCTTGATCGTTGGCCAAAGTTCGATCTGACCGGCGTCAGAAAGGAGGAATTGAATGATCGTTCCCTTTTTAGCGGCTTCTTCGATCTCGAACAAAGTCTCGCCCGGAACCCATCCGTGTTCAACGGCCTTGTTCCAGGTCTTAGAACCCTTGCGTTGACCGATGATGACCTTGAAGCCGTTGTCGCGGAGGTTCAATGCCTGGGCAGGACCCTGAACACCATATCCGATAATCGCGATGGTTTCGTTCTTCATTACGTCCAGTGCCTTTTCCATTGGAAACTCTTCGCGGGTCACAACCTCTTCGATCGTTCCTCCAAAATTGATCTTTGCCATAGTAATAGTTAAGTTATGATATTGAATTAAATCTTATTAGTCGTGAGTCTTAAGTTTTTAGTACTTAGTTATTGGTAGTGTGGTAGTATCTGGGCAGCGCGAACTGAATACTATCAGTACGCTGGACCCACTCATGACTCGCTACTCACGACTTACAAGCGCATGCTTCGAGCTCAGTTCACAATATTCGTTACTTCCTTCGTAATAGACCGCATGTTCCACCTCGATCAGCTTTTCCAATTGATGCTTCACTTTCTCGATCATGTCCGGTGTGGTGAACAAGAGCACAACGGCAACGCCACGCTTGAAGTCGCTTTCGTCTTCGTGAGCAATCAGTTTCTTGATCCGAACACGCCGACGGTTCAGGATGTTGACGATCCTGTTCAGGACGGAAAAATTGTTGTCGGAATGAATCTCGAGCGTGAAATCCTGTTTCATGTCTATGTCGTTCAAAATTGTCTTGGTATACGCTTGCGTAAGTGTCATCGCTTTTGTCTTTTAGTTTGTAGGAGGCTCCAGCAATACATCGCCTACGCCTGAGCCTGCAGGCACCATAGGGAATACGTTGTCTTCTTTGCCCACCACCACTTCGAGGAAGAAAGGTGTGGTCGCGGCAAGCATGTCGCGTATTGCGCCCTGAAGGTGTGCGCGGTCTTCGACCTTTCGGGCAGGAATGCTGTACGCTTCCGCCAGCTTCACAAAATCCGGGTTCTGCATCTCGGTAAACGAGTAACGCTTGCCATGAAACAGTTGCTGCCACTGGCGCACCATGCCCAGGAAGTTATTGTTCAACACAATGATTTTAACTGGAATCTTGTATTGCATGATAGTACCCAGCTCTTGTACGGTCATCTGAAAGCCGCCATCGCCGATTACGGCAACGACCTGCCTGGCGGGCCGCCCAAGCTTGGCACCCATCGCGGCGGGCAATGCGAATCCCATCGTGCCTGCGCCGCCAGAGGTAACGTTCGCGCGGGGATTCTTGTATTGGTAATAGCGCGAGGTCGTCATCTGGTGCTGGCCCACGTCTGTCACCACAATAGCCTCTCCGTTGGTTTGGTTTGAAAGGTGGTTGATCACCTCGGCCATCGTGAGGATGCCCTCTGGATTGAATTCCTTAACGATGACTTTTTCATATTCGATCTGGTTAAGCTTGCGGAAGCTTTCTATCCAGGCCTCGTGCTTGTTGCTGTCACATTGCTTAATCAACGCCGTCAGTGCTTCACGTGCGTCGGCGTGTACCGCCACGTCAGCCTTGATGATCTTGTGGATCTCCGCTTTATCGAGTTCAATATGGACAACTTTCGCCTGCTTGGCATACTTGCTCACATTGCCCGTGACCCGGTCGTCGAACCGCATCCCCACGGCGATGAGCACATCGCACTGATTCGTATTGAGATTCGGACCATAGTTGCCATGCATACCCAGAAATCCAACATAGTTCGGATGATCAGCAGGCAAGGCTCCCAGCCCCAATAACGTACACGCTACTGGAATGCCGGTCTTCTCCGAGAATGCTTTTAGTTCTTCCGTAGCGCCCGAAAGCAACACGCCTTGTCCGGCGAGGATGTACGGCTTCTTCGCGCTGTTGATCAATGCTGCTGCCGCATCCACCTGGCTCTGCTGCATAACGGGTTTGGGACGATACGTGCGGATGCTCTCGCACTTTTCGTGTTTCACCGGCTCGATCATCTCGTTCTGGGCATTCTTGGTGATGTCCACGAGCACCGGACCCGGCCTACCGGAATTAGCAATATAAAATGCCTTGGCAATGGCAGGGGCAATGTCCTTCGCTTCCGTTACCTGAATGTTCCACTTGGTCACAGGAATA
>DATHKA010000125.1:0-3483 GCA_035489615.1 Chryseolinea sp.
GCGCTTTTCCCTAACCGTTCAATACCAACTTCTTACGATGTCAGCACCGTAGGGTGGTTTAGTGACCCTCCTGATAAGATGTCACTGATGAGCCATTTTTTTTTTCATCATCTCTAAAAGAACTTCATAGCACAATCCGTGGACTCCGTGTGGACTGGATTTCTTCTGGGCTAACCTTCACCAATCCTATTCCGCATTACAGAGAAGAGCATGAACAAAAACGATAATTTGACAAAGGAGGATAAGGCACTACGACAAACTGCTTTCCAAAGACTCTATAAATGGGAAACCGTTTTACGGAACGCGTACGCCCCGATTATTCATTTTCCAGGAACTTTGATGGTGACCGGATTAACTAAAATCATTACCTTATTATCATTTTTGGAAAGCGTATGAGTATCAAATTGTTGTATGAAAAACTGCTCGAGCCTTCACAGCCGCTGATCGAAAGTATAGCCCGGCTGGAAGGCGACATCATCATTCTAGGTGTGGGCGGAAAAATGGGGCCATCACTTGCAAAACTCGCTAAACGGGCGGCAGACATAGCGGGTCTTCAAAAGAATATCATAGGTGTAGCCCGCTTCACGGAAATCGGTCTGAAGAATGAGCTTGAGCGTCATGGTATTACCACGGTAAAGGCTGACTTGCTTAACGATTCTGAGTTGCAACGGTTGCCTGATGTTCAAAACGTTCTATACCTGGCCGGAACAAAATTCGGAACAACAGGAAAGGAATCATTCACGTGGGCGATGAACACCTATCTTCCGGGGCGCGTTGCTGAAAAATATCAAAAATCGCGCATCGTTGTTTTTTCAACAGGCAACGTTTATCCGTTAGCACAGGTGCAGTCGAACGGGGCCAATGAGAATCAATATCCGCAGCCTTTGGGTGAATATGCGCAGTCATGTCTCGGCCGGGAAAGAGTTTTTCAATACTTCTCACAACAACACGAAACCCCTATAGTCATTTATCGGCTGAATTATGCCAATGATGTAACCTATGGCGTGCTCTCCGACATTGCCCTCGCAGTGAAAAACCAGCAGCCTATTGACCTTCGAATGGGATACGTTAACATAATCTGGCAACAGGATGCCAACGAGATCGCGCTGCGGGCACTGCATCACTGCAGTGCTCCTGCAAAGATCCTCAACGTTACAGGGGTGGAGAAACTTTCGGTCCGTCAGCTGGCAAGTGAATTTGGAAAGATATTCGATAGCGAACCAAACTTCATAAACCATGAGCAGGACACTGCCCTGCTGAGTGACGCCTCTGAATCACGCAGGTTATTCGGCGATCCCGCGGTTTCCATTCGTGAAATGATTGAAGTTATTGCCGGATGGATCAACGAGGGTGGCAGGCTTCTCAACAAGCCCACGCACTTCCAGGAAAGAGAAGGTAAATTTTAAAACCACGAGATGAGTTATCCCTATCTGCCTCCTTCTCTCAGCCGATTGCTCCGGGAAGGAACCGTTATACCGGCGCACCCGCTGGCCCTGACGAAAGAGCGAAAACTGGACGAAAGAAGACAAAAGCTTTTGACGCAATACTACTTGGCTTCCGGTGCAGGCGGAGTGGCCGTAGGCGTACACACTACACAGTTCGAGATCAGGAAACCTGAGGTGAATCTGCTCGAGCCTGTATTGCGACTGGCCGCAGAACAGATTCGCGACTCAAATCCTGAAAGACCATTTCTCAAGGTAGCTGGCATCGTAGGCGCAACCACACAGGCACTTCGCGAAGCGGACCTTGCTGTAAAGCATGGCTACCACCTGGGACTGGTCAGTATGGGTGGCCTGAATGATCTGCGCGAATCCGACCTCATCAAACGACTCGAAGCGATCGCAGAAATTATTCCTGTCTTCGGCTTTTATCTGCAACCCGCTGTTGGAGGCCGACTACTTTCCTACGATTTCTGGAAAGACGCGGCATCGTTACCAAACCTGCATGCAATCAAGGTAGCAGCCTTCAACCGTTATCAAACACTTGATGTTGTAAGAGCGGTATGCGCGTCAACCCGGCACGAGGAAATTGCCCTGTACACCGGGAATGACGACAACATCGTTGCTGACCTGCTCACACCATATCGCTTTAATGTGAACGGCAAAGACGTTGAAAAAAGATTTGTCGGGGGACTTCTTGGACATTGGGCCGTCTGGACGGGCGCTGCCGTAAAGTTGTTGAACCGCATCAAGGATTCGGGCAACGACCATCGTGCTGTCATTGAACTGCTCAGTACAGGTGTGCAGGTAACTGACATGAATGCGGCAATCTTTGACCCAGCCAATGCGTTTCATGGTTGCATTCCTGGAATCCACGAGATACTGCGCAGGCAGGGATTGCTGGAAGGTACCTGGTGTCTGAATCCGGAAGAACAGCTCTCGTCAGGACAACAGGAAGAGATTAATCGTGTTTGCCAGGCATATCCTGAATTGACAGATGACGACGAAGTAAAAGCATTTCTTGAAAAAACGCTGGCCCATCAGTATTAAATTTACTTCATGCTGCTGGACAAGATCAAAGCGTTATCAGCCCGAATACTTCCGGAAACAATACAGATCCGCAGACATTTGCATCAGCATCCGGAACTGTCGTTCCGGGAGCACACCACTTCCGCCTACATCAGGTCGCAGTTAGATGAGATGGGCATACGCTGGCGTCCTATCGCCAACACGGGTGTTTTGGCAGTTATCGAGGGACAATCACCTGCTTTCAATACGGTGGCCCTTCGTGCTGACATCGATGCACTGCCCATTCACGAGCTAAATACGGTTGATTACGCCTCGAAAAATCCTGGCGTAATGCACGCGTGTGGTCATGACTTTCACACGTCATCGCTGTTGGGCACAGCAAAAATAATTCATCAGTACCGCAATGAATTCAAGGGCACGGTGAAGCTTCTGTTTCAGCCGGGAGAAGAAGTGTTGCCAGGAGGGGCCACGCTCATGATTAAAGAAGGTGCATTACACAACCCTGCTCCCAGCGCGGTGCTTGGTCAGCATGCGATGCCCCGCATTCCAGTCGGCAAGATCGGCATCCGGAAAGGCAAGCACATGGCATCAATGGACGCAATCTACGTTCGTATCATTGGCAAAGGTGGCCATGGTGCCGAGCCTCACAACGTTATTGATCCGGTGCTAATTGCTTCTCATGTCATTATCGCACTCCAGCAAATCGTTAGTCGCATGGCGAGCCCCAGGGAACCGTGCGTGCTCTCGTTCGGCAAGGTGATAGCCGATGGTGCCATCAATGTGATTCCGGATGAAGTGTACATGGAAGGCACCTTTCGTGCTATGAATGAAACCTGGCGTGACAAGGCACTGGCGCTCATCGCTAGCATGGCTGAGAAGGTAGCGTCCAGCATGGGTGCAACGTGCGAGCTGCGGATAGACCGGGGGTATCCTTTTCTCGTCAATGAAGAAAAGCTTACTACCAGTATCCGACAAGACGCAATCGAGTATCTCGGTGAAGCCAATGTGATCGATG
>DATHKA010000126.1:0-2692 GCA_035489615.1 Chryseolinea sp.
TTCCGTTTGTTGTGACGTTGCTGGCGCAAGACTTCCGCTCAGTTGTTGGCGCAAGTCTTCCGCTTCGGGTTCAGAAATTGAGCACACAACAAGCGGGAGACTTGTGCTAACCTTCCTACGCTAAGTTGGCGCAGGTCTTCCGTTCCAAGTTCATGAACCGGGCACGCACTAAGCGGGAGACTTGTGCTAACCATTCTACTATCACCAAACCCCTCTAGTCTGAAAACTGGCCCGTACCTTACCGTTGAAATCTTCCGCAAACGTCCCCTTCACCTCTCCGAAAAATTGACATACTCAATCCCAATAACAGCTGCCACAATATCGCGTATGGCAACACTCGAACTCTCATTTTTCAAACACCGTAGACATACCCAGCGTATGAAGCCAGATTAAATCTGCTCATGAAAATAACGTTCTCGCACAAGACCCTAACGAACCGGCGTGAAGCTGGTTCTTTGTCTCACCACAAAGATCGCAACGAATAAGCTATACGCAGAAACGCAATTCCAAAAAACATAATTCGATTAGCACGACGGACACCAAGTGAGGTTATGGGCGCAGGGGCCTCACCACTTCTTGGTTTTTCTCTCATGAAAGGCACCCTTGAACGACGGATCATCCTTTCGCTTGTGAAAGTCCACATCGCGTGCCATGGTCTGCGCTTCTTCATAGGGTGTGCTGACCACGGGGACTTCCGGAGGCAACGTGCGTACAGGTATTTTCTCGCGTATGATTTCCTCGATCTTTTCAATGTGGAACTGCTCGGCTGGTGTGGCGAAAGTTAGCGCGGTGCCTTCGCGAAAGGCGCGGCCCGTTCGTCCGATCCTATGAACATAGTCCTCGTGAAAAACGGGGACGTCGAAATTTATCACATGGGATACTCTTTCAACATCGATGCCGCGGGCCGTTACATCGGTCGAAACCAGGATACGAAGTTTGCCATCCTTGAATTCATTTACCGCGTTGATCCGGCTGTTCTGTCCTTTGTTAGAGTGGATGACCCGTGTAGGACCGAATCTGCGTGATTCGAGATAGGTAACTATGTTATCGGCGCTTCCTTTCGTACGGGCAAAAATCAGCACCCTGTTATACTCTTCTTCCTTTTGAAGGAGGTATCCCAAAAAGTTCAGCTTCGTTCCGATGTTAGGAATGTAGTAAAGCGTCTGGTCAACCCGTTGTGCGGGTGTCGCGGGAGGAGTGATCTCGATCTTGTGAGGAAATTCGAGAAACTCCGCCGAAAGCAGTTCGACCTTGGCAGAAAACGTGGCAGAAAACAAAAGGTTCTGGCGCTTGCGGGGGATGACTTCAAGCACCTTGCGCAGTTGTCTCATGAAACCCATTTCCATCATTCTGTCTGCCTCGTCCAGCACCAATACCTTCAACGCGCCGGTAGGCAGTTCTTTCCTCAGATAGAGCTCCCAGAATCGTCCTGGCGTGGCCACGACAATATCAATACCTTTGCGGATCATTTCGATTTGAGTCTTCGGCCCTACCCCGCCATACAAAGGCTCAATTCGAAGATCTGTGTACTTGGCCAGCTCGACCGTGTGCTCCGCGATTTGTACGACGAGTTCCTTCGTTGGCGCAAGGATGAGGGCTCGTGGGTCCATGCCCTGTGCATACTTAATCTTCATTAAGAGTGGCAGCAGGTAGGCTGCTGTCTTTCCGGTGCCCGTTTGAGCGATTCCAATAACGTCGTTTCCTGCTATGATCGCAGGAATAGCCTTCTGCTGAATTTCAGTAGGCATGGAGAAATGCTGATCGGCCACAGCATCCAGCAGCTGTTTGTTCAGATTAAAAATCCTGAAAGATTCGCTCACTGATGCTTTACCTTTAATTTTACCGCGATGAAGACGCAACTAATTGTCAATGCAAATATAGTCAATGACGGCGAGGTGTCTGAAGGTGACCTGCTGATCAAGGGCGCATTCATTGACACTATTGGCCGCGACCTGGCGTCAAGACGGGCCGACGAGGTGATAGACGCACAGGGAAAACTGTTGTTTCCCGGCGTTATTGATGATCAGGTTCACTTTCGCGAACCAGGGCTCACACACAAAGGAAATATTTATTCTGAATCACGTGCCGCGGTCGCAGGTGGTGTGACGTCGTTCATGGAGATGCCTAACACCAATCCCCCTACCTTTACCCAGCACTTGTTGGCGCAAAAGTATGCCACTGCTGCCGAGACTTCTCTGGCGAATTATTCGTTCTACATGGGAGCGGCCAACGACAACTTCGAAGAAGTGATGAAGACGGATATACGTACGGTGTGCGGGCTCAAGATATTCATGGGTTCTTCAACGGGGAACCTACTGGTCGATGATCCGAAAGTGCTCGAACGCTACTTCTCCACCTTTCCTTCACTGATAGCTGCTCATTGTGAAGACGAAGGAACGATACGGCTCAACAGTGAGATGTTTCGCGAAAAATACGGGGAAGCCGTGCCCATCAGCTGCCATCCGCTCATTCGGAGTGCTGAAGCGTGCTGGCTGTCCTCTTCGTTTGCTGTCGGCATGGCCCGGAAATTCGGCACGCGTTTTCACGTACTACACATTTCTACCGGGCGCGAGACTTCCCTTTTCGATAACCATATTCCGTTGGAGCAAAAGAAGGTCACGGCGGAGGCCTGCGTGCATCACCTTTGGTTCAACGACAGCGACTATGAGCGCCTGGGCACCCTGATTAAATG
>DATHKA010000127.1:0-4412 GCA_035489615.1 Chryseolinea sp.
CTGTTCATTCTGCGGTCGAAACAAGAAGGACGTAGACCTGATGATTTCTGGCATCCACGCGCATATTTGCGACAAGTGCGTTACCCAGGCGAATCAGATACTTGGGGAGGAGAAGAAGAGCAAAACCGAAGGAGGATTTTCTCCCAACTTCAAACTGATCAAACCGCTTGAAATCAAGAAATTCCTTGATGAATATGTGATTGGTCAGGACGAAGCCAAGAAAATCATGTCCGTTGCCGTGTACAATCACTACAAGCGATTGATGCAGCGGAAGATGGACAACGATGTGAATATCGAGAAATCGAACATTATCATGGCCGGCGAAACCGGAACGGGGAAGACTTACCTGGCGCGGACACTTGCGAAGCTGTTGCAGGTGCCGTTCTGCATCGCCGATGCTACCGTGCTCACGGAAGCCGGGTATGTGGGTGAAGACGTGGAAAGCATCCTTACGCGTTTGCTTCAGGCGGCCGATTACAACGTGGAGGCTGCTGAACGTGGTATTGTATACATTGACGAGATCGACAAGATCGCCCGCAAGTCCGATAACCCTTCCATTACACGCGATGTCAGTGGTGAAGGGGTGCAGCAAGCTTTGCTGAAGCTGCTCGAAGGAACCGCCGTCAACGTTCCTCCGCAGGGAGGTCGCAAACACCCGGATCAAAAGATGATCACGGTAAATACAGAGAATATTCTCTTTATCTGCGGCGGTGCGTTCGAAGGGATATCCCGCTTTATCGCGAATCGCCTGAATACGCGTCCGCTGGGATTCGTCGCTGGTCACGAAGGTGGCCCGAAAAACATAGAGCGAGACAACCTCTTGCAGTTCATCACGGCCCAGGATCTCAAGAGTTTCGGACTCATTCCCGAACTCATCGGTCGTCTGCCGGTTGTTTCTTATCTCAATCCACTTGACAGCGATGCATTGCGCAAGATTCTTACCGAACCGAAGAACGCGCTGATGAAACAGTACAAAAAGCTCTTCGACATGGAGGAGATCGAGCTCGAATTCAAAGAGGGCGCCATCGACTTTATCGTTGAGAAGGCACTTGAGTTTAAGCTGGGTGCCCGCGGACTTCGCTCCATCTGCGAAGCCATCATCAACGATGCCATGTTCGAACTGCCATCAGATAAGAACATTAACCATCTCGTGATTAACCGGGCGTACGCGGAGGAAAAATTCAGCAAGTCGCAGTACAGCAAGCTGCGGGTAGCGTAGAAATTAATAATGAGTAATTAGTAATTGTTGGGGCCGGTTGGCCCTTTTTTTTGAATTTGAAAATTTTCAGCTTGATTGGAAAATGCTCGGTATCAATCAGTCAACCTTTCGTTTAAGCCGGGCCGACAGGCCCGCCAAAAATTACTAATTACTAATTGCTCTGCAGGAACTGGATCATGAGTGACGCAGTGTTCTCAGACGCGGATCCTGTATCGAGCACCGTGATGATTTCATCGTAGGCCAGCAACATATCTTTGCGATAATCGCCTTCTGCCACCAGGCGGCTCACCTCTGTGTATAGGTTGGCGGCCGTCATGTCCGACTGAATGAGTTCTCTTACCACTTCCCGTCCGGCAATCAGGTTGACGAGTGATATGAACTTCACTCTAACCAGAAACCTGGCGAACCCGTAGGTCAGCGCATTCGCCTTGTACACCACCACCTGGGGCACACGGAACAGCGCGGTCTCCAGCGTGGCCGTGCCTGATGTTACAACGGCAGCCCTGGCGTGCAGCAACAGGTTATAGGTATCTTCGAAGACCATCGTCACATTCGGAATATAAGGCAAGTCGCCATATAAGGAACTGTCGAGATTGTTCACAGCCGCCACACAAAAGTGCTGATGGCTCATCCTTTGAACAACCTTCTCCAGCTCAGGCACAATTTGAAGTAATTCCTGCTTTCGGCTTCCGGGTAGCAAGGCAACATAGGGCCTGTCATGCAGCGTATGTCGCGGCAAAAAGTTATCATCTTCGACGTGCGACTTTACCGCGTCCAGAACCGGATTCCCCACGTAATAGGATTCCCATTCGAACTTCTTGAAGAATGTCTTCTCGAACGGCAAGATGATGAAGAGCTTGTCCACATGGGGTTTGAGCCAAAGTGCACGGCTCGGCCACCATGCCCAGTATTTGGGAAGAATATAGAAGTAGACCTTGTATCCCTGCTTTTTTCCAAACTTGGCGATCTGAAGGTTAAATCCACCGTAATCCACCAGTATGATAACGTCAGGTCTAAACGCCGTGATATCCTCCCGGCATTGTCGAATGTAGCGTCTGATCTTGAAGGCGTTGGTCACGAGCTCAGCGAATCCCATGAACGCCAGGTCGCGGTAATGCACGGCCAGCTCCACGCCCTGCTCTTGCATGTAGTCGCCACCGAATCCCCGAAATGTCGCATGGGGGTCCCGTTGTTTCAGGGCCTTCACCAGGTTGCTCGCATGCAGATCACCGGAGCGTTCGCCGGCGACGATGTAATACTTCATCTGTTTCCGTAAGTGTTCTATTGTTGCGCGGATGAAGGCACCTGCAGATTCATCTATGTGATCACGCCTGAAAATTCTTTTTTTTGCAGGTTACAAAATGACGCTAACGACACTTACTCGCCAAAGTATTCGACGTAGTTTCTGGGAGTCTCGTAGAGGCGAATGCAATGCAATTGCCCATAGCTTGTAATGGACGACAGCCTGTCGGCCAGTATCTTCCAGATTTCCACGACCAGCGTTTCACAGCTGGCGAGCTTCCCCTGCATGAAGTCGACATCGAGGTTGAGGTTCTTATGGTCGAGTTTATCGATCACTTCCCGCCTGATGAGGCCACTCAGCTTTTTCAAGTCCACCACAAAGCCGGTCAATGGATCTGGCTTGCCCTTGATAGTCACAATCAGGTCAAAATTGTGTCCGTGCCAGTTCTCATTTGCGCAGGGCCCGAATACTTCAGTGTTTTTTTCGGGGGTCCAGGCGGGGTTGTACAACTTATGCGCGGCATTGAAATGCTCCTTGCGGCTGACGTAGATCATGCTTTCAACTTCGATGTAAATATAGAACCCTACTCACCCCTTACCAAACTGTGACGCCGGCACACTGTGCCATGGTCTCCAGCCAGCTTGCTGTTTTTAACGGGAACGGAAGCATGGCGTTGACAGGCCTAAGGGTAGTGGGTCAAAAAAACCTCCAGGCCAGCGCCGCTTATCCTTATTGACGAGGATAGTTGAGCAATTATTGCCAGTTTGACCACCAATAATTCACCCGCTGACGTTGGAAAATGAGATGGCTATTGTTTGTTCTCCTGAGCTGTGCTGCTGAGCAGGCGCTGGCACAAAACCTCAAGGATATTTTGGTTGATCAAACCGCGAATGGGAAGGTGCTTTCCACCTTTCTTGCCGAGCTCGAAGAAGTACACGCCATCGATTTTATTGGTGACATGGATCGTCTCACGGCGTTGACCGTACAGGGCATCGATAAGCCTACGCGCCTGATGGACTACCTCGCCTCCTACTCCGGCATTCTCGACGTTGTGAAGGTAAGCGAAAAGATCATCGTACTGGCCGACCGGAGCCTCTTGCGGGATATGCCTGCCGACTTCAAGGCCCAATACATGGTTCTCCCCGAAAGTACCAGGGGGAGCCTTCGCGGCTCGGTTAAAGACGCCCATACTGAGTCGCCCCTAACGGGTGCCCAGTTCTATCTGCCTGCTTTGAAGAAGGGCAGCGCTGCAGACGAGACGGGTGTATTCGTCCTGACGGCGCCAAAGACTCCGTTGGTTATCGCGCAGGTCAAGTTCGCAGGCTACGACGCCGAAACGCTCGTGATTGGTTGGAGCCGTTACGCGGAGGAGGCCAGCCTTGACGTGAGGCTCTTTCAAACTTCCAAAGAATTGGAAGGCGTCACGGTAACTGCTGAGCGCATCAACGAAAATGTGGTGAGCCAGATCTCCGGTGTTGAACGACTCAGCATCGAAACGATCAAGACCCTCCCGACCTTTATGGGTGAGGTGGACCCCATCCGCAGCCTCACCACCCTGCCCGGTGTGTCGACGGCGGGCGAACTCGCATCAGGCTTCAACGTAAGGGGTGGCGAATCGGGACAAAATCTCATCCTGCAAGACGGCGCTACCATCTATAATCCCTCCCACTTGTTTGGCTTCTTTTCGGCGTTCAATCCCGATATGGTAAGCGACATCACCTTATACAAGGGCGCAGGACCGGCCAGTTTCGGCAGCCGGATTTCGTCGGTGCTGAATGTTGCCCTCAAGAAGGGCGACGCGACGAGACACAGCGTATCTGGCGGCATCGGACCCGTATCGTCGAGGCTAACCGTTCAAGGTCCGATTGTAAAGAACAAATCCTCCTACATGATTGGCGGGCGCATTTCGTACGTCAACTGGTTACTGCACGCTACAGACGACATCCGTTT
>DATHKA010000128.1:0-7685 GCA_035489615.1 Chryseolinea sp.
CGTTTGCAGCGCAGTGCGGCCAACTTTCACGATATCACGGCCAAAATTGTGCACACGTTTAATGACAAGAACTTTGTCACCTTGTCGGTGTACAATAGTTATGATGATTTCCGGCTGGAAACGGACTCTGTGTTCAGCTGGCAAACGTTGAATGCCACCGCCAAATGGGACCATACATTCTCCGAAAAATGGTTTTCCACGCTCTCGGTCACCACCAGTAACTACCGGAGCAGTGTTGATAGCGAGGACGAAATTGGGCGCTTCAACTATTACAATGCCATACGCAACCTGGGCGGGCGCTTCGACCTTACCTATGCCATGACCGAAGACTCGAAGTTCGTCGCCGGTCTGGAGTCAACCGCCAGCCGGTTGGAACCGGGTAAACTCGTACCGGCCGAAGATGCCCACAATATTTTGTTCCAGGATATGCAGGATCAACAGATGATCGAGTCGGCATTGTTTCTACAGGGTGATTTAAAGCTAACGGACAGGCTATCTGTTTCTGCCGGTTTACGGTATTCGTATTTTGTGAGGCTAGGCGAAGAAGATATTTATACGTACGACTACAGCAACATGAATGGCCGCTATCCGTCGGTAATGGATACCGTACATTATGCCTCCGGTCAGGCGATCTCAACGTACGGAGGTCTCGAGCCGCGGCTATCACTACGTTTTCTGATTATGGCAAACGCCTCGGTGAAAGCCAGCTTCTACAGAGGCTATCAATACCTTCACCTGATCTCCAACACCACTTCCACCACGCCGCAAGACTATTGGGTAGCCAGTGGACCGCAGCTGCAGCCGCAGCGGGGCGATCAATATTCATTGGGCTATTTTCAAAATTTCCAGGACAACCTTTACGAATTCTCCGTAGAAGGTTTCTACAAGACTATCGACCATGCTGTAGACTACATTGAAGGCGCTGACATCACGCTTAATCCCCTGCTTGAGGCCGGCCTGTCGCAGGGTGAGGGCAAGGCCTATGGCGGTGAATTTTTCCTTAAAAAGACCCGCGGCAAATTCAATGGCTGGTTATCTTACACGTATAGCAGAAGCCTGAGGAAATTTGCTGGGGACGACGAATCAAACATCCTTATTAATGATGGCAAGTACTATGCTTCAGCATTTGATCAGCCGCACAATGTTTCGCTTGTCTTAAACTATCGCGTCGGTGTGCGCGGTTTCCTGGCAGCAAACTTTCACTACAGTACCGGCCGACCCATCACGATCCCGGTCTCGAAGTTCAGCTATGATGTTTACCTCTCGGTGTTAAACTACTCGCAACGAAACGAATACCGTATTCCAGACTACCATCGCCTCGATGTTTCTTTTACAATTAAGGACAACCCTCACAAGCTATCGCGCTATCGAGGCGAATGGGTGTTCTCGATTTTCAACCTGTATGGACGAAAGAATGCGTACTCGATTTCATTTGACCGGTACGGAAAAGCGAAGAAGCTATCCGTGCTAGGCACGGTATTTCCGTCAATCACCTACAACTTCAGCTTCTGACGATGATAAAGAATATTCGTTTTGCGATAGTCATGATACTGGTGGTGGGATGCATCGAACCTTATCAATTCAGAATTCCTGATGCGGATCCTGGCATCGTCATTGAGGCGACGTTGTCCGATAAATCATTCAACGACACCAAAAATTATCCATCCAACGGACGATACTTTACCGTGAAGGTGAGTAAGACCAGCGATGTGACTAACGTGAGGTCACAAATGGTGAGCTATGCAACGGTTGTTCTTTCCAACGACCAGGGTGAGGCGTGGGAGTATCTGGAAGTAGATCCCATCGGTGCTCCAGGTGTCTACAAGTTGTTGGATGATGATTTCAAGGCGCTGAGCGGCGTCCGGTACAAGTTGTCGGTAACGACGCCTGATAATGCACACATTGAATCGGATTGGCAGGACATGCCATCCAACGCCCCCGCTATTGGCCCAGTCAGTTTTCAGGAGACTAACACGCAGCGCGTCGTGCTTGACAAGGTGCGCGACGTACGGGGCGTGAAGCCACAGATGACGCTTCCGGCAAATGAAACCGGTTCAACGATCTATTACCGCTGGAAATTCCTTCCCACGTGGCTGTTTGATGCCCCGCTGGCAAGTTCGACTGCCAGCGCTGTTAAATACTGCTGGGCGACGACCACACTCTACATTCGTGACTACACGGTACAGGCCGACGATGAGGGCGGCTACAACAAAGACCTCTTCTTTATGGATATTGCAGACAACGAGCGGGTCCTACATGAATTCTCCGTGCTGATCGAGCAGCAGGCAATGACGGAAGAATATTATTACTTCTGGAAAGAGATGCAGGACCTCAGTCAAACCGCCGGGGTGTTCGCCACACCGCCTTTCAACATCAAGAGCAACTTTACGACCTCACAGGGCAAAGTATTTGGCTACTTCGGAGTAGTTCGTGAACAAGGCTTGCGTTGGTATTTTAACAGAACAGACCTTTCATATGAAGTTCCCAACTGGTTGCCCGAACAATGCGCTACTCCCTGCGGCCCTGGGTGTCCGCCTCCAGCCTGTTTGAATTGCCTGCGCTACGAGGGCGGCGATGTTACGAATGTTAGACCCACGTGGTGGGGACGATAGAATCAACAAAAAAAGAGAGGCTGCCTTTGTAGGCAGCCTCTCTTGCTAAAGTATCGCTAAAAAGGTTTAGCGAAAATTAATTTGCATCCCAGAACAGCTTAGCACTCGGAGAATCCGAATTATAACGTCCAGCAGCCGTAGTCCACTGATCGCCATTTACGGTTTGCTCTATCACTGGATAGATCATCCGTTTAGGAATCGTCAGTGCATTCGGAATGCTAGGTCCGCTGGGGGGAAGAAGAGCAGGATAGTCAAGTCTTCTCCACTCTACCCATGAATCCCAACCGCGGTTATTCAGCGCGATCCACTTTTGTGTTCCGATTTTTTCTTTCCAGGTGCCGGTAGCTGTGGCATAAGCTACTGAAGGCTCCGCGAGATAGGTAGTTGCATCAGCCGCCGTGCCTCCCCAGTAAAGGATAGATTGCGTGATACCGGCATTGTAATGCTCTTCGGCCGTTCCGGTTACCGTGTAGCCGCGTTCCACAGCTTCCGCAAGAAAGAACTGCATTTCTGACGCGTCAATAAACAGCGCTTCGAAAGTAGGTTCAATGATCTTCGTACTCACGTGAGAGAAGTCGCCATACGCATTGGAGAAACCATAGTTGCCACCTTTGTAAGCACCATCCACTTGCGTAAAGTAGAACGCTCTTCTCGGGTCATTGCGAGCATTCATCGCATCGATGATTGTGCTTGCCATTACGAAGTCCTCACGGCTTGAGAATATCGGGTTAAGGTTTGCCGAAACAGGGTTGTTGTTCGGAGGAGCACTGATGTAGGGGAACCGCGCATTGTCCGCGTTCACAAGAATAACACCAGCGGCCGCAGCCTGCTCAACAAGAGTTTTGGCTTTCCCGTTGTCGACATCAGCCAACAACATGCCCATGCGTAGCTTCAGCGAGTTGCCAAACACTTTCCACTTGGCCGCCGAGCCACCGTAAATAACATCCGCTGTTCCAAACGTGGCAACACCGCTAGTCAGTGAAGCAAGAGAGGCGTCCAGGCGAGTCAGCAAGTCGGCATATACCATTGCTGCATCGTCATAAGCAGGCAACAGGTTGTCAGAGTCAAGTGCTTCGGTGTACGGCACATCGCCGAAAGTATTCACCAGGAAATTCCAGCAATATACTTCTGCGATCCCCACCAGGGCGAGCTGGTTAGCTTTCACATCAGCCGCCAGGAGTTCATCCTCATCGATGAGGCGCCTTGCTTCCTCCAGATCGTTGAGCGCATCGCGATAAGCAGCGTACCACTGGTTCTGAGAATAAAGGCGCTGCGTCATATTGTAACGCGGCTCATCCAGGTAAGTAGTGGTTGCCCAATACTGAACGAACATCCGGAAGTTGTTACTGTTTACGTTAGGCGTTGTTACGATGTCGATAATGCCTTTGAGTGCATTGGTGAACAATGTACGTGCGGGCACTGCTGAAGCCTTCTTCTGATCAACATTCCAGTTATCAAGATTCTCCACACACGCCGTCATCAGCACAATCGGAAGAATGTATATGATTATTCTTTTCATAATGCTTACAGCTTAGAAGGTTAATTTAACATTGAATCCATAGGATCTCACCATGGGATAGGCGCCGCTCTGGTATCCACCGTTGGTGTTACCTGAACTCAAACCATCTTCAGGATCGGAGTATTCCATCTTCTTGTCGATGATCCAGAGGTTGCGGCCGATCAATGACAGGTCGATTGCTTTGAAAGCCTTGCCAAGACCCATTGAGCTCACGGGGAGTGAATAGGTAATGGAAGCCTCTCTGAGCTTCACGTAGCTGCCATCGTAAACATACCATGCATGGGGTGCACCAGCGTAGCCGTTGGCTGCATAACCGAAAGGCAACTGACCGTCACCATCTTGTGCTTCACCGTATACTGTGTTGGCAGAACCGTCAGCCTGAACACCTGGGAGAAGAACACCACCACCTTCGCCTACGGGCAAACGCTTGTCAACATCACGATCGTTCAACCCTGCACTATTAGGGTATAGACCGGTTGCTTCGCCGTACCACTGATCGAGTGACCATATGTCACCACCTTGACGGATATCGATCAGGAAGCCGAGAGAAACACCTTTGTAATCGAACGAGTTGTTGATACCCATCAGGAAGTCAGGGTTCGGATCACCGATGATGATATTCGAAGCTGTAGTTGTTGAATAATAGCCGGCAGAGTTAACCGTGCGTTCACCATTCGTATAAACGAAATCCTTTCCACGGATTACACCGTAGGGATAACCTTTCGCCGCATTAAGTGACACACCACCTTGCAACGTAGCAAGAGGATAGTTCAACACTTCACTTGCGCCTTCTCCATACAGGTCAACCACCATGTTGCGGTTGCGTGTATAGTTCAAATTGATATTCCAGGAAAAGTCATTCGTTTGAACGGGAATTGCCCAAACGCTTGCTTCAAAACCTTTGTTCTCAATTTCACCAGAATTTACCCACTTACCCGTATATCCAGTTGCACCACTCACGGTAACGTTCAGAATCTGGTTAACTGAGTTGGTCTTGTAATAAGTGAAGTCGAATCCGACGCGGTTGCTGAGGAAGTCAGCTTCGAGACCAATTTCAAAGCTCTTGGTACGTTCAGGCTTCAGTGCCGCATTGTTCTTCACGTTAGGAAGGGAGAACAAGGGAATTGAACCGAAACCTGTAGGCTTGTCGTACACATCATACACACTCAATGCAGGCGCATCATTACCTACTTCGGCGTAGTTCGCGCGGATCTTACCATTTGACAACCAATCCTGCTTTACAAGTTCCGAGAATACAAAGTTACCGGATGCAGAATAGTAGTAATAGGTATTGCTGCCTGAAGGAAGCGTCGTAGACTGGTCACGGCGACCAGTGCCTTCAATAAACACCAGGTCTTTGAAACCGAAAGTTGCGCTAGCGAACAAACCGTCTACACCGACGCGCTCGTACTCTTCAGTAGGAGGGTTGATCGGGTTAAGAGAATTAGATAGCGAGTACAATCGGGGAACCACCAGGCCTCCGTTAGTCTGTGCGCGAATGGATTGCATGTTTTGGCGACGCAGGTTGCTACCAATCAATCCATGGAAACTGATGTCCTCAGAAATGTCCTTCTTAAAACTAAGGATGAGGTCGTAGTTAGTTTCTTTAAACGTACGATTAAAGCGAAGATACTGTCCGGGATCGGCGCTGCCTACAGCAATTCGCTCTTCCTGGAAGTCAGTTGTCTGATCCAATGCGGCGCGTCCGAGTATGCTTAACCAATTGGTAATCTCATAATTCAGGCTTGCATAACCGAAGACGTGATCACGGCTGTCGCTGGAGTAGTTCTCATAACGCGACCAGTACGGGTTGTCGGAGTACAAAGGGCCGGTAGCTGCAGCGTTCCAGTTCCAGGTTACGTTCTGACGGTTCCTGAAATAGGCTTCGCGTTGTTCCTTGATGTCAACATTTGTTTGAAACCATTGACGGAAGGTCTGATTAGGATTGCGACCATTATAACCCGTTCCGTAACGGCCAACACCATCGATGCGTGTATAATTTGCCGAAGCAGTAATCGTCATCTTTTTGATCAGCTCACTTGATGCCGTGAAGTTGATCATATTACGATCCAGTGTACTGTTAGGGAGTACACCCTTTTCATCGACTCTGGTATAACCAATTTTGTAAGTCGTTTTATCACCACCAGCGCTAATCGAAACGCTTTGGTTAGACGTCGTGGCAGTTTCAAAGTAGCTGTTAGCCGGGTCGTTGGCTGCGGCTTCCCAAGGACGTGCCTTGTGATAATTGGGTGAGGCAGGATCTAGCGCATCCCACTGATAGATTTGCTGACCGTCGAATTTTGGACCATAAGAAGCGTCGTCACCATAAACAACAGACGGAAGCGAGCCGTCATCGAATGTCTTGTTGGCGCCAAATCGGGGAAGATAACCTCCACCATACTCCTTTTGATACTTTGCATAAGTCGACTTGTCGATCTCACCCCAGGTAATACCAGAGTTTACAATCACGTCGAACGAGTTCTTACGACCCTTCTTGGTCGTAATCATTACCACACCGTTAGCGGCTCGGGAACCGTAGAGTGCCGTTGCAGCAGCGCCCTTCAGTACGTTAACAGAGGCAATGTTGTCAGGGTTGATATCTTGTGCAGCATTACCATAGTCAACGCCAACACCACCCGCCTTTTGCGTTGTTGTGTTCGTGTTTGCGTTAGACACAGGAATACCGTCAATCACGAAAAGCGCCTGGTTGTTGGACGCAATAGACTTGTAACCACGGATCACGACGTTAGTCGATCCACCCATGGCGTTGCTCGCCTTGATGTCCACACCTGAAACTTTTCCTGAAAGGGAGTTAACAAAGTTACTCCCGCGCGCGGCTGTGATCTTATCACCGCTTACCTGCTGGGCAGCATAACCCAGCTCATTCTTGTTACGCTCAATACCGAGCGCTGTAACCACAACTTCACTCAGCTGCGTTACATCTGCTTCCAAATTGGCATCTACCACTGCACGACCTGCAACGTCGATCTCTTGCGTCGCGAGACCGATAAAAGTAAACACCAATACATTACCACCTTCGGGGACTGCGAGCGAATAGGCTCCTTCTGTGTCAGTCACTGTTCCCGTTGTGGTACCTTTCACAACAACGTTAACCCCTGGAAGACTTGATCCGTCTTCGGCAGAGGTTACACGACCTGTAACAGTCCTTTGCGCAAGCACGTCAGCTGCGCATAAAGTAAATACTGTCACGAGGCATCCCAGTAGAATTCTCCTCATAATTTAGTTTGGTTAATGATAAAATTGCTTGCTTAAACTTTGGAGTTTAAGCGTTCAAACTTAGATGATTTTGACTTTCGGCAAAAATCCACCTACACCGTTTTGCGGTATGACTAGCGTCATAAAATACCGCTTATTGCTGTATTTGACTTCAGGAACCGCTTAAACAACCACCAAAAAAAATCCGCGGAAAAAGATGTGACCAGGTAAAATAGTATTTTACAAGCACCTAACTGGCTGTAAATAAGGCATATAAGCCTATATGGGCTGATTGCCCGTGCAATCTTTCAAGATCAATGTAAGATTCGGAACTCAAT
>DATHKA010000129.1:0-12841 GCA_035489615.1 Chryseolinea sp.
TCATAAGCCATGTCTACTTCCAGAAAAACCGGGGCATCGTGGATGCTTTGGTAGTTGAGCTCGACGATCGATTTCGAGGTGTTCTGCGGACTTTCATAGGCACGGCCGATGCTCGCAACGCTGATCAATTCTGTCTTGCTCCCGGTTTCATCGGAGGTCTGCAATTCAATAAACTTTGTCATTTATGGGCGATTTTGCGCAAAGATACGCGGCGCCGGGCAGACTCAAGCGTCCAGCCATTGCGTTTGCCTTTCATCATACAATGAACTTCCATTTCGGCTATTCCCCTTATCTTGACCAACCCGTGAACGTTCTTTGTCATTACCCGTCACGCTAAATTGACTGTCGAAATATGAAAGCTACAAAACCGCTCATCCTCCTCGCATGGTTGTTATTGACAAACCTGGTGACCGTCTTTGGCCAGGTCGGTGTTGGCACCAAACCGCCCAAAGGTGCTGCCGTGTACCTGGACGGATCGAAGAAGATGCTTGACGAGAAATGGACCTACTGGAATGGGCCGCGCCTGGCGGCATCGCTGCCCATCAAATGGACGGTTGTACCGGATCCGGTCGATAAAGGCAACGCCATCAACAGCAATGATCCTGCCGGGGCGGGTGGAAAGTATGGCAGCGCTGACATCGTAACAAAGAAAGCTTTTCGCGACTTCCGTGCGCACGTTGAATTCCTCATTGCCAAACCAGGGGGTAACAGTGGCGTATATCTCCAAAACCGCTATGAGATCCAGGTGCTGGATGGCGACACCACAACACACGGACTGGCGGCCATCATCAACGAAACCCCCTCACCCTATAAACTTTACAATGGCATCGGGAAGTGGAACGCGTACGACGTTGAGTTTCGCGCGGCGCGATTCAAAGACGGCAAGCTCGTGGAGAAGGCTCGGGTTACGCTGTACTTCAACGGCGTGAAGGCACACCAGGATCACGAAATAAGCCAGGTTTGGGGTGGACCCAACTCCGGCATTGACGGTGGCAATGATGGTGGGAAGGGCATTACGGATGTTCCAGGCGGACTCAAGCTGCAGGCTGAGGGCCATGACGTGTTATATCGTAATGTCTGGATCAAGGAGCTTGACCTGAAGGAACCGAGTACCGATTTTTGATAACGTCCGGTTGCCACGTCATTCACCGGCGAATTCTGTCGATTCGTCGGCTGAGAGGTGGATTTTACAGCCTCAAACGACTCCTACCACAACTCCGGGGAGCCAATCCTCCTCAGAATCAAGTATTTTCGTGGTTTAACGTGCTTGAGGATGATACGAACTGTGATGCTTGCCCTCCTTTTTGCGGTTACCACCGCTTTCCAGGTTTTGTCGGTTGATGACGTTCCATATCACGAGGGAGAATCCGGGAAAACCAGTCCCGCTGCCGTCGCGGCCGCTGTCAGCACACAGGCATTTACCGTTGCCGCTCGTCCGCTTGCTCTCGTTCACGGATTGTTTCCGGACCAGCTCGTTTTCGAAGATTCCGTTCAAGCACTCTATCAGGCGATCAAACTCGAAGAGTACAACCTCTCCTATCAGGTATTCAAATACGCCATGACCGGATACTTTAATCTCCGTGAGCAGGGCAAACTCAATAACAAGAAGCTCATTTCGATCATTGATTTCACCAAAAAGAGCTCATTGAAACGCTTCTACACCATTGATCTTGAAGCGCTCGCGGTAAAGTTCTTCACGTATGTGAGTCACGGCAAGAATACCGGAGACGACGACGCGAAGTCCTTCTCCAATGTTGTTCACTCCAATCAAAGCAGTCTTGGCTTCTACGTCACCGGCGAGACGTATGTAGGCAGCAAAGGCTATAGTCTGCGACTCGATGGAATGGATAAGGGATACAACGATCGCATCCGCGAACGGGCTGTTGTGATCCACAACGCCGATTATGTAAGTGAAACCTGGATCAAAAAATACGGGCGCCTGGGTAGAAGCCAGGGGTGTCCTGCACTACCGGTAGAACTCGGTAAGAAGATCATCGATGTGGTGAAGAACAAGACGGTGATCTTTGCCTACTCGAACGACGACCAATACCTCGAATCGTCATCCATTCTGGATGCCGCACGTCTATTCCCCACGCTTACCGCGTCGGCAAAGGACAGCGACTAGATCGCATACGAATCCTATCCTTTTGTTCATTACATTCCAGCAGCAGATACCGCTACCGTTGTAACCGTCGCTGGCCTTGCCGGTTGAAGTTGCTTCATCTGAAACTTGTCGTGTCCGTAAATATCTTCGCGGAATTGCAACAAACCATCGTCATCCACCCAGGCAGTCTGATAGGTAAGGTAAACCGGATAGCGCTTCTTAAGAATGATGGTTGCCGGTGATGAACCGCTCATGGCCTTCGAGATCCGCTCTGCATCCCACCCTTGCTGATCCTTCAACAAGTACGCGGCCAGTTTAGCCGGTTCTTGAAGCCTCACGCAGCCGTGGCTCAGGGCACGGTAGTCTTTTGCGAACAGCCTTCTGGAAGGCGTATCGTGCAGATAAACACTCATGTTGTTGGGCATCATAAACTTCACCGATCCAAGAGAGTTATCGGCACCCGGATTTTGCACCACGCGCAATTGATAAGGGTTGATGCCAGGGTCTTTCCAGTTCTCCAGGGCTGGATCAATCTGCACATCCTGCTTGTATATCACAAAGTTCTTTTCCGAATAGTAAGTTGAGTCCTTACGGAGATTCGGAATGATTTCGTTTCTGATGATACTTGTCGGAACCGTCCACGTGGGACTGAACACAATATGATTGAGCTGATCATTAAAGACCGGCGTCGGCGTGGCTGAGCTGCCAACAATTACCCGCATATCCAGTGTCCGCTGTGCACCTTCGTAGACCGTCAATTTATAATCCGGAATGTTCACGAGTAAGTATCGTTCACTATTTATTGAGGGCATCCACCGCAGACGATCCATGTTTAGCGCAATCTGTGCGATTCGGTCACTGATTCGTTGGTTCATGAAACGCAAGGTGCGCTCACCGATTACGCCATCTGCCGTAAGTCCATGACGTCGTTGGAAAAGCTGCACAGCAGCAGCTAGACTGGCATCATAAAAGAGCGAGTCAGTCAAGAGCTGGTTGCTTGTTACCTGCGACGAATCTCGCAACTGATCCTTCATAGACAGCGAGTCAATATGCGGTGTGCTTCCATTAAGATAGGACAGTCTCTTTCTTATCAAAGGCAATGCTGCGCTTCGTTCGCCTGGCTTTACAGGCGATGCCACGCTGATTGGCTGGCTATCGAATGGCTCTATTGTACGGTAAAACGCGAGTGCGTGTTGCAACCTGGCATATTGCTCATTTTGGGGTTGGATGCGCCTTATCGCCGCGTGCAATTCCTCAGGCGTGGTCACTTTCGAAATCAGTTGAACGTCCAGGGCTGAAGCCGTTGTTGTCGAACGCTTCCATATGCTTTTGCCATTGGCGACAGAAGTTACGCGACCTTCCGCGACGTGGGTGGTAAACAGGAGGAATTTATGCGTAAAGGCAAGATCCAATTCGGTAATGCTCTTTACATCAGCATTTTGCTTATATAAATCCAGGATACGCTGTTCCAAATCACGATCCGTATAGGTCGCTGGATCCAATCCGTGTATGCCCGCTTCCTTCAACAATGTCTGTGCTGCCTCGAATAAAGGTGAAGGCCCATGATCAAAAAGCCAGAGCGTTCGATTGCCCGACGCCTGGTACAAGGCAGCCGCTTTAGCTATGACTTCGGCACGCCAAAATGACTCAACGGTACTGGTTCTGCCATTGAGCGACATGACAACGGTATCGATAGACACAGGCTGCAATAGGCGCGTAGCGGCCAATACGGCAGTATCTGTCTTTGGTGCAGTGCCCGAAGCGGATGGGGCAACCTTATGGCTACATGACGAAAGTACTCCCGCGAATGCTGTTATCAGCACAACCGAACTTCTCAATCGATTTCCCGTCATTTTCATATGCTCTGAATAGCTAATGTCCTTCCGGACGCCAGCAGTATACGTACAAGTAGACCGCTCGTTGCACACGTATAGAAAAAAGTGTACCAGATTGTGGGACCACCTGGTCCCGGAAAGAACCTTAACACGAGTGAAAAATGTGGAAATACGCACCCATCAACGGCGGCACCTATCACACACGGGCAGTCGTCCCAAATAAGGAGTGTAAAACTATTCCTGACCGGCCCAGAATAGGACGGGTAATTCCAGTCTGAGGCTACTCTTCAAGGAACGGGGAATGCGTAGGACCGGGCCTCACGGCGCTAACTTCCAGCCAGGGCCGTGGGTATAGATATAGTCACAATGACTATAAATGCCATTCTTACACTTCATGGGACAATTCCCGCGCGCTTCAGCAACCGCGCGACGAAGGTGTTGGAAGGTTTCCGAATACGTTCGAAGCCACCGATTTTTTGCTGAACAGGAAATGATAAACTCCGGCGCAATCGTTAGCTATTTTTTGGAAAATGCATCACACGTTTGCGCTATACGCCGAGGCTTCGTTTTCATGAGTTTCGCCCGGCATTTTTCTGCAATCGTTATTTCACCTAATAAATACGCTTTCCTTACAGGAACCGAACCGCGCTGGAGGCGCCCCGTATATTTGTATCATAAACAAGCAATAAACAAATACAAATATGAAAACAAGATCAATCGTTCTGGCCGCCCTTCTTCTCGTTAGTGCATCGGGCGCATTTGCAAATGCTGATCCTTCTAACGCTTCTCTTGCAGTAGTGTCTTCTAAGGGTTCTGAAGTTGTAAAAGTAATTTACAAAGGCAGCAACGGTAAAGTGAAGTTGAACATCTACGACGCTTCTTCCAAGCTCGTATTCACAGAATCACGCAACGTACAACAAGGCTTCATCCTTCCCCTGAACTTCGCAGGTCTGTCTGCGGGTGCTTATACAGTAGAACTGGTTGATGCTTCAGGCGTTAAAAGCGAAACGATAAACTATCAGCCTGCTAAGACTGCTGCCAATGTACACGTAGCTAAGCTGAATCAGGATGGCAAGTACCTGTTGTCTGTTGAAAACGCTAATGAAATCGTGACGATCCGCATCTTCGATGCAAACAGCAACATCATCCACACAAGCGAAAAGCAATCAGCTGGTAGCTTCGCGCAGATCTTCAACATCCAGAATGTAGAAGGTGGTTGCACTTTCGAGGTAGTAAATGGCGCTGGTGCTTCAACTATCGTGCGCATCTAATCGCATTAATCTAAATTGAGCATATGAAAAGGCTGTCCCAAAAGGGCGGCCTTTTCTGTTTAAATGCGGCATGGAGACCAGGTGTGCCAAGGTACTCGGTGTACTCAGTTTGATCTCGTCGCGTAGCGACGACCCGTGGCGTTTTGAGTCCTACGATCTCCTCCACGCCTCTGGCTTAAACACCCTACAACGTGCCCATCATACTACCATCACAGTAATACGAAGAACTGGCCTTGCAAAGAGCACGCCCGAAACCAATATTTCTCCGTGTTCTCCTTTCCTGGATTTCTTCCTGGCGATCCTGCACACTTACCTTCAAAGCATCACAACCTTCCCCGTCCGCACCGACTCATCACACGCAAACGCAATTCGCAGGCTATTTACCCCATCCTGCATGTGGTCCGATAAGTCCACATTATTATCGATCGCATTTAGGAAAAACCTCTGTTCGCGATTGCACAATTCCTGGTGATCGGGCTCGTCGCTCAAATCAATCCATTCATCTTTCTTTGCAAACTCGTCTGACTCATCCAGGTCTGCATAATGATACCGCAACGATTCTGCCTTTGAGTGCGACTCGATGGATGCTGATTGTCCCGCGCTAGCGGCGGTCTTCGCCACGATCGATACGCATCCCTTTGGTCCGATTACGTCCTTCACGAAAAACGCCGTTTCGCTGATCATCGGTCCCCAGCCAGCTTCGTACCAGCCTACCGATCCATCGTCGAAGCGTAACTGCAGTTGCCCATAATTGTAATTCCCGGCAGGTATCTCCTCCGTGAGGCGCGCACCGATAGCGTATACCTGTACAGGTTTCGCGCGGGTCATCTGGCACATCACGTCGATGTAGTGTACGCCACAGTCAACGATCGGGCTCAGACTGTCCATGAGATTGCGGTGAACGGTCCACATGTAGCCATGGCTTTGCTGATTAAGATTCATGCGCATCACCAGCGGTTTACCCAGTGTATGCGACAGCTCCACGAACTTTTCCCACGATGGATGATGTCGCAAGATGTATCCAATTACCAGCTTCCGGTCAGCCTTTCTGGCCGCGGCCACTACTCTTTCCGCGCCGGCAACCGTGTCAGCTAAAGGCTTCTCAATAAATACGTGACACGCTTGTTCAAACGCCATGATCGCATAAGCCTCGTGCGTGTCCGGATAGGTCGATATGCACACGGCATCGGGCTTCGTCTGCTTCAGCGCCGATTCGTACGAATCGAACAAGGGATACTTTCCGCCCAGTTTGGAATTCAATACTTCTTTGCTCTTACCGGTCGACACGAGACCACAGATCTCCACGCCCTCCATCAGGTGATAAGCCGTGGCGTGCGAGGCACCCATGTTGCCGCATCCAACCACCAGCACACTTAGTTTCTTGTTTGCCATGTTCAAATTTAGATCGCCTAATTATGGATTTTATCGAATATACGCAAACCACCTATCCCCTACCGTTCACAAAGATTGATCACGCTTTCGTGACGAAGTTTTGCTACTTTCGGATTGTCTTAACACCAACCAAAACACGCTACCCTTATGAATCGCAGAGATGCCCTCAAAACCGCCGGTGCCGCTGCCGCGCTCTCTGTAGCCGGTCCGATCGCCAAGGCAGAAAGTCCCGCAAAAGCGTCCGACAAGTTCAAACTCTCGCTGAACACAAGCACCATCATGGGGCAAAAACTCGGCGTTGAAAAGTACATCGATATAGCCGCCCGTGCAGGCTATGATTGTATCGAACTGTGGACCGGCGACGTAAAAGAATACCTCACTAAGGGCGGGACGCTGAAGGCGCTTAAAAAACTGCTCGACGACAGCAAGGTACCGGTCGTGGACGCCATCGGGTTTGCCCCGTGGATGGTCGATGATGAGGCGCAGCGCAAAGCAGGTATGGTACAGCTAAAGGAGGAGATGGACATGATGGCTGCCCTGGGATGTCCGCGCATGGCGGCACCTTCTGCGGGTATCAAACCTACCGATCAACTCGATATGTTTGTCGTGGGCGACCGCTTCAGACAGATTGTAGAACTTGGCCGGCAAACCGGCGTCACACCCCAACTCGAATTCTGGGGAGCATCGAGGTTCTACCACCTCGGACAGGTATTGATGGCGGCCGCCGTCGCCAACGATCCGGGTGTGCGCATTCTTGCTGATGTCTACCACTTACACCGCGGCGGCTCCGGCTTTGAGTGCCTGAAAATGGTTGACGGAAGCCTGATCGAGATCTTTCACATGAACGATTATCCCGATACTATCGCCCGCGAAAAGCTCGAAGACAAGGACCGCGTTTACCCCGGCGATGGTGTTGCTCCGCTTACAGAAATACTGACCGACCTCAAGAATATGAAGGGGCCGAAGATCCTTTCCCTGGAGTTGTTCAATCGCGAGTATTGGGCGCAAGACCCGCTGCAGGTGGCCAAAACCGGTATCGAAAAAATGCGTAAGGCTCTCGCCACTGTGGCGTGAGAAAATCTTAGCCCCGGCGCGTAGCGAAATGTTGCCCTAAGGTCTACCTGACTTCTTCCGGTTTGATTTGCCATCGGCTACGGGAAGTTCTTTGATGAACTCCAGGATGAAGGCCACATCTTGCCCAATGTAGTTGGCATGACTTTGCGTGGTCTGCAGGGACGGAATGGTAAACGTCACCTCATCGGCAGTCGTGTTCAGTTCTTCTTCCTTGATGAAGTCGCCGCGCCACGTGTGGTATAGCCGCAGCTTGTATTTGCCACTGCGTCCGGCCGCGATCGAAACACGGTCGCCCGCGACGTCGCCATCCGGGTCTACTACCCATCCAAAGATCGTATCCCCTCCCTGCATGGCAAAGCCATCTCCTCCTGATATTTTCACGGGCACCCGCACCGGATTACGAAGCTGCGAGAAAGGTATGTTGTCGGAAAACTTTCGAAGGCTGAGCAGCTGTTTGGACGTGATCACATCGTTCATCTTGGTGCTAAAGGCCCACCAGAACGGAGTCATAGCCGCCCCAGTCGCCAACGAAACCCACAACGCATTGTGATGCGCCGCGATGTAGCCTGGCATACCCGGTTCGTAGTAAGTATGATCCCATCCTGTTTCTCCGATGATCACCGGCTTCTGATATCCATCCCATATGGTTCTGATCTGGTTGCCGTAGTTCATGTAACTGTTTTTCAATGGATGAATACTCGCGGAGTCGATCGTGCCAGCATGGTTGATCGGATATCCCTGCGCCTCATAAATTTCGCGCGCCGCTATATCGGTCGCCTGATACCCGTCGTGGAAGAATTCTTTTAAACCGCCACTGCGCGTGGCCGTGGTCGGATGATTGTAGGGGTCATTCTTCTTGAAGAAATCGTGGACATTCTTTGTCCAACGTCCGGCCTGCACGCTGTCGCCGGAAACCCAGCCGTCGGTGCCGTTGATCTCATCCACCAAAAACCAGATTGCGAGGGATCGGCTGTAACCCCATCGCGCAATGAAATACCGATACAGCTTTTCCTGATACTTCCACGCTGCCGTGCTCCGAAAAAACTCGCGGGAGGACGTTACTTGCTGGTAGGGATTGGTGTGCCAGCGAATGTTAAATCCTCCCCACACGGTTTCAGAAAGGAATGAATGGAACCAAAGATTGAGGCTGATGAGAATTTCGCGTTCCTCGCATAGTGCAAAGAGTTCGTCGATCCGCCCACAGACGTCCTGGTCATAACGCCCGACGCCGCTTCCCATCGTTTCAAGGGGGGTGATAAAGTTACTGATGAAGTTTACCCCCTTGCTCTTCAACTCATCGAGGTTGTCGGCAGTAACCATACCGTTGTACCACAGCCCCACGCCGTAAAAGGGCGAGCCATTGTGGTATTCCAGGTAGCGTTTGTTATCTGCGATACGCACGGGGCCTTTGAATTTGGAGGGCACTGCTTTGAATGAACGCCTGGTGCCCGTGGATTCTCCCTGTCGGTCGCGAACACGCACGACGTATGTCCAGGTACCGGTCTCGTCGGGTGCAAATCGCACTTTCCACATGGTTCCAAACGTATATTGATAGAAACCGGGAATATTCCAGCGCTTTCCGGAAGGCGCTGTGAAAGTGACCATAATATCAACGTCTTCCGGATCGAAGGGATTGACAAAGTTTGCCTTTATTACCAGGCGCGCCTCGAACTTGTCGTACAAGCTCACGGAATCGGCCATGGGTATAACATCCATCACCGCAGGGGCAACCGGAGCGGATGGTTGTGCAACTGCTGGTATATTGGCCAGGAAAATAAAACACAAGCTTAGTAGTTTGCTCATATTTGGGCTATGAGAGAAACTCTAAAATAACCGGGAATGAAAGAGACGACAAATACCCTTTACAGGAACGGCCGCTATGAACAAGGGGCGTTACCGCTCCCTGCCCCTATTGGCCAATCACCTTCAAACCTCTAATTTCAGGTCGCGCGAGAACGCACACTATACGTTTATGACCATCTCTTCTTTCAGAAAGCTCGACCTGTTGACAATCGCCATGATGAGCCTGACCACACTCATTTCCTGCAAGCAGGACCCGTTATCCAATTCGGTGCCCGTAGCACTATTGTGCGAATACATGTCGCGCCCACTCGGCGTTGATACAGATGCGCCGCGATTCAGGTGGCGGGTCGACGCTGACCAAACCGCATACCGCATCGTGGTGGATAAAGACTCCGCCAAAGTTGACAACGGCACTGGTGCTGCCTGGGACAGCGGCCAAATCGAAGGCAATAGTAACCTGGCGGTTTATGCAGGCGACTCATTAAAACCTTTCACCCGCTACTTCTGGAAGGTGCAGGTATGGGCTGGGGAGGGTGTTGCGACAAGTGAGGTGGCCTCTTTTGAAACGGGCATAAAAGGCGAGACAAACTGGTCGGGCGTGTGGATTACCGATTCCCAGGATGTCAACCTGAAACCGGCCGGCTATTTCAGAAAGGGATACGCCGTGACGAAGCCCATTCGCACAGCACGGGCCTATGTGGCTGCGGCAGGCCTTTTCGAACTTACCATCAATGGTCAGCGTATCGGTAACCACATCATGGATCCGATGTACACGCGATTCGATAAAACGATTCTGTATGTTACGCACGATGTAACGGCGGCCCTGAGGCAGGGCGAGAATGTAATCGGGATGCTACTGGGCAATGGGTGGTACAATCATCAGTCAACCGCTGTATGGGATTTTCACAAGGCCCATTGGAGAGGTCGCCCCAGATTCTGTCTCAATATTCGCGTAGAATATGAAGACAACACCACCGAAACGTGGTTTACCGACCCAACGTGGAAGAGCGACCTAAGTCCCGTGGTGTTCAATAGCATTTACACAGCTGAGCACTACGATGCGCGCAAGGAGCAGGCGGGATGGGATACTCCCGGATTCAACGATGCCGGATGGAAGGTCGTTATGGCAGTGGAAAAGCCTGCGTTGCACATCAAATCACAAGTATTGCATCCTATCCGCCAGGTTGCCCGTATCGTGCCGCAAGGATTCACGAAGGTTAATGACAAAAAGTACATTTATGACCTGGGGAAAACCATCGCCGGGGTGAGCGAACTGACCCTTACAGGAACGCGTGGCACAACGGTTAGGCTAAAGCATGGCGAACAGCTGGACAGCCTGGGAAATGTCGATCAATCAAACATCGATGTGCACTACCGTCCCACCGACGACAAGGATCCCTTTCAGACGGATATCCTAATTCTTCGGGGCGGCGGCACTGAAACCTTCTCGCCGCGTTTTAACTACAAGGGCTTTCAATATGTTGAGGTGACAAGCGATCAACCGATCGAACTCACACCGTCGAGTCTTACGGGCATCGAGTTGCACAGCGACGTGCCCGTCATTGGACACGTCGAATCATCGAACGATCTCATCAACAAAATCTGGGCGGCCACGAATAATTCCTATCTCTCCAATCTGTTTGGATATCCCACCGATTGTCCACAGCGCGAGAAGAATGGGTGGACGGGTGATGCCCACATCGCTTCAGAAACCGGGCTGTATAGTTTTGACGGCATGACGATTTATGAGAAATGGCTTACGTCGATCACATCACCGAGATTAGTCCGAACGGAACGACCGACTGGGGACTGGGGGATTGGGTGCCCGTCAAGTCGGTCACACCCAAGGAACTGACGTCGTCGCTATACTACTACACTGATGCGCGCATTCTCGCACGCTCGGCAGCGCTCATTGGTAAGACAGAAGACGCGAAGCAGTACGAAATGCTTGCTGCCAGGATTGCCGACGCCATCAACACTAAATACCTGAATCGGGAAACGGGCCTGTATGGTACCGGTTTGCAGACTGAATTGAGTGCGCCGTTGTTCTGGGGAATCGTTCCGTCAGAGTTGAAGGAGAAAGTGGTGAACAACCTGGTGAACCGCGTGCACGCCGATGGCGATCACCTTGACGTCGGTTTATTGGGCACGAAAACCTTGCTTAATGCGCTCAGCGAGAATGGGCATGCGGAACTCGCCTACAAACTGGCGGCGGCGGAGACATTTCCTTCCTGGGGATACTGGATCAAGAATGGCGCGACCTCGTTATATGAAAACTGGCCCATCAACGCCAAGAGTGACATATCCCGCAACCATATCATGTTCGGCGAGATTGGCGCCTGGCTGTACAAATCACCGGGAGGCATTCGACCCGACCCCGAGGCACCTGGGTTCAAGCATGTGCTGCTGGCACCTCACTTTGTAGGCGGACTCGCGTCGTTCGACGCACGTCATTCGGGGCCTTATGGAGAAATCGTTTCAGCCTGGAAGAGCACCGGAGACAAGGTTCAGTATACGGCCGTCGTCCCGTACAACAGTACGGCTACCCTGCGCGTAGTCGCTAAATCACTCAGCATTACCTCAAAAACAAACGCCGAAGTGTTACCCGAGGGAAATCAAAAAGTTGTAAAGTTGCCGGCGGGCACACACACCTTCGAGATCGTGCTGTAGCAATGGATAACCGAAGCCGGCAACGCGTACTGATCAGCTTGTTCTTCTTTCTGGCAGGAATCTGCTTTTCAACATGGGCGTCCCGCATCCCCACGATCAAGGCACATTTCGACTTCAATGATGCCCAGCTGGGCACCGTGCTGCTGTTCATGCCTATCAGTTCTCTATTGGGTTTGCCCGTTTCCGGATGGCTGGTATCGCGGTTTGAAAGTCGCTTCCCCATGACGGCCGGATTCGTCATGATCGCGATCTCCCTTTTCCTGATTGGTCTCGCAAACACATGGGTAATGCTGGTTGGCTCTATTGCGCTGTTTGCGTTCAGCACACGGATCATGAGCATCGCCCTGAACACCCAGGCCATTCAACTGCAGAAGCGCTACGAACGAAAAATCAACGGCTCCTTTCACGGCTTGTGGAGTGCAGGCGGCATAGTCGGCGTAGGGATCTCGACCCTGTTCGTCGCGCTGAACGTGAGCATCTATGTCCACTTCGCCATCATTGCCATCATTGCCCTGATCGTAACCGTTTCCGCCTTTCGTGGCCTCGAAGGCAACGACCGGGCTACCAGCGGGAACCGCCTCGCGTTTGAGAAGCCCGATCCCTACATCGTTTATCTGGGCCTGCTGGTCTTCCTGGCGGCCGTGTGTGAGGGCGGCATGTTCGACTGGAGCGGTATCTATTTCCGCGAAACG
>DATHKA010000130.1:0-9221 GCA_035489615.1 Chryseolinea sp.
GAAGTTGGCATCCGTAGCCGCTTCGAAATTGGTCGTGTAGTTGGTGGCGGTCTGTGTTTTTGACGTGAAGGTCACCCGTACATTACCCAAATGATCCTTGATGAAGTACTGATACTCCCAGCCGGCACCGTCGGGAAGCACGCGGCCCTCACCCTGCTGCAAGAGCTTAAGCACGTTGTTCTCGTAGACCATTTCGCCAATGTAATCCGTGGTCTTCACCAAAGTACCGCTTGTGTTGTATACCTCCTGCGCCAACTTCCTTCCCGCCGCATCATAAAGATACCCTTGTTCTTATCCCGGTTCATGTTCCATTCCCATGTGCTATTAAATTGAGCGGCGGCTTTTTCCACCTTCTCCACCAAACAAAACTATGTCATCGTAAATGGATTCAAGGGACGTAGCCGACCCTCCTACCACAGCACCATATAGTCCACCATCCATCGATCCCACAATTAAAAAGGATGCCAAATCTCGACTGAAATGCTTCAACCATTTCACCAGCTCATCCTGTAGCTCTTTGCCATTGTACAGGTACTTCTGCTCAAGTGCACCTGCTCTCTCTCCGGCATTGTACGGCAACCCAAACGGAAAATAATCCGACACGCCAACAATTGGCGATGGTGTTTGACTCAGGGTAACATCATCAAAGTAAACATCCACGTAAAACGGATGCTCGTTGCTCACAAACACGTACGCATATCCCGCCTCCGGTGCCTTTGCGCTCACCGTCATCACATCGTGAAATACCGCTAGGGTGTCTAAATTACTTCAGTTCTGCCAACGATTTAAGGATAGCACATTTTGTACTTAAGTTTATCTATATCATAAGACATACCGTAACGATGGAAGAACGGCAAAAAATAGATATCCAAAACAACACCACCCGCCAGGTCGTTTTTCAAATTAAAATCAAATAAAAAGTAGCCTAAGTGGTCCAATTTATAGGCGGCCCAATCATGAGGATACCTGAAAGATGGTTTACGACTAAGTATAGGGGAAACAACGGCTTCAATAACCTCGCGGTTACTCGTAGGTTGCACCTGAATCCAATCAATAAGTTCAGCATCATCAGCCTCCTTACGCATTAACTCTGGAAAAATCTCCTCAAGCAGCATTAACGCATGGTCAACACTGAGTCCTTCACCTTTCTCCATAAACACTTCGTTTGCAACAAATTCATCGAATGACGCAGAGTTAACTCTTCCGACAGCAAATTCAGGCTGCTTTAACTCATAGTAGCCGGCTTTATGAGTGTAGAATGCATCGGAGTACCAATACTCTAATACTCTTGGGAGAAATAACAAGTAGAATCGATTCTTTATTAAGACAATACTAAAACGTCTACCTAAATCATCTAAGGTATAGTTTCGAATAAAGAACGAATCAATTTGAACGGTCTTCATACTATTTAGCTCATCCAAAAAGCTGGAAATAGTCTCTTTAAAGATGCACTTTTCTCTTACCGACATTAGGTACATATCATAGGAATCGAATTTATCAAGAATATGAATACGTGCGTTGGCATTAAAATCCCTCACAGTATCGCATGGAAATGATGTTGTAGACGCCTTTTGGCATGCCGATCCAAGTACCACAACTACATATATGATACTTCTATATTCAAAAATTGCCTTCATCATTTGTCATCAGAGTATCTTCCAAATCTCGATTGAAATGCTTCAATCATTTTTCAGAAGTATAGATATTTCTTCTTTAGCGGCACCTTACTTAGAATAGTCCCCTCAATATGATGAGAGCTATAAAACAAATGAGCCCATTCGTGCCTAACATAGTTTGAAAGCCTGTCTTCAGACCCGTCAAATCCGTCAAGCACTGGGCCTCTCCCTGTAAAACCCACAACCTGTGTTTCGTTGGTTTTATCAGTGCTTACAAATGCAAGCTTGTCACCCTTCGCTGAATTGCCACCTGTCTTTGCTAAGCCCAGATCGTAGACCTTTTCCCAGCCACCATCAACGGCGTCGTCAGATGATTTATCAATATCGGCATTACTATCAATAATTACATAAGAAGTGTTCTTGCCATTTACTTTAGAAAATTCCTGTTTTGATGTGACTTTGTTGCCTTTCGTTATTGACGCGGTTACCTTGATATTGAGTTTCTTGAAACGTTCATTCAGCAGCGTCATTGCTTTTTGATAACTTTTCATTTGCGTTGAAGAAACGTTGCCGACTGCTTGTACCTTTGTTTTGCCAGTTTCTTGAAATACGCCCGAATGTTGCACTGATCCAGTTTCCGTTCTACTATCTGTAGTTGTATAACCATTCGAATACTCGAACATTCCATCCGGATCTATAAATCGCATTGGATTATCAAATGCGTATCGATATGGTGACCAACGTCTAGCCTTATCGGTTAATGGATCAGCAACGCCCCACCTTCCAACTTCAGGCATATACATTCTTGCGCCATAGTCATACCAGTTGAGCGCCAGCTCATCCTGTAGCTCTTTACCATTGTACATATACTTCTGCTCAAGTGCACCTGCTCTCTCTCCGGCATTGTACGACAACCCAAACGGAAAATAATCCGACACGCCAACAATTGGCGATGGTGTTTGACTCAGGGTAACATCATCAAAGTAAACATCCACGTAAAACGGATGCTCGTTGCTCACAAACACGTACGCATATCCCGCCTCCGGGGCCTTTGCGCTCACCGTCATCACATCGTGAGGTGGCTGCTTCACGGTGGCACTCGTTTGAGCGCCCGGCGTTCCAACCTGGTCCCGCGCCGCGTCAATGAGGTTATAGTCCTTATCGAAGAAAATGATCGTCACGAAAGCCTTCGGTACCGTCTCTGAATCAGCAGAATGATCGCCGGCAGGTACCGTTGCAGCGTATGAGTTTAATCCATTGTAGACCTTCAAACCTTCACCTGTCGAGCCTGAGCTCACGCCAAATGCTGCAGCAAGCGATGTTATGAAAGCATTGGGATTCCCGGTACTTCCCAGATTCATGTACTTCGCATACGCAGTCATACTGACCTGATCGCCTGGCATCACCGCCAGCGACTTAGCAAGGCCGCCGCGTCCGTTGACTCCTCCATTCAACCATTGCACCTTTTGATACACCGTTCCGGCCGCATCGGTGTGATCAACCAGATCGAAGGTCGTGTTACTGTAATCCTGAAAGTTAGCATCCGTGGCCGCTTCGAAATTGGTCGTGTAGTTTGTAGCGGTCTGCGTTTTAGCTGTGAAAGTGACGCGTACGGTCCCCAGGTGATCCTTGATGAAGTACTGATACTCCTAGTCGGCTCCGTCCGGAAGCACGCGGCCTTCGCCTTGCTGCATAAGCTTAAGCACGTTGTTCTCGTACACCATTTCACCAATGTAATCCGTGGTCTTCACCAGTGTACCGCTTGTGTTGTATACCTCCTGCGCCAGCTTCCTTCCCGCCGCATCATAAAGATACCCTTGTTCTTATCCCGGTTCATGTTCCATTCCCATGTGCTATTAAATTGAGCGGCAGCTTTTTCCACCTTCTCCACCAAACCAAAACTATGTCATCGTAAAGGCATTCAAGGGACGTAGCCGACCTTCCTACCACAGCACCATATAGTCCACCATACAATACATCGATCGCACGATTAAAAAGAATGCCAAATCTCGATTGAAATGCTTCAATCATTTCAGAGGTGTAGATATCAGAAGTGGCTTCATAGCCAAACACTTTTTTTCGTAACGTGATTACGCGATCTATTTTAACGTGCATTCGCTGTCAGGTTAATATCATAGTCCTGACAACGTTAATTGTACTGTCGCCTCAAATACAGTCAGCTATTGTATGTAACTATCTGCACCACTCATGCTTTACAATTTTCACATGCTTCAGCTTCCACACATGATATCTTGAAAGCAAATGAACATCAAAGGTGAAATACTGCCCATTATCGTAGTCGTCGCAATTGCAACTTGTCACAAATTTTACGTGCGCCTTTGATCCATACATTTCTATTGCCTTAAATATTATATAGAACTTTAGATTGGGGTCACTATAAATGTTGCTTTTTATGAAGACAGTCCGTAAATCTTCATTTATTAGGTACGTCTTCGTATAAAGTTTTCGCTCATTTCCCCACGTAATAGAAAGGTCATCTACGATCTGAGGATAAAACCTTCTGAATGTGGAATCGGGATAAATGAATGCATATCTACCCGGCGCCAATACCTGCGTAGTTAAAAAAAACCTCTAGATGAATTTTCTTGCTGAACAATATAGCAGCTAGCAGATTTTTGACAGTGTCTGGCTGCGCCCGTAGCGTTCCACTACTAACAAAGATGATCGCTGTTATAAGAGTTCTCATTAACGTGGAATTTGTTCTGAAATGCTTTATTCCCGCTTAGTTTGACAGTCATACGGCCAAAATCTCCGGATTGTTCTATTGCAACCTGCCTTTATCCCCCTGTTAATCCGTGGGCGTTCAAAATATAAATACAATACTGGAACTAACTGAATTATAAAAAGCCATACAAAGATGTGTAAGCGCAAGAATGGATCTGAATATAAAAATAAAGCATGTATCTATTGTAAAAAGGAACAGGAAAAGAGCAAAATTCCAATGCTTTGAACTGATTCCTAAAAGTCATTTTGAATTGCATCCCGCTATCTCCATCTACATTCTCGCACCGTCGTCATCCAATTCAGCGACATTTCATCCCTGCAGCTCTTTACCATTATACATATAGTTCTGTTCAAGATCCCCTGCTCGCTCTCCAGCATTGTATGACAGCCCAAAGGAAAATAATCCGACACGCCAACAATAGACAAGCCTATCGCAACAGGTGAGACATAGTCTACGGCTGCTTAGTGTAACAACTTGGAAACCGGTGGACTTCTGTTTCATATCCCATTCCGTATCTCGTATTTAAGGGCATGAAATACATATCGCCAACCATGTTTTTAGACGCATTATCGTCAAAATGAAAGTAGATTAAAATATAGCCTAGATTGTCCAACTTATAGACCACCCAATCCTGCGGAAGGCGCAGCATGGACTTCCGGTGCATAATAGGAGACAAGATTGAATTGATAACGTCGCGATTGTTGATTGGTTGGTTAGCAACCCAAGCCATCAACTCCTGGCTATTACTTCGTTGTCCCAACAATTCAGGAAAACTTTCTTCCATAATCTCTAATGAACGATCTACTGTCATGCCATTTTCTATTGGGCTAAATAAGTATTCAATGAATTTATCCACATCAGCAGAATTGACTCGTCCAATCGCAAAATTCCGGCTTCCGCAATTCGAAAAGACCCGCATTTGAATGGTAGTAATTATCAGTGTACCAGTACTCTAAAATTCTCGGCAGCAGTAATAAATAGAAATTTCCATCCTTCATCGCAATACTAAAGCGTGTTCCCAGGTCATCCAGAACGTAGTTTCTGATACACAATGAATCAAACTGGATAAGCTTGTAGTTATTCAATTTGTCGAGGTCTCTGTTAATTATTTCCTTCAAGATACATCGTTCCGTGCTAGTCATCGGATACAAATCTAACGATTCAAAGCTCTCAATCAGCTCGCGTTTTGCAAGCTTGTTGTAATCCCGGATAATGTTGAATTCATAAACGATAGCTGTTCTATTCTCGCACGTGGAGTATAGTATCGCCCAGCTTGATACCAGCAGCTTGACTAAAAAATTTCTCATCACTCTATATACTTTCCAAAATCTACTCTGAAGCGTTTCGATCATCTCCTGTTTACAAGATGTCATTTTCCTTTAATGGCAGTCCTTGTTAATCATTGTTCTAGCTTAGGTTAAACGATTAATTTCTATCTTTAAACGTGACACCTTTTAAGATAGCTTTCACATGGCTCTCTGCCATTTCAAAAGAGTATCCTCCAGTTTAAGTTTTGCGAACCAATATCTAGGCTTTCTGGTTTTTTCTCAGTACCATAAACTTCATCAGGGATCCAACCATTTCGCCACGCATTACTATTCGGTGGTAGCTTTTCCGACTTCTCCACCAAATCAAACGACGCCGTCATAACGTATTCAAGGGACGTAGCCGGCCCTCCTTATTTCGTCGACTATCTTCACACCATGCCTGTGGGCTGATTAAAGGTATACGCTTCGTCCTTCATATAAGCGACAAATGCGAATTTATATACCTTCGGATAAAATAAGAGCCTATCGATAATGTCCAGCACGGTTTGAGGCGGCTGTCCAAACAAAGCCTCATTAGGGAACACTAATAAAGAAATCAGTAGCGTTTTCCAAATTATCATGGCATAAGGAGCTTTCTGAAAATAAATTATCAACTGGAATGCTGACCCGGAAGAATGACTAATATCCATTGGTGTCGGGATTCCTTCAGGGGTAGAACCGCCTTGAAAATCCACGATTTTTTTCAGCTCATATACTTCTGCTCAAGCGCCACTGCCCGCTCTCCAGCATTGTACGACAATCCAAATGGAAAATAATCCGACGCTCCAACAATTGGCGATGGCGTATGACTCACTGTTACATCATCAAAGTACAGATCCACATAGAACGGATGCTCGTTGCTCACAAAAACATATGCATATCCGGCCTCTGGAGCTTTAGCGCTCACCGTCATCACATCGTGCGGCGGCTGTTTCACTGTGGTGCTGGTTTGAGCGCCCGGCGTTCCTACCTGGTCCCACGCCGCGTCAATAAGGTTATAGTCCTTATCGAAAAAAATGATCGTCACGAAAGCCTTCGGTACCGTCTCTGAATCAGCATAATGATCGCCAGCTGGTACCGTAGGAGTTTAATCCGTTGTAGACCTTCAAAGCTTCACCTGTCGAGCCTGAGCTCACGCCAAATGTCGCCGCCAGCGAGTTGATGTAAGTATTGGGATTACCAGTGGTTCCCAGATTCGTGTACCCCGTACTTCATGGTGCCAACTCCAATGTCATTCGCTTCGCTTGTACGGCACGAGATTCGGATCATAATTCTCATCTCCCTTAAACATGTAATGGCGCCAGGGCGCCCCTTTACACCGAACACGCTCTACCTTCCAAGCCCCATTAGCCTTTACGATCTTCGCCCATATTCTTACATAATGATTAGCTAATTCTTTATTATTGAATTCACTCGTTACGCGAAATTCGATAGAAGCATCCGTGTCCGTGAAGTCAAATTTCATGAACTGAATAAGAAGTCTAATTCTAGGATTGTGGTAAAATCCATTTGTCACTAGAATTGTACCTTCGGGTCGCGTTGACAAGGTTCTCATCTCGAGCATACGTTCAGCGCCCCAAGAATATGCAATATCAGCAAGTACTTGAGGATAAACTTTGCGCAGCGTAGTGTCAGGCATTATAAATGCCACCATGTCTGTGGGCTGATTAAAGGTATACGCTTCGTCCTTCATATAAGCGACAAATGCGAATTTATATACCTTCGGATGAAATAAGAGCCTATCGATAATGTCCAGCACGGTTTGAGGCGGCTGTCCAAACAAAGCCTCATTAGTGAACACTAATAAAGAAATCAGTAGCGTTTTCCAAATTATCATGGCATAAGAGGAGCTTTCTGGAAATAAATTATCTACTGGAATGCTGACCCGGAAGAATGACTAATATCCATCGGTGTCGGGATTCCTTCAGGGGTAGAACCGCCTTGAAAATCCACGATTTTTTTCAGCTCCTCGACCATCGCGTGATCTTGAACAAACATACTGTATTGATGGCCCTCTCCAGACAAAATTTCATGGTATAGAGTATTCCAATCGACATTATCGTTCCTCTTTGTTAAGCGCGAATTTGGAGTGTTTTCCGGAGAAGGGACGAGAGCACATCCTCTATACAATCGATGCACTCACCAAGAACGTTAAGCTCAGGGCGATTGCCGAATAGTTAGTGATACCAAACTTTATCCATTCAAAGAACAGGGCCGCTCTACCATCTGAAGGTATTCGCTAGCTTAAGAAAAACACAAACCAAAACAAAAAGCACGACGATGCCCGTCATAACGTTTGACATTCCTTCATACAAATATTCAGCACTTCCCTTCTTTTCTTTACCGTCATAAATTTCCTTGAACGTTGGGCGAGCTTTTCCTAACATTGAACTTTTGATGCTGAAGTATATCCACTTTGCACTCGCTCCGATTAGCTCAAGTATTATCGATCCAAAAAATGGCTCCATGACTAGTTCTCCCCTGTAAAAAAGCCAACCAGTGATGCAATTAATTTTGTTAAAACCGTTGAATTTCGACCCGGCTTCGCTCCAAACTGAGAGTTGTATGCCCTGTTAAGCCTACCGCGCATTGGTGGCGACATTCTTGTAATAAAGGTCCCTCGGAATTTCGAGCTAAACTGGGTAGCATTTACTGTACCTAGAGCCTTTGCTTGTCTCATATAAGGCTGAGCCAACATAGCAGTACCGGCAAAAGCCTCTATCCCATCATAGCCCTGAACTGGCTGTGCACTTATGTGAGTTGGACTTTTCCAGGGCATAAAAATATGCATGGTCACATAAACATTATCTGCCGTATTGTACGTGAGATTCGATATTGGATCATCTGCCATTTCCCAGCGCTCCGCAAAAGATGGTTCCCACTGTCGCAGGGTATGCGTTGGAGGTTCTGGAATCGGGCGAATCAGGTTTGAGTTTGCTGTAGCATCGGAAGGAACCGTGGAAGTACCAGGATCTCCCGTCCCATCATCCTGAACCACTACAGAAGGCAAAACAGTATTCCCGTCCACTACATCTCCCTCCTTCACACTGTTCCAATCAAACCCCGCTGCCTTCGAACTGAGTGTATCCATACCAGTAGGATCTAGTGTATTGAAAGGATTATTCACCAGAAAGCTATATGGAGAAACATCCCAGTAAAGATCCGCATGAGGGTCTTGCGTTATCGTCCTTCCGATCGTTGCGTCATACTGCCTCCAATCAAAATCATAGAGATTCAGGTTAAGGTCACTTTGAATTTCCTTTTCCTGGAATAGATACTTATTCGGCACTGTGTTTTCCCTCGTGTAGCTATTAAACGTCAGTCCAAATGGAAAAAAATCCGACACGCCAACAATTGGCGATGGTGTATGACTCAGGGTAACATCATCAAAGTATAGATCCACATAGAATGGATGCTCGTTGCTCACAAACACGTATGCATATCCCGCCTCCGGTGCCTTTGCGGTCACCGTCATCACATCGTGAGGTGGCTGCTTCACGGTGGCACTCGTTTGCGCTCCTGGCGTTCCTACCTGATCCCACGCCGCGTCAA
>DATHKA010000131.1:0-11292 GCA_035489615.1 Chryseolinea sp.
CTGTGCTTCTGGTCGATCCTGAAGCGCCCGGCTTCCGCACTCTGGCTGATTGTCCTTTACACGTCCGGTTTCGTCGCAGGCAGAACGATTAGCCTGGTCGTTGATGGCACGCCGAATACCTTTGTGCTGACATGGCTGGCAACGGAGACATTTTCGCTCGTCGCGTCCGCTGCGCTTCTCACCTTACTACGACAGCCAGAGCACAGAACCTCTGCTGCGTCGCTGTGACGGCAGGAGCCGGGAACCACGGGGATTCACCGGTAAAGAAAGGCCGGCACTCAGTTTATTCTGAGTTCGCTATATTCGTCATCGAAAAAAAACATCGAATGAAGAAGGCAGCGTTATTCATAGCCGTATTGTTCCCCATCATCCTTTATGGGCAAACCAGACAATTCGTGTTGTTTGACCAGGAGTTTACCTACAGCAAACAGGATGCAGACCACTCAACTCCCAGCAAGTCTCATTATTACGTGACCGGCAGCAAGATTAATCCGGACAGGCCCAACGACTGGACATCGCCCGTGGACTATCGCAACGGAACGGTTCATATTCGCATCGAGGTTATTGAAAAGCCCGAAGGCAATGCGCCCACCACCTGGACGCTGTGTTATATTCCGAACAAGGGAAAAGGCAATGGCTACGGTTGCACAGGAACCGATTTATATATCGCCACCGGAATATATGAACGCGATGTGGCTATGACCTCTTTTTGGGAAAACGAATCGATCATTTGGGAGGAAGGTATCAAGCAGATGGATCTTGTGATCAAGGACGACAGCGGTGGACAAGGGCATGCGCACAAACGCGCCGACCACGAAAAGTTTTTCCCGACGAAGGTCCGGATTACGATGATCCAGGTAGCCAAAGGCGAACCATACGACCCGTCGATCCTGCCAAAGATCAAGTGAACGTTTAACATGCGTTACGCTAACCGAAGCTTCCTGCTTATTCGTACTTCAACGTCTGCGCTGGATTAATCCGCGCAGCACGCAGCGTTTGAAGACAGACCGAGAAGAAGGCGATGATCATTACCAATGCTGCGGCAATTACGATCATCACCGGATTCATGTCGATGTGGTATGGAAACCCCGTTAGCCAACGCTCCATCGCAAGCCAGGCCAACGGACTCGCGACAACGATCGCCACAGCGACCAGCCCCAGGAAACCTTTTGACAAAAGAAACACAACCTGTCCGACACTTGATCCAAGGACTTTTCGAATGCCAATCTCCTTCGTGCGTTGTGTGGTCATGAACGAGGATAGCCCGAACAAGCCGAGGCAGGCAATGAAGATTGCCAACAATGTGAACAGCGTAAAGATCTGTCCGAACTGCCGGTCACTCTCATACTGCCGGTTGAAAAACTGGTCTAATACAAAATAGTCAAGGGGGTTGTTGGGAAATATAGAATTCCACGGACTCTCTGCTGCTGCGAGAACATCCTGGTAATTTTCCCGTTCAATTTTGATGGCAATGAATTGCCCCTGCCCGTTGAGAAATCTGAAGACAAGGGGTACAACGGCCTCCTTAAGTGACATCTGGTGGTAACTCTCCAGAATGCCCACGACTTCACTCGTATCGCCGCCGTGTACAACGCGCTCGCCCACTGCGGCCAGGGGATCGTCAAAATCCAGTGCCTCTGCCATCGCGCGGTTCAGGATCACGCTATGTCGCTCATTGGGATGTTCGCGGTCGAAATTCCTTCCAGCCACCACGCTCAATCCGAATGATTTTACATAGTCATGATCGATGCCCACTGTATACCCGGCAATGGGCGCTTCCGGTCCTCCGGTGAGCCGGCGGATACCGCTGGACCAAAAGATCTCGTCACCAGGAACGTTCGATGAAGCGCTGATGGATTGGACGCCAGGGACGCGCAACAATTCGTCTTTGAACAGTTGAACCTTGTTTGTGTATAGCGAGTCCGTTATGCCGGGCGATTTGAGGACCAGCGTTTTTTCGATATCAACGCCAAGCTTCTGATTCTTCATAAAGGAGAGCTGCCGGTACACGACAATGGCCCCTACAATGAGAAATACAGAAGCCGCGAACTGAAACACCACCAGAGCCTTGCGCATGATATTGCCGTGCGCGGCATTTACGACTTTACCTTTCAACACGGCCACTGGCTTGAAGGATGAGAGTACAATAGCCGGGTAAAATCCGGACAAGGTTGCGCCGGCAACAAACAGCGTACCCAATAACAGCCAGAAGTCACGCTCAAACAGGTAGCTGCGGGGAATATTTCTTCCGGATAATTCCGAGAATACAGGCCATAGCAACAACACGGCAACCACGGCAAGCGCGGCTGCGACGAGGTTGATCAGCAGTGATTCGGCGAGAAACTGATAAACGAGTTGTCGTTTTTGCGCGCCCAGTGCTTTGCGTACACCCACTTCGTTGGCACGGTCGAAAGACTTGGCCGTCGCCAGATTGATATAGTTCACCCACGCGATAATGAGAATAAATAAAGCGATGAAGCTGAGCGCATATACGGAGTCGCGATCGCCCCGTTCACCAGGTTCAGATTCCTGTAGCAGGACCTTTCCGAGGTGAATGTCGAGCAACGGCTGCAGTATGAACTCCTTTCTGCTGTTTGTCTTTTTCCATTCTTCGTCCTTGTTCACAACAAGCCATTTGTCCCATTTGGCCTGCAACGCTTTCGCGTCTGCACCGGGTTCGAGCAACACATAAGTATTGAAATCGTACCAGCCCCAGTTCGTTTCAGACTCGCGGTTCGATTCGATGTTCAACGTTTGATACGAGAGCATGAAATCAAACTTGATGTGCGAATTGGCCGGAATGTCAGCGAATATGCCGCGGACTTCAAATTTGCGATTCCCATCCCAGGCAATGGTCTTTCCAATCGGATCTTCGTTGCCGAAGTATCTCTTCGCTGCCCGTTCGGAGATAACCGCCTTGTTCGGTCCGGTCAGCACGTCCATCTCTTCACCCTTTAACAACTTGAAATCGAATACCTCGAACACCGATGAGTCGGTGATTTGCATTTTTTCTTCGCGAAACGCCTTGACTCCGGACGGACTGTCGTAGCTGATCACACCGCTTACGGGAAAGAGTCGGGTGAACCGTCGCACCTCAGGGAAGTTGTTTTTCAACGCAGGTCCGACGGCGGGCACGGCTGCTGCGCATTCGAAGCGCAGCTTGCCGTTCTGCCATTGATTATATTGAACACGATAAATATCGCTTGCCTGTTGGTGGAACGAGTCATAGCTGCGTTCGTACTTCACGTATTGGAGAATCAGGAGACTGGCGACGATGCCGATGGTGAGCCCAAGTACGTTGAGTATAGTGAAAGACCGGTTCTTGAAGAAGCTTCGAAAAGCGGTGAGGAGGTAATTTTTAATCATGTAAAGGTCGGTATACTATGAAATATAACGGATGCCGTCTTAAAAGTTGTGCTCCTTATCCGAAATAGCGCTCGCCTCATGACCAACGGCACTTTTCAATGGAGATTCGTATGGATAAGTATGCTTGATACGTTGGACAATCCCTTAAATTGCGGGATATGGGACATCTACCTGATCTGATCAAAGACCTGGCATTGATTCTCATGGCAGGCGCCGTGACAACGCTGCTTTTTCGGAAACTGAAACAGCCAGTGGTACTGGGCTATATCATTGCCGGCTTTCTTGTGGGGCCACACTTTGCCCTTTTTCCCACCGTCGCTGACGAAGACAACATCGAAGTGCTTGCGGAGATTGGCGTGATATTTTTGCTCTTCAGTCTCGGCCTGGAGTTCAGCTTCAAAAAGCTCCTTCGCGTGGGAGGCGCTGCATCGGTTACTGCCCTGGTAGAGATCGCGTTCATCACAGTAGCCGGATATTTCGCGGGCGTACTTATGGGTTGGTCCACGATGGACTGCCTGTTTTTAGGCGGCATGCTCGCCAGTTCGTCAACGACCATCATCATTCGCGCTTTCGATGAATTGGGCGTGAAGACGAAAAAGTTTGCGGGTGTAGTCTTCGGCGTGTTGGTGGTCGAGGACATCGTGGTCATTCTGCTCATGGTATTGCTGTCGACCGTAGCCGCGACACAACAGATCGCGGGGGCGGAGATTGTCTTTACTATTGCCAAGCTGTTGTTCTTTCTGGTGCTTTGGTTTGTTGCCGGCATATTTCTGATTCCATCGCTACTTAAGTTATTGCGGCCGTTACTCGATGAAGAAATGCTGCTGATCCTTGCCCTTGGGTTATGCCTGGGTATGGTCGTGGTCGCCACGAAGGCCGGCTTTTCGGCTGAGTTGGGCGCCTTCATCATGGGCTCTATCATCGCCGAAACTACTTCGGCGGAAAAGGTCGAGCATCTCATTAAGCCGGTAAAGGATTTGTTTGGTGCCGTCTTCTTTGTTTCCGTGGGTATGTTGATCCACCCGGGTGCGATCGTGGAAAATGCCTGGCCTGTTGTGATCGTGACCGTGCTAACCATGGTCGGTAAGATGATCAGCACAACGGCCGGGGCACTGATTTCGGGACAGCCTTTGAAGCAATCCATACAAGTGGGTATGAGCATGGCGCAAATCGGTGAATTTGCGTTTATCGTGGCAACGCTCGGGCTATCCTTAGGGGTGATTTCTGACTTTCTTTTTCCCGTGGCCGTCGGCGCGTCCGCCATCACAACTTTTACAACACCCTACTTCATAAAGTTTTCAAACCCGGTGTATCAATTTGTGGAGAGACAATTGCCGGAGAAGTGGGTTCGCGGCCTTCAAAACTATGCATCCAGTGCGCAAAGTATACAGGCGGAAAGCGATTGGCAGGTGGTGCTCCGGTCCTATACCATGATCATTCTTACGAACGGCATGGTGCTGCTAACTTTGATTTTCGTGTCTGTCAGTTTTCTGATGCCATGGTTGCGCCACAGTGGCTGGGATCCCACACTCACTGCGGTGGTCGGCCTGGTAGTGTCCCTCCTTGTTTCCGCTCCATTTTTATGGGCGCTTATGGCAAAGCGACCCAATAATATGGCCTATCGCGAGATGTGGATGGAAAAGCGTTACAGCCGCGGCCCGTTGCTGCTGCTCGAAGTGGGTCGCGTAGTGGCGGGTATCACCATCATCTGCTTCCTCGTTTTCAAATTGTTCTCAACGACCATTGCCTTGCTTATTGCCATGCCCGTGATTATTGCCGTCTTCTTCGTTTTTGCCAAGCGGATTCAGGCATTCTATCAACGCATAGAGGTGCGGTTTCTGGGTAACCTGAACGCACGCGAGACGGCCCAATACAATACACTTGATGCGAATGTTTCGCGCAAGACAGCCGATATTCAGTCGTCGTTATCGCCATGGGACGCACACATCGTACAATTGGCGGTTCCGCCGTATGCCGCCTACGTTGGGCGCACGTTGCGCGAACTTGAATGGCGGGAGAAATTCGGGATTAACATTGTATACATCAAGCGAGGTGAAGATCTGATCAACACGCCGCAACGCAATCACATTTTGTTGCCCTACGACCAGGTAGGTATCCTCGCCACGGATGAACAACTGCAAGCGTTTAAACCGGTGTTTGATGAGCAGGCCGAACGCAGCGGGCCGGCGGTTAGTGTCAATGACATCGTGCTGCGCAAGATTGTTGTGAATGAAGTAACGCGACTCAAAGGATTCGATGTGCGGACTTCCGGTATCCGCGAGCGAACCAGCGGATTGGTTATCGGCATTGAGCGCAACAATAACCGGATACTCAATCCGGACTCCACCGTCGTTTTCGAATGGGGTGACGTGGTATGGATCGTGGGCGAAAAAACGAAGATCGACCGGTTGCTTGATGGAAGTGAAGTGCAGCCATGAAAAAAAGAACTGCATCTATACGTGATGCAGTTCAAGGGCTTCCTATAAAAAATGCACGCAGTCGCGCTAAATTAGCTTGCGCGTCAAATGAAAGCGATAAATCTTCCTGCGTGCAACTCGCCTTCGATTTCCGCAACGGCTACTTGTATCTTGTGCGATGCACCATCGACCGTGAACTCGATGATCAGGTTCTCATTTTCGCGTTCGGCAGAAACGAACTTTGCTTTTGACCAGGCTATATGATTCAATTTTCCCTGTTCGAGGGCACGGGCAAAAGACTCCTCGATACCTTTCACATCGCGCTCATATTGTTTACCCATCTCGACCTTTGCATCCGCGAGATAGGCCCCGTAAAATGAAGCGTGTGCATCCATTACCTGCAAGAGTTCAGACAGTGAGGGTACAAGCGAATTGTATTCCCTGTATGCGCTGTGCTGAAACGCTGCGAAGATTTTCTTGCCAGCCTGCTCGGCAGCGGGATTCTTGGTGTTGGCTGATGCGGTGAAGGAAGCAATAGACAGAGCGATAGCGCCCAAAGCAATTTTAGTTTTCATGGGTAGGGTATTTGATTTTTTTAAAAGGGTATCAGTTAGTTGGCGAGCACAAGATCGCTGGGAGGAATAGGCGCAGGAACTCGGTTAGGAATCGGCTTGAGCGACTGGAGATAGGCAAAGACTGCGCGGGCATCTTCGTCATGAATATTCACTAAATTCTGCCAGGGCATCGGCGGAAGCAACGGGCGACCACCTTCTATGCCGCGATACCGGCCGTGGGTAATGGCTGTCTTAAATTGATCAAAGGACCAGCCTCCGAGACCAAGGGGATCAGGCGTCAGGTTCGCGCTGAAAGATGCGCCCCAGGGACCGACTGCTGCGGTCAGGTCTGGAGAAAAATACATCCACGGCATGTTGGCTGGTACGGGAGGCAGTTTGTCTCCTGCGGGGTGTCCGGATAGCAAACGTGAAGTATCGGGCACCGGACCTTCGGCGGTCATTATTTTTGGTGAATGACAGTCATTGCAACCCATGATGGTGACCAGGTAGGCACCGCGTTCGATCAGTTGTTCGTTGGTAAGTTCGGCCGGTGCTGCTGCCGCCGCCGGTATAAGGGACTGATCTTGCGGACGAGCGCAAGAGAACAACAACAGTGCTGTGAGGATGAGCGCGATAACAATTCGCGCAACAACAAGGATTTGCTTTGCCATGGACGGCTTGTCCGCGGCAACGGTAGTGACAATTGCTTTCATTTATTAGTTAGTTGTAATTCCAAAGAAGAGTATACGACCTTTCAGGTTGTATACTTCTGTCGTCATAAGTAATATGGAGATGCAGAAGATATTATCTTAATACGGAGGACTGATATCAGGGTTTGACGGGAAATCGAAAAAACGCCGCCGGGTCGGCCTTGTAGGCAAAATACTACGGATAGCGTAGTGCGCCTCCTTTTTGCGTAGGAATGCTCACGTTATTCCACACGCAATGCCGTCACGGGATTTTTCAACGCCGCTTTCAGTGATTGCATGCCGGTTGTGAGGAGCACGATGACCAGGACAAACGCGAGTTCGAGCGCAAATATCCAGAACGTAAGGTCTACGGCAAATTCATATTGCGCGAGCCATTGCACCATAATCCAGGCACCGAGAGGAGCGGCCACGGCAAAAGAGATTAAGGTAAGGATGACAAACTCCCGGCCAAACAGCGATAGAATATGTGTGGTGGTTGCTCCGAGCACTTTGCGTATTCCGATCTCCTTTGTTTTCTGCACCGACATGAATGATGCGAGGCCATAGAGACCCATACAACCGATCAGCAGGGCAATGAAGGCGAATGTCTTTACGAGTTTCAGGACCATTTGTTCCGCCTCGTAGAATTGGGCGGTCTGCTCCGTGACGAACTCATAATGAAAGATCTGTTCCGGGTAAATGGCGGTCCAGACTTTTTCTATCGCCGCAATAGTCGCCTTCGGATCATTCATTCTCATGCGGACAGCCATATCGTTGTAACTGTCCTTCTTGGTAGTGATCATGATTGGGCTTATCGCTGACCGAAAGGAGCGATCGTGGAAGTTGCTGACGACACCTACGATGGGCCCAACAATATCGCCGTTAAATTGAATCGTTCTGCCCAGCGCATTATCGGGAGACAGGTTCAGTCGCTTTACCATTTCTTCGTTTACCACAAACTCTCGCGCCGAATCGGACGCCGTAACGTTTCTACCGGCCACGAGCTCAAGTTCGAAAGTACTGAGATAGTCTTCGTCGGCTCCACGGAAGCTCACACCAAAGTCCTCGCTCTCGGTCCGGTTGTCGAATATGATCGAAGTACCCCAATGATTGAACGATGCTGGGGCCGCGAAGCAGAAGGATACCTGCTCTACATCGGCCAGCTTGCTGACCTCATTCTTGAGTGTGCTCATTTTTTCTTCTGCGCCGGCGGGAACCATGATAATGCCATCCTGGCGAAAGCCCATATCCGTTTCGCTGTTGAATTTCATTTGATACATCAGGACTATTAAACCGATCACGAGTACCTGGGTGATCGTGAATTGCGTCACGATGAGCGACCTGCGGAGGTTGACGCCACGGGAACCGATATCAAGTGCTTTTCCCTTCAGGGCGACGACAGGTTTGAAGCCAGATAGCACGATACCTGGATAGGCCCCGGCGAGAAAGGTGACGGCCGCCAGGAGAGCGGCCATGAACACAAAGAGGTCGGGATGCGAGGTTACGTCTGCCGCGATGCGCAGTTTAAGCAGGGTATTGAGCTGTGGAAGAATTGCCGAAGCGGCGCCCAGGGCGAGCGTTGAAGCTACAGCAACGATGACGAACGTTTCAATGGTAAATTGCCAGAAGAGTTGTGTTCTAAAGCTGCCCAGTACCTTGCGAACACCGACCTCTTTGGCACGCGTGACTGCCCTGGCTGTCGACAAGTTAATAAAATTGAGGCAGGCCGTGAAAATGAGGAAGAAGCCAACTACCGACAGGATCCAGATCGTGCGTATTGACATTTGCCCATCGTAAAGCGGATTGAAATGCACATCGGCGAGTGGCTGTAAATGATAATGATGGACGTTCTTGCTTTCGGCACGGTACTTTTTGACGTAAGCGGGCAGCACTTTTTCTACGTCCGACGGATTGACGCCGGGGCGCAGACGCGTGAACGTTTGGATTTGGCTGGTAATTCCGCCCCAGGAATCGTCGGCGGCATACCATTCGTTATATTCCTTCATCGTGCTATACGATAAAAATACCTCCGTACGGAAGTCCGTGTTTTCGGGTATGTTCTGCAGTATACCGGTGATCTGAAATTCGAGCCGATTGTCCAGGCGAATGGTTTTCCCGATCGCTGACGCCGATCCGAAGTACTTCGTGGCCATGTTTTGCGTGAGTACCGCCGTGTAGGGTGCGACGGGTAGTGAAGCCGTTGTTCCGCTGGCCAGTGGAAAGTTGAAGATTTCAAAATACGCCGCATCGACGAATGCTACCGGGTCAATAAACTTCTTTGTTTCATTGTTAATATCAACGCTGATCAGCTCGCCTTCCTGCCGGCAGATCCGTGCAAGCTTTTCGCCAAACGTGTAGTCGTTGCGGAAGGCATTGGCAAAGGCAGGGGGTACACTGGCAACGTAGCTGACCTGATCGCGATGCTGTTCCGTGACAAACCGGTAGATTCGACCCGATTCGCTATGGAAGTTGTCGAAACTAAGGTGATAGGTCACCAGCAGGTAGATCAGCACAGCGCAAGTAATTCCAAGGGTAAGTCCAAGTACGTTGATGACCGTATGCGAAAGCGATCGTTGAATGTTTCGGAAAGCAACGCGGATGTAGTTCAAAAGCATTTAACCAGTATTAAACAGCAGTAGGGGCATGATAATCGTGCCAATTCGTTGCCCGCTTTACGGAGGTGGTGGATGGTTGTGAGAGCATTTTTTGCCTGAACGGGGGTACGCATGGTGTGCGTTTCAGAATTATGGTGTTCGGTTTCGGGACAGCCTTGATTGTCTTCGTCCTGGCCATTCGACCGGATCAGGCCGGATCGGGGCCCTCCCCGGTTGGACGGGAAATGGGTTGACGTGTGGGAAAGCCCGACCGGGCGTACGGTCAACTCGTTGTAGTTCTGTCCAATTTCCCGTACATTGTACAATCGTTACCACGACCGTGAAACGCTTAATATCCGCGCTGCTCATTCTGTTGGTCCTGTTGAATACAATGGGATACTACTTTATTTTTTGGGGCATGGAGATGAATAACGACGAGCGAATGTCGCGCGCCCTCAACGAAGACTACTACGATGCATCAGAAGCCGTTACGATCCGAATTCCCATTGCCTTGCCCTATCAATACGATAACCCGCACTTTCTGCGTGCAGAGGGAAAATTTATTCATGAGGGGGAATCGTATAGACTGATCAAACAAAAGTACGAACGCGATACACTGACGGTGGTCTGCGTCAGGGACGATCAGGACAAGCAGATACAACATGCGTTGGCCGACTTTGTAAGCACTTTCACAGACTCACCGGTAGACGGCGATATGCCTGCGGCGAAGAGTTTGGTGCTTTTTACGAAAGAATACCTGCTCACCACTACCGCATTGGGAACCTCTGCATTTGGCTGGACCCTGGATCTGGGCGTCTCGGGTATCCCACAAATCGTTGATGATATTCATGCTACGCCCGTAGCGCAACCCCCCGAAGCCTGATTCATTCAGGACTTACAATTAATTTCTCGCACTTCATAGGCTACGCTGGCCGGGTCTAAGACCCTGTTGCTATGCTGATCCAGAATTAAGCGTGTTTGTATTGCCGACCGGTCGTGTCGACTGTGCGTACGAAGGTATGCGCACTCGCCTTGTCCGGCGTCGTTGACGCGTGGCTTTTGGGTCAGTCATCATAACGTTATGGTTATGCGCTGCCGTGGTGCGACCAACCTATTCAATCCGTTTTACCACTATGAAATTTAAATATCTACGAACTATACACTTGATAGCGCTTACGCTGCTGTTCTCATGCAGCATGGACGTTCAGCCCCCGTCGTCGGCAGTGTGCCAGCGGGAAATGGTACAGTTGCTGAAAGAGGCGACACAGAAGGGGTATTCGCCGAGGAATACTTTCAACCCCTATGCGAAACTACCTTACATGGATTCACTGCTAAGCAATCCACACAGTTCAGAGGGCGAAATTCGTTTCTGCACATTTTTGAAAGCGAACATCCTGTTGGAACTTGGGGAAGAGAAGAAAGCGATCCGCCTGCTTGAGCCACTGGTGAAGTCCAGGTACAAGAACGACACGCAAATATTAAACACGCTTGCGCTCGCGTACCTGCGCTTGGGCGAGCGTTCAAACTGTGTTACGAATCATGCTTCGGAGTCTTGCATCTTGCCCATTTCAGGATTAGGGTTACACCAGGATACTGACGGCTCACGAAAAGCCATCCGCGCATACGAAGACCTCTTGCGTGTCAATCCGTCGGATCTCGAGTCGAGATGGCT
>DATHKA010000132.1:0-11104 GCA_035489615.1 Chryseolinea sp.
ATTCGGCCGGGGAACGCTGCGGCAATTGTGCAGGACAACGACACCATTAATACGTTCTCACCCACCGACACACAGGAACTCATTAACATCGCCAAGGATGTAGGCGCCAATACGCGAAGTTTGACGGACGACATCAAAGGCATTACAGCACGCATCCATAACGGGGAAGGCCTCGTGGGGGAGTTGTTAAGTGATGGACCGATCTCGCACGAGCTACGCGACGTCGTCCACTCCCTGAAGTCAGCGGGAGAAAACACGAATCGCGCCACGGCTGATTTAACGAAAATGCTTGCACAGATCAATTCAGGCAACGGGCTTGCCACAAAGCTTATTTCGGATACAACCTATACCCATACATTCGAGGAGGCACTATCCAACGTAGCAGAGGCCGGAAGCAATACAAAAGCGATGACGGAAGAGTTGCGCCTGGTGATTAGTAAATTGAACAACAACAATAACGCTGTTAGCGTATTGCTGGCAGACACAACGTTTGCCAATCAGCTTAAAGTCACGCTTTCCAATGCAGAATCTGCTTCTGCAAAACTGGATTCAAATATGTTGGCACTGAAAAACAACTTCCTGTTGCGCGGTTACTTCCGCAAGCAGGAAAAGAAGGCGGCGAAGGAAAAACAAAATCCGGGAAATTAAGAAAAGGGGTAAGTCCGTTGGGAACACTCCTTTACATTCTACATTCAGTGTTACTATCCACCCAGCGCGCGCGCCTGATTGGTGCGTGTAGTATCCGGGTTGGCCGCACGCATGATCTTCATCTTTCGCTTATACAGTACCTCCAGGAAAGTTTCCAGAGGAGGCTTAGCGGTCGTGTCGGCGCGGATAATAGAATCTCGCTTCTCCACCGTGTGCCTGATCTGTTCCATCAGGTCATTGTTCAATTCGTATAGATCACAATCCAGTTCCGCCTGTAGCTCATGTGGCAACGGCTTGAATTTGGCTGTGGAAATAGCTTTGAATTCCGGATCCTTGTTCACCTTTTTAAAGAAGAAGGCCGCCATCGGAAGCGCTGTGCTCGAGCCCTGTCCGAGTTCGGTAAGTCTGAACCGGATGCGCGGGTCGTCGGCACCTACCCAGGTCCCGACGACAAGTTTCGGCGTCATCGCCATGAACCAACCATCGGCGTTTGCCTGTGTGGTGCCGGTCTTGCCAGCCACATCGTTGTAAATGCCATACTTCCAGCGTAAGCGTGACGCAGTCCCTTCATGAACCACGCTTTGCATCATGCGCGTCACCAGGCGCGCGGTCTCCGTGGAAAAGGCACGCTCTCCTCCACCCGGCTGTTTAAAGTCCTTGAATTTATTACCTTCGAGATCCTCAATGGTTTCGATATAATAGGGCGGTGAAGCAACGCCCTCGTTGGCGATGCAGGCATAAGCGCCCGTCATTTCGAATAGCGAAATGGATGAAGAACCGAGGGCGATGGAAGGCACGTCTGGCAACTCACTGGTAATTCCCATCTTTCGCGCGAGCTTGATCGTATTATCCACCCCTGCCTGGTCTATGAGCTTTACTGCGACGGTATTGACAGAGTAAGCCAGCGCGCCGCGCATGGTATATTCTACCTGGTAGTCGTTCTGCGTATTGCGCGGTGTCCACTTCACGCCTTCCTTATCGATATAGGTCTGCTGACCTGCCGAGATCAGTTCGCAGGGCTGAATACCCTTTTCGAGTGCCATCGCATAGACGATCGGTTTAAACGTTGACCCTACCTGGCGTTTCGTGGTAATCTTTACGTGGTCGTATTGAAAGTAGTCATGCTCGATTCCGCCTACCCAGGCTTTTACGGCACCGCTGCCTGGTTCTACGGCAAGGAACCCGGCATTGAGATATTTAAGATGATGTTCGATCGAGTCGATCGGGCTGATCGTCGCCTCTTCCTCGCCTTGCCAGGTAAACAATCGCATCGGGATCGGCTTTTGCATCACTTTCATGATCTCCTCTTCACTGGATCCTTGTTGTTTGAGTCGTTTGTAACGGGCGGAGCGCCGAATGGCCTCCTGAACAACAACTTCCTTTCCCTTCCAGGGGTTCTCTTTTCCCCAGTGATCAAAGAACTGCTTCTGAACAATGGCCATCTGTTCCGACACGGCACTTTCTGCAAACGACTGTAGCTTGGAGTTTATCGTCGTATATATGCGGAGCCCATCGGTGTACAGGTTGTATGTGCTACCATCGCTCTTCTTGTTATTCCTACACCAAATAAGCAACTCGCTCTTGAGGTATTCGCGGAAATAAGGTGCCAGTCCCATGTGATGCGATACCTTATTGATCTTTAAATCAATGGGTTTTACGAAGAGAGAATCGGCAGCTTTCTTTGTCAATAGTTTGTATTTCACCATTTGACTGAGTACGACATTGCGGCGGTGAAACGCACGTTCGGGGTACACGCGCGGATTGTAGGATGTGGTGGCCTTCAACATGCCCACGAGTATGGCTGCCTGATCGAGGGTGAGCCCCGATGCGGTGGTGGAAAAGAATCGTTGTGCCGCGGCCTGAATGCCAAAGGTGTTGTCAGCAAACGGAATGGTATTCAGGTACATGGTGATCAACTGTTTCTTGTCGTATAACTTCTCCAGGCGGCGCGCCGTAATCACTTCGCGCAGCTTGTTCACGAGCATAGAAAGGAACCAATAGCGTTTTCGGGGATACAAGTTCTTGGAAAGCTGCTGCGTAATCGTACTCCCTCCGCCAGAAGATTCATCCTGCTGAAGGATGGACTTGTATAATACACGCCCCAGACTGATGTAGTCGACACCTTCATGCTGATAGAAGCGGACATCTTCTGTGGCAATCAGCGCGTCTATGACAGCCGGAGCGATTGCTTCATACTTTACTTCCGTGCGGTCTTGCGTATAATATCGGCCGAGCAAAACGCTGTCGGCGCTGTATACTTCGGATGCCACCTGATTCTGAATACGACTTAATTCTGAATTGCCCGGTGTGTCGATCAGGACGACGATAAGAAGGACCAGGAAGAAGGCGAGTGGAGGGCCCAAAATCAGGCTGAATCGCCTGGCCTTAGGGTGCGTGCGAAAGTACTCCCGGACCCGCCAAAACAGCGCGCTGATGTAGTCGAGCGCCGGACGCAGCCATTCGTGCACCTTGCGGCCATACGGCTCCACGCGTTGCTTTATACGCTTAAATATCTCATTCATAACCGTAAACACCGCGAGGCGGGGCCGAAGTTAGTAAGGGTCCGCGTACGTCGCAAGATATTTCGACTTACCAAAAACACCCCCAAACTCGCCGTTTGGCGCCAAAAACCGGGCCATAACTACAAGCACTAGTGTTCCCGGACAAAAAGCCGTAACTTTATTAACTGTACTTTTCAATCTCACATCTCAGGATGCACAATTCGTCTCTCAATCATGCCGCGATCGACCTCGGGAAAATACGCCAAAAGAAAGTTCGCAAGTTCATCAGCAACTATGGGTTGCACTCAACCTCCGGGTTCACACGTATGCAGGCCGCGGGATGCAGCGCCTCGGATGCTTCTTCATATCATCAGCACCATAAAAAATTTATTGTCCGGCAACGCCCCGATCTCGTGTGGGATGCCTACATGAAAATTCATCCGCGCGACGCGTGGACCGGTGACATGGTGAGCTTCGGTGTGCAGTATTGTACCCGGCGCAATTGCGTTAATTACTTCCAGGATGAGTGTACTGGGATCGAAGAAGGACAAATCATTATTTTGAACTTACGCCTGCTGTGGGGTGCACTGAACATAGCCGTCGCGCATCAGATTGCCGAAGTGAATCACAGTGAGATGATGTTCAAGCTGTGTTACATGGTTGGCGGAGCATCTGCCGGTTCCCAGTGGATTACGCTTAAGCCCACCGCCGAAGGATTTACAGAAGTACATCACGACACGCTCTACAAGAGCAATTCCAATTTCCGGGATACGAAACTTTATCCCCTCCTGCATACGAAGGCGATCACGGAGTTCCACGCAAGCGTGAAAAGAAAGGCCGAGAATTTCATCGGCGCAATAGCCGTCTGACGACGTCTTAGCGGCAGCGGCCGACCTTGAAGAAATCTATCTAGGTGCTTCCTCCAGGCTATTAATGGCTTTCTCCGCACGTTCGCGCGCCAGGTTCTTTTTGTATTCAAACCATTTCTCATCATTGAGCTTACGCATGAGGTTGTCGGTGGTTCGTTGAACCGTCAGATTCCACAAACCTCCCAGTTTCATCGGAATACTGTGTGCGATGGTCCGAATGGCAAGAGCAAAGCCGCCATCCAGGTATTCCATGTGGTGCCAGTAGCCGCTGGGCATGTAGAGCGTATCGCCATGACCAATCGTTGCGCTCGTACCCTTTACGTAGTTCAGGCCGGGATACTCATCATAGTCTGGACTATCGACATCGACCGTTGAATGGACGTTGAAAGGAAGGCGATACAGCAAGGTGGACTGATCAGGCGCAAACAAAACCACGCGCTTGCGGCCATGGAACTGCGTGAGGAACACATTGCTCATATCGATGTCCTGGTGCATCCGAACGATAGATTTCGGAGGACCGAAGAACATAAAGGGAACCTTGATGTATCCGCTCGCGATCGCCGGATACCCGAAATCCTTAAGCAATTCGGGTTTGTGCTTAAATACAGGAAATAAAAAGAGTCGAAGGTCGGTGGGTTCGCGTTCGATAAGGTTGAGGTAGTCGTCGAACCGCATCACCGCATTGGGCACCTGCAGCGTCTTCGAAATGTCCTCCTTGCGATTGCCATACAGCCCTACCTCGATATTTCCCATCGTTTGCTTGAAGAAGTCCATGGTCCACTTGCTGTAGGCAGGATATTGCCTCCAGAGGCCACGCAGGATGACGGGCCTTTGTGGCTTATAGTAGTTGCGGTAAAATTCTTCGCGCGTTATGGTTGTTCCGTCAACGACTGGTATCGGGGTTTGTATATCGAGCGCCATTTTCTTAGATTTTTAGGCTACAAAAATAGCGCAGACGGCCTGATTTTAAAAATCCGCGTTGCCCGCGCGCTTCGATCTTTTGTGGGCGCCTGCCAAAGGGGCAACATCGCGTTTCAGGCCTGCATAGCCCTTGCAGTAGTTGAGCACAAGGGAATAATCGCTCAAAACGTCCATGCCGATGGACGAAGTGCCCGACCAGGCCGAATGCACCACTCCAACCGACACCCGAGGCAGGCGAAATTCATGCAGCTTCACGCCGTCGGCCCTGACGTTAACACCCTCAATGGGACCGTTCAGACCCCGCCCCAGAATGGTTGTTTTGCCATTGGAAAAGAGGCGGTACCCTTCATTGTTTTTCAGCAGGAGCCCCAGTGAAGAACCAGTATCGATCATGATGTCGAGCGCTTCCTCGCGTCCCAACAAAGACATGGTAGACTTAATAATCGGGCGAGAGTCTTCGACGCGTATAGGGATAAGGTTGTAATCGTCGCTGAGCGTCGCTGTTTGTGCCGGCCGGAAAGTTATCAATTGCTGGCTCGCGTGCAGTTCAATTTCAAACTTAATGAATATGTCGTAACCGATTATGCCGTCCACGCCCAGGTAGGCACCGAAGAGGTTGGGGTTCGGAACAACGACAACGGGTATGCGCTCACCCAGTACGGCGTCGATCGACACTTTATTGCCCAGCGAGATTCGACCTGCGACGGATCCACCCGAACCAAGTCCCGAAAACTCGACACGCTTATCGGGGTGAATGTTAAACTCTTTCATAAAGCGGCGGCCAAACAAGACCACATTGCGACACCCGGTATCCAGTATAAGATTCACATGGATGCTATCGTTGATCGTGACGGGAAGTAAGATCAGGTTATTGGTGCGTTTATAATGAAAGGTCACTTCGCTGACAGAATCCGGAAGGAAGAACCCGGCTACTGGTGAAGAACCCTTGAGATCGGAAGCAATAGTGTGAATGCACGCGGTTAGGATCACCAGCGTGAAAAGGGCGGGAAGCTTGGGGTTGGACATGCGGGGTAGCGTTAGCGGTCAGAAAAGCTACCTCACCCGTTGTTGTTCTGAAACACGCGAATGGGCTGATTTTTCGCGTGACTGTAAAGTGCGTTCTAGTGAAGTGAATGCAGGGTTACATCGATACGCGGTATACTTAAGGGTAATTATAGATGAAATGCATCACGCAGGTCGTGGTATTTTCGCTTCCGGACGCCATAAAATAAAATGCCAACGGCCGATCAAAGACCGGCCGTTGGGCGAAATCGGACAATTTGTGTGCGCTTATTTGCCTTTTGGTGCCGACTTGAATGATTCGGCCAGCTTCACCGCTTCGTAAGCGTTCACCAGGCCACCCGTTGAGCTCAAGGTGGTGAACAATACTTCATCGGTCGTACCGGGTTTCGTCACTTTCAGTCCGTCGAATTTACGCGTTGACTGACGGAGGATATCCTTTAACTGAGCCGCCGTTAAGTCGGGGTAGTAGGAAAGCAGCAGTGCGGCCACACCGGCAGTGGCGGGTGAAGCAAAACTGGTACCTTGCAAGTCCTCGTATTGATTGTTGGGTACGGTGGAATACATTTCCACACCGGGGGCAAAAAGATCGACTGATTTTTTGCCGTAGTTGCTAAACGTAGCAACAAAATGCTCGTCTGCTCCATAGGACGACGCGCCAATCTCGAGCCAGCTTCTGACCTCTGTTCCGTTCTTCAATACTCTTGATGGAAAGTTCTCCTCCTTGTCGATGTTGTCGCCGTCGTTGCCTGCGGCATGCACCATTAAAACACCCTTCGACTCAGCATACTTCACCGCCTTGTCGACCGCCTCTTTTTGTGGAGAAAATGCCTTACCAAAGCTCATGTTGATCACTTTGGCGCCATTGTCGACGGCATAAGTGATTGCGTTGGCGATGTCTTTGTCGCGCTCGTCGCCATTGGGCACAGCCCGTAACACCATAATGCGGACGTTGTCGGCGATACCTTTTATCCCTACTTCATTATTCCGGTTGGCACCAATTATACCGGCCACGTGTGTTCCGTGACGGGCATCCGGTCCTTCCACGTCATTATTACCGTATCCTTTCTCGTATAGGTTGTTAGGATCATCTCCAACAATCTTGCGCGAGTTGAATTCGAGGTTGTAGCCGTATTCGACAGCGGTCCCATAGTGATCAAGTCCTTCCTTCAATTGTGCCAGGTATTGTTGCAGTTCAGTCAAGAATTCGGAAACAGCGATATCGCCGTCGACGTTCTCCAACACCTTCGTCAAGGTTTCTTTCGCAAATCGAATCGTATCGTTCGTAGTGTTTATTTCTGACAAGGAAGATTTCATGATGGAGCGGCCGCCCATACTTTTGCTGATAATGCTGTCACAAAAATCCAGCGTCACGTAGGCGTTCTGATACAAATCGTACTGTTGCTTGTATTGGTCGTATTGATCCTTATTCGATTTGAAGTCGCGTTCGTATTTAGCCTTAACCCGTTGCCATAAGGCGAATTCGACCTTGTTCTTCTTGCTTACTTTTGCTTCCTCCACATTTTCATATAACGGTTTCAGCCGGGCATATTCGCGCGTTACTTCGTACGTGTCTTCGTCCACGTTCTTTCCATCTTTTCCACCGAGGAAATTCCACCCATGGATGTCATCGATGTAGCCGTTCTTGTCGTCATCGATCCCGTTTGCAGGAATCTCGTCTTCATTTGTCCAGATAATGTCCTTAAGGTCCTCGTGTTCGATATCGATACCTGAGTCAATGACGGCAACCAGCACAGTCTTTGAAGGTTTTCCCTTCAGCAGGGTCATGTAAGTTTTCTCAACGCTGATACCCTGCAAATGGTCGGTCTCCGGGTCCTTCAGGAACCAATCCTTGGGGATATTAGCCGTATCTTCATTTGCGGTATCGGGTGCAACCAGTATTTTTCCTCCTCCGGCGTTTGACACGCCAAAACTGAAAACACTCAAAATCACCAGGAAAACACACTTGAGCTTGCAGGTAATCATAAATCGTTGGTTTTAAATGAAATAGGGCCACAATATAACAAGGCCTGTTGAAATATGGTCTGTAATTATGCCGACGGCATAGGCCAGTTTACGACAAAAGTCTTGCCGATCTTACTTCCGTGCCCGATGGCCCCAGCAGTCCAAAAGTGCGACCGCAAGAACCGCCATCTTTGAGCACTCAACCACTTCAATTATGTATTTTGTACTGGGATCGATCGTAATCTTCTTCGCGAGTTTCTTTGGCTACATCGCAAGACAGATCCACACGGGCGCGGAAAAACCAAAGTCTGCCACTACCGAGGAACCTCAAAGCGTTCTGCGGCGTTCAATAAGCTGAGTTTGAAACGTCTATCCGTTGGAACAACGCATGCGTTGTTCCCCCATGCGTTGTGCCCCCCATGCGTTGTCCATACCAGGGACTGGCATAATGGCTGCATAAAGGGGTAATTGGTGACGTTTTGTCTGTCTAAATTTCATGGTACAGACCTTGATTAAGGTTTGTCGAAGGAGAATCAGATTATGAAACGAAGTCAATATTTAGACCTGCTTGCTTCGGTAGACATCATGAACGTTTTGAATGGTGGCAGAAGCGAACCGCAGGTAAAGCTTAATCAGCGCGAAGATCACCGCGAGATCCGGGTAAAAATTCCCGGCATTGAAGCGGAGGTTATACAAGTGGAAGTCAACAATGACCATGTGTCGGTCTTTTATATGATGGACATCGCGTCTGCGGGCAAGACCATGCGATTGCCCTACTCGCTATACAACAAGCAACAGCCGTACTTTATCGATCTGAGTCGTGTTAACGCTGCCGTTGAGGGTCGCGAATTGGTGGTGAAGTTGCCTTTTAATGAGCTGGCCAACGGCTATCATCGCAAAATCCAGTCATCGTAATCACTGCGCGGTCAGGGCATCTCGCCAGTAGGCCCATCGTTAGACAATTTTCTAATAAACGGCGCAGTGCCGGCGCATATACCACTCGTTGAATCAAAAAACCACGCTCGAATCTTGCCTGGTGGCAGGAAACAAGCGTGGCTTTTTTTGGGGATGAATCGGATGCTAAACTTTAACGTGTCCCCAGTTCTCGCCCGTCTTGATACGGTGGATCTGCATATCTGACACGCGGAATTTTCTTGCCAAAGCCTTAAGCGTAGGTTGCTTCTTACTTTTGAAAAGTGCGGTCTTGATAGACTTTACCTTGTCTGCGGTGAGTTTGGGACCTTCATCCGGACTCATTCGTACGAGCACGTTGGGATCTTTCAGCGCGTGCTTGATCTGTTCATCGTGTTTCACCCACTTCAGGTTGTTGGCCTTGTTGTTTTCCTTCTTGTGGTCGGCATGGATTACAAAGCTCGCCGTTGTACCAGCCTGCTTGCAGAAATACTCAGCAACAAGGCGGTGGATGTAATAGTTTTGGCGCGTCTCCTCTCGGCCGATGGTAATGCTCGGATAGCCTTGCGTGAGGCGCGGCTTTAAAACATACCCGTCGTCGAGTTTGGCCTTGAAGCTGACGATGCGTCCTTTGTCGGAAACGGCATACCGCTTGGTGGTTGTGCCTTTCTTTAATTTAAGTTCCTTCCAGGTCTCGCCTGTGAGGAGCTTCAGCTTGGGTTCTTTTGTTGTTTTAGCCATAGGTTTAAATTAATAAGGGTTCAGACAGTTTCGGAATAAGCTTTATGAAGTGTTCCTGTAGCTGTTTCAAGGTGTTCTTCCCCGACTTGTTCGTAATCGCCCGCCCATCCATTTCCGTTACGGGCGTAAGTTCGCCCATCGTACCCGTTGCGAAGACCTCGTCTGCAGTATAGAATTCGGTTAAAGAAAGATTTCGTTCATAAATGGAAAGCTTCAGCTCCTGACAAATCTCGAGCACTAGCCCACGCGTGATTCCATGCAGGCAGGCATCGGGAAAGGGTGTCATTACTGTGCCGTCCTTTATCATAAAGATATTGGTATCGTGAAGTTCGGCAACGAATCCTTGCCAGTCTAACATAACGGCGGCGTCTACACCCGCAACGGTGGCTTGGATCTTTGCGAGTATATTGTTTAACAAGTTATTATGATGGATCTTAGAATCCAAGAACTGAGGGTTGTTTCTCCGTTGCGAAGAAGTGATTACGCGGATACCCCTACTGTTGTCATACACCACCGGCTTCCATTCGGCCAGCACAATCAGACAAGAACCTTTCGTATTCAGTCGGGGGTCCATACCCGACGTGACTTTTTCACCGCGGGTGAGCGTGAGGCGGATGTGCGTTTCATCATCCATACCGTTGGCATCAAGTGTTTCCTTAATGGCCAGCTTGATTTTCTCCTTCGAGGGGATATCCGCAAATGCCAGCGTATGGGCCGAAGCCTGGAGGCGGTTCAGGTGACGATCGAGACACATGATGCCGCGCTTGTAGACGCGAAGCCCTTCCCATACCGCATCACCGCCCTGTACCGAGCTGTCAAAAACCGATACTTTGGCTTCACTTCTTGGAAGAAGCTTTCCGCCTACGTGGATAAATATATTGTCGTTCCTGGAATTATAACGCTGTAACATCTTGACAACTTTTCAACCCTTGCACTAGTACGTCGTAGCAAAAATAATCGTCCTTTTCATTTGGACTTAGATCTGTGCTCAACATATGATTTTCCTGTCTTTAAGAATTTTTTAATGTCGAATATTTTTGCAATGACGTACTAGGGTACGGTGTATGATCATATGCATAACGGCCCAATACATAAGTATGAAACCCCGATACGGCAGCCTGTGGGAACTGGGTAGTTTTCTTTGTGGCGCCTGGAAGGGTCTTCTATAAAGTAAAGATTATTTTGGATATCAATCAAGGTCGCAAGGCAAAAGGTGCCAAGGCTTCATAATAAAACTGCGCCTGTTCGTTGAGTTCGTGTAGGGCAGGGGGTAGCGGTCGGTCGCTTGTCGGTTGTCGTTCGAAGCCCGTGGAACGGTGAACGTTGGCATACCAGTGGGGAGCCCAAACACCATCGAATGGTTTCGGCCCCGCAGGCCACGTCAGCATTTCCCTGAAGAACGGGATGCCTAGTCGTTCGCAAACCTGTTTGACCACCGATTCGGGGCTCGTCAGCAATAGTCCGGAGTCCAGCACCACGGGGTGCCTACCCTGCGCCAATAGTCTGGTGAACAGCTCGTACTGATAC
>DATHKA010000133.1:0-3491 GCA_035489615.1 Chryseolinea sp.
CGTTCAGTGGAGGAGCCTTGTAAATGGCATACTGAGTGATCTTACCCCGATCGATGAGCCGTACTTGTCAGAATCTTTAAATGCTGAATCCCGTTTTGTTTAGTCCGCTGGTGAACACCACCGGTCATCACCGCACATAAACCTGCGGAATAGGCCGTTTTTACCTAATCCGAACGCCTTTTTGAAGTTGGTCTGAAATTAGAGCAGGCGTGGTGATAACTTAAGCCACCATCCATGTTAATCAACTTCCTCACGACTGCCTGGCGAAACGTGATCGCGTACGGCGTTTTCTCTGCCCAACTCCGTCGTTCTTACGAAGCATGTGGCGGAGCGATGCTTCGGCATGCTGAACGACTATGGAAGCATACTCGGGAAGTATGTGGGCATGTCGCGTTGGCTACAGGACTTTGCCTACCGCGTAACGCTGTCGTGGTGGATGTTTGCTCTAGGGGGAGGGTTAGCATTGTTCATGGCCATGGCGACGGTATTCTTCCAGGCTGTCAAGGCAGCGGTCGCTAACCCGGTAAATTCCTTGCGAAGTGAATAGATAGTATACGCAAATCTGTTATCTGTGGAGGGGATCAATTCTCGTTCAAAAGAGTTCCAGCTGACCCCCGTTGGGAGGTTTCGATTTGCCGAATACCGTCCTGCCACCGTACAGGTGAGCGTCACGGCGTTCCCGTTCAATCACGCGATCAAATGATGCGGGGTCCGGCTCGAAATTCTGTTCCAGCTGCTGCGCCAGCACCGTAAGGCTTTTGATGGCTGCAGATTTTTCGTTGTCGCCGATGCGGGCCTTTTCAACCGATGTTTTCAAAATATTGATGGTCTCGTCGTAGACTTTTGTCGGAACGGGAAATGGATGACCGTCCTTTCCACCATGCGCGAACGAAAAGCGCGCGGGATCGGTAAATCGGGAGGGGGTACCATGGATCACTTCGCTGACCAGCGTGAGCGATTGGATGGCTCTTGGACCAACGCCTTCGAGCAGCAGCAATTCATCGAAGCGGCGAACATCACGCTCGTGTGCCAGGGCCAGAATACTTCCGAGTCTTCTTAGATTGACGTCTGCGGCGGTAACATGGTGGTGGGTCGGCATGACGATCTTTCGAATCTCCGGCAGCATGTAGGCAGGGTCCTGTTGGGTCACGTTGAGAATGCTGTCCTTTGTACGCTGTGCGTTCTTATCGGTCAGGTTGAGAATTTCTCCCTGATTCTGACCGTAAATAAATGTGTGTGGCGTTTCAAGAAATGATGCAAACGTGCCTGACTTCCAGTGATACCGTCGCGCCATACCTGAGTGTTCATTCATGCCCTGCTGGACCACGGCCCATTCACCATTTTTGGCAATGATGAATGTGTGCAAATAGACCTGGAATCCATCCTGCACAGCCGTGTTGTCAACTTTTGCCGCGAGCTTGCTTGACCTCACCAATTCGTCACCATTCAGCCCGGTCTTATCTGAGAGTCTGATGATCTCGTTTGGTGTTTCTCGGCTATGTCTTCCTTTGCCGCCACAAACGAAAATTCCGAGCTCATTAAACCGAACATTTAAGGCGCGCTTCAGGGCACCCATCACGCTGGTGGTAATTCCCGACGAGTGCCAGTCCATGCCCAACACGGCACCGAAGGCTTGAAACCAAAGGGGGTCGCTTAAACGTGTAAGGAGGGCCGATTGGCCATACTCAAGGAGAATCGATTCCACGATGGGACCTGCCAGGGCGCTCATTCTTTGCGCCAGCCACGGAGGCACGTGTCCGTAGTGCAGCGGAAGGTCGGCAGTTCGCCTGGACTGAAAATGAAGCTTCGGCATAGTCATGTTAACAACGATCGGCAAACTTTGGTTTGCCGGGCTTCCTGCCAAAACATCAAGCAAGTTACGGGATTGCGAGCGCCCTCGTTCTCCGGTAATTTGGGATGATAATGGGATACTGTTGAAGAGACTTCTCGCATTTCTGATTTGCCTGGGAGCTTCGTCTGTCTGGGCGCAAACGTCGCCCGACAGCCTGCTTGTGAGCGTGCCGGTGCCAAAATCGCTGGCGGATGTTCTTGTCGAACTGGAAGACCGAGCTCCGATCAGGTTCTTCTTCAAAGAGGAGTGGCTCAGACCTTACACGGCCGGACCCGAGCTTAACGGCAAGCCTTTAAAATATGTACTTGATGTCACGCTTGGAGGCAGCGACATCACGTATGACTTTCACTACGGGTACGCGTTGATCTTTACAAAAGATCCTAAGGGTGAAATCACGCGGACGAACCTGCTTCGGAATGCTTTTCTTCGGCGTAAGGAAGTACAGTCGATAATCCTGGGCGATCGGCTCCGATACATTCCGGGGCGGCAAATCAAAATTTCAGGAGCCATTACAGAGGAACGCACGGGTCATCGGTTGTCTGACGTGGCTGTTACGTTGGATAATGAAATGCAGACGCTGACGGATTCACTGGGTCGCTACAGCATCATGCTGATGTCCGGCGAGCATGTGATCGGTTTTGCGCTGACCACCTACGACGACAAACTCATTGCCGTGAGTGCGTATGCGGCCGGAGAGGTTAATGCCGAATTGGAAACGTTGCCCGTAATGCTCGACGAAGTCATTGTATCGGATCAGCAGGCCGTAAACCGTCGCGTAGGACAAACGAGTTTGTCAATATCGGCGCTGAAGAGAATGCCCTCGCTGCTTGGGGAGGCCGATATCATTAAGCAGATTCAGAATCAACCGGGTGTTACCACCGTCGGTGAGGTGGCGTCGGGATTTAACGTGCGGGGAGGAGGCGTCGATCAGAATCTGGTGTTGTACGATGGCGTCCCGATACTCAACACATCGCACGCCTTCGGGTTTTTTCCGGCCTTCAATGCCGACGCCATCGGCAGTGTATCGTTTTACCGCGGAGGAATTCCGGCCGAATATGGCGGCCGCGTATCGTCCGTGCTTGATATCGTCGGAAAAGAGGGTGGAGAAAAGTGGCAGACTTCCGGCGGAATTGGTATGATATCCACCTACCTGGCAACGGGCGGCCTATTAGATAACAACAAAACTGCGCTGATGGCGTCGGCAAGAGTCTCGTATTCTGATTGGATGCTGAAGACGATGCAAACCGCTTACAATGGACTCTCGCACAGTTCTGTCGCTTTCTACGATGGCTCTTTGAAACTCACGCATCGCTTTACTGTTCGCTCGAAGCTTACTTTTTCGGCGTATGCCAGCGCTGATCGTTTTAGCCTGATTAACGACACGCTCTACTATGCTCGCAACCTTGCTGCTGCCTTGCGTTATTCATGGAAGGTGAGCGAGCGGGTCGATTTTTCGGCGGCGCTGGACCTGGGACAGTACAAGTACAAGGTCGAAGAGGAGAATGTTTCAACGGCTTTCGCGCTCGGCTACGGAATTACGTATCCCTCTCTTAAACTGGATGTGCATTTCGAAGGTCGACACCACATTTCGATCGGCTTGCACAATACATTTTATGTCTTCGAGCCTGGATATCTGAAA
>DATHKA010000134.1:0-21798 GCA_035489615.1 Chryseolinea sp.
ACGTGGGTAAGCATATTACGGTAAACTACATGATGGCGAAGGATTCGGTGCAGAAACGGCTGGAGTCCGGCCTTTCATTCACGGAGTTCACATACCAGTTGGTGCAGGGCTACGATTTTTATTGGCTCTACCAGAATAAGCATTGCAAACTCCAGATGGGTGGATCGGACCAGTGGGGCAACATCGTGACGGGAACCGAGTTGATTCGCCGCAAGGCAGAGGGCAGTGCTTTCGCTCTCACCACGAAACTCATCACGAAGGCCGACGGCACGAAGTTCGGAAAAACCGAGGGGGGGAATGTGTGGCTTGATGCCAAACGAACATCACCCTACAAGTTCTATCAGTATTGGCTGAATACTTCGGATCAGGATGCCGCCAGCTTTATTCGCATTTTCACCCAAATGGAGCGCGAGGAAATTGCGGCACTCATTGAAGATCACGGCAAGGCTCCTCACGATCGAAAGCTGCAACAGGTGCTGGCGCAGGATATCACGGTACGGGTACACTCAAGACAAGATTACGATGCAGCGATCAAGGCATCCGCTATATTGTTCGGAAATTCAACGGCTGATGAATTAGGTACGCTTGATGAGTCGCTTTTACTGGCAGCATTCGAAGGCGTGCCGCAGAAGAGTATTTCCAGGGCAGCGCTTGAATCATGCGCGAGTGTAACGGACCTGCTGTCGATCACAACGGATGGGCTAGTATTTCCATCAAAAGGGGAAGCACGGAAGATGATCCAGGCCGGCGGCGTAAGCATCAACAAAACCAAAATCCAGGACGTGAATGCGAAGCCCGATTTTTCCCTGCTCCGAGGCAAATATCTCATCGCTCAAAAGGGAAAGAAGAATTATTACCTCATTGTTGTGGAATAAATTCACCGTTGGTGGTTTGGTGTGAGAGGGCGATACAAGAAAGGCAGCGGAGGGAGCAAAGGGCCTACGGCTGAAGACTTAACCGCAAAGACACAAAAACGCAAAGGACCGCAGGGATTTTTTAACAGCATTTCATTGCATAGTGATTGCCAACCTTCTCACTTTACTAAAAGCACTGACAAATAAAACTCAGCGGTCCTTTGCGTTTTTGTGTCTTTGCGGTTAAGTCTTCAGCCGTAGGCCCTTTGCTCCCTCCGCTGCATTTCAATTCCAACCACACATTAAAAGTCGCACATTAGAAAAAAGGCCAACCCTATCGGGTCAGCCTCTTCTGATCGTGTGTAGTGTTTTCAGCTATTGCCCTCGCTACTTATTAAGTAGAAATGAGCAGAACTATTTGGCATTTCCGAACTTAAACAGCTTGAACCCAGCAGATACTTGAATTACCTGATTCTTGAGGCTCGATACCGGTGCGCCACTCGCTGTCGATCCATCGTAATTGTCTGACAAGCCGAGGTTGTACCTTGCGTCGATTGACAAGCCAAAAGGAAGATCCCACCCCACGCCGAGGCCCAGGCTGAAGTCGGTGCTTTTGAGGTCGTTCTTCACGTCTTCAGTGCCTGTAGGCGTTTCCCACTCCGCTTTGGTGAGGAACCCGATCTGCGGACCTACCTGCAGATTCAAGCCTGCGATGGTATAGAGTTTCACGATCAGTGGAATGTTTATATAGCTGAAATTTGATTTTAAATCGGGCGTTCCACTATAGTCAAACTTGGAGCCCTGTTGCGAAAATATTAACTCAGGCTGAAAGCCTAATCGCTCGCCTCTAAACAGGACAAACGCGCCGGCATGCCACCCTGTTCTGCTCGAATAATTAGTGGCAAGCGATGAGTTTGCATCAAGCTTCGCAAAGTTGGGTCCTGCTTTGATACCAATCGCAATTTCCTGTGCCTTGGCACCTGCTGACAGGAGGACGAGAGCGAATGCCACTAGTATGCTGGATTTCTTCATACGGTTACTTAGTTAAGATGGTTTCTTTAGTTTTGGTTCAATTCTAGTTCCTTGTTCGGTCCAACTCAAAATTCATTCCAATAACGTTCGGATGGGCAAATAAGTATTCCTGCACTACTTTCCAAAGTAGTATCGCACGCCCAGCGACGGTGAGAAGGTGTTAAGGCCGAAGTTGAATGAATTTACCTTGTCGTCGTCGTCGTCTTTGTCTGGATCATAAGAGCTAAAGCTCAACAGGTTTACCTGGAAATCAATTCCCCAATGTGACGTGGGAAACCAAGTGAAGCCTGGCGCGAGATACATACCGAATGTACGAGACTTCGTTGGATCATCGCCATTCTGCTCAGACTTTCCACTTCCATAGTCGAAGCCAAACTCTCCAAAAAAAGCAAACTGTTCATTCTGGGTAAATTTATAATATCGGAGAAATGGCCCGATACCGAAAGTGGATTGCTTGTACGTGTTGTTATCATCTTCCTGACGCGAGATGGACATGTCGACAAACGCCCCAACCATCAATTGATCGATCACGAAATATCCGACCGAGGGGGCAAAAGTATAGGTCGTGCTCTTAACCTCATTTCCGTTGTTCTGGTTGTTGCTACCACTAAACTGGACACTACCGCCAATAGCCCAGTTACCCGAAGAAGTCTGGGCCACACAAAGGGTGCTTACACAGAGTAACAGCACCCAAACCGTTGTAAATTTTTTCATCGTCATATTGAGTTGTAGTTGGTTTCTTGCTAATGATCCAAGCTTATGGACGATCAAAAGGTCCAATCCTATTCAAGCAACGTATCGTCCACAGCATGCGGTATGGTGACTCGCAACCCATCATTTACTGCCAGCTCCTGTTTCAACGTGTACAACGCATTTTCGTTTCGCGCCCACGCACGTCGGGCAATGCCGTTGTTCACGTCAAAATACAACATGCTTTGAAGCTTTCGGTCGGCATCTGCAGAGCCATCAAGCAGCATGCCGAAGCCACCGTTCATTACTTCTCCCCACCCTACGCCTCCGCCATTGTGGATCGATACCCAAGTCGCACCGCGAAAGCTATCACCGATAACATTGTGAATCGCCATGTCGGCTGTGAACCGGGAACCATCATATATATTCGACGTTTCGCGATAAGGGCTATCGGTGCCTGACACATCGTGGTGATCGCGGCCAAGTACAATGGGTCCTATTTTGCCGTCGCGGATGGCCTTGTTGAACTCCTTGGCAATTCTGATTCGGCCTGACGCATCCGCGTAAAGGATCCGTGCCTGCGACCCCACCACGAGCCGGTTGTGCTGCGCCTGCTGTATCCAGTTGAGATTATCTTCGAGTTGTGAACGAATCTGATCTGGTGCATCGACTATTATTTCCGCGAGTACGCGGGCCGCGAGCCGGTCGGTCTCTTCGAGGTCACTCGCCTGTCCAGACGTACACACCCACCGGAAAGGTCCGAAGCCAAAGTCAAAGCAAAGAGGTCCCATGATGTCCTGCACGTACGAGGGATATCGGAAGTTCTCGCCGTCAGGGGCAAAGACTTCGGCTCCTGCCCTGCCGGCCTCCAACAGAAACGCATTTCCATAGTCGAAGAAATACGTGCCCCGCTCCGCATGACGATTGATTGCCGCGGCGTGACGCCGAAGCGATTCGCGCACACGCTCGCGAAAGCCATCCGGGTCCTTGGCCATCATCTCCTGTGATTGTTCGAACGACAGCCCGGCCGGATAGTAGCCACCAGCCCAGGGGTTGTGAAGTGACGTCTGATCGGATCCCAGGTCGATCCGAATGCCGGCCTCATAAAACGATTCCCACACATCAACGATGTTTCCGGCATACGCGATTGACACAACCTCTTTGTCCATGATCGCTTGCCTGACGCGAGACTGAAGCATTCCAAGATCATGAATGATCTCATCTACCCATCCCTGGGCGTGGCGCTTCTGCGTGGCGAAGTCATTTACTTCCGCCACCACGGTAATGCAACCGGCAATATTGCCGGCTTTCGGCTGCGCGCCACTCATCCCGCCCAATCCCGATGTCAGAAAGAGCCTTCCTTTAAGCCCATCCGGTCCAAATCCGATTTTTCTGCCGGCATTCAAAATGGTTATCGTCGTTCCATGAACTATCCCTTGAGGCCCAATGTACATGTAAGAGCCCGCCGTCATTTGCCCGTACTGCGTAACTCCTAACGCGTTAAAGCGCTCCCAGTCATCCTGGCTCGAATAGTTAGGAATCATCATCCCGTTTGTAATGACCGCACGAGGCGCCTCCTTCGACGAAGGGAACAATCCCATGGGATGGCCCGAATACATATGCAGCGTCTGTTCGTCGGTCATGGCGGCGAGGTACTGCATCGTCAGCAGGTACTGCGCCCAATTTTGAAACACGGCACCGTTGCCCCCATAGGTAATCAGCTCATGCGGGTGCTGGGCAACTGCAGGATCGAGATTATTCTGAATCATGAGCATGATGGCGGCGGCTTGTTGCGACCGGTAAGGGTATTCGCCAAGTGCCCGTGCGAACATATCGTAGCCAGGCCTGAATCGATACATATAGATTCGGCCGAAGTCATCGAGTTCCTTTTTGAACTCCGGCGCCAAAACGGAATGGTGCTTCGGATGAAAGTAGCGCAGCGCGTTGCGAATGGCCAGCTTCTTGCCATCGGCATTGAGGATGTCTTTGCGTTTCGGCGCGTGGCTTACGGCAGGGTCTCGGAGCTGCGAGGCCGGCAGAACGTCGGGAATGCCAGTAAGAATTTGATCACGAAAATCTGAGTTATGCATGAGCTATTGGTTCCTGCTTCTAAACTGACCTCTCTTACTACGCGAAAATTAAACGATTGCCAGCCCTGCTGTAACTCGATGCCACGGCTACATGCCGAGGGACTTGATCACGTCGGATGTTAGAAGAGTCTTCGCGTACGAATATCCGGTTTCCTCGAGCTCACGGGCACGCGCGAGCTCGAACGTACTGAACTTGCCCAGTAGCGGTGGTTCAATGACGATGTCACAGGCGCCCTTGCTGTGCGTCGCGTTGCAATTAATGGCCAGTAGCAAGGTGCGCTCCAAAACGTTCCTGAAATTCCTGGCCTGGGGCGCCTGCACAACTGGATTGCAGTGCAGGCCAATAATGACGTCACAACGTGAGCGTATTGCCCGAACAGGAAAGTTGTCTGTGATGCCGCCATCGACGTACGTGGTGCCGTTTAATACTACAGGGTTGAACATGCCGGGCACGCAACTCGAAGCAAGCAACGCAGGAATGAGTGCACCCTGGGAAAAGTAGTGAGGCTTTCCCGCCTCCAGGTCTGTGGCGACCACGGTGAGCGGAATCCGAAGCGCTTCAAACGTGTCGTGCGGCACGAAGTGAACCAGCAATGATTGAATGCTTTCCATACTTAGCAGCCCTCGCAACGTCCAGGCTGGACGCAAACTTCGCAACATGCGAGTCTGAAGGATAGCCTCCAGTATTTCCTCGGGGCGCATTCCCTGCGCGAACAGCGCACCGATAATTGCCCCGACACTGGTGCCTGAAACACAATCGAACACTACTTTGTGCTCTTCCAATGCACGAAGTATTCCCAGGTGAGCAATGCCACGGGCTCCGCCGCCAGATAGTACAAGGCCAATCTTCACCGCAGTTACTGTATTTCGCTTAGCTTGAAAGTCTGATCCAGGCGCACACCCTTGTCGGTATGCTTCAACGTACAGCATTCATGCTGCGGATCGTGCTCAAGAAATAGCACATACCCGTTATCGGCCGCTTCTTTCAGAAAGACCGCTTTCTCTTCTAGCGTCAGTAACGGCCGGGTATCGTATGCCATAACGTAGGGCAACGGGATGTGGCCGACAGAAGGTAAAAGGTCTGCCATGAAGCACACTGTCCTGCCTTTGTAGTGAATTTTCGGAATCATCATCTTTTCGGTGTGACCCGATACAAAATGGAGGTCGATATCGCTGAATGGTGACGAACCGGCGACTATGAACTCCAGGTGACCGCTCTCCTGAATTGGCAAAATATTTTCAGTCAGAAAACTGGCCCGTTCACGGGGGTTTGGCTTTACGGCCCATTGCCAGTGATCGTTGTTGGACCAATAGCGTGCATTCGGGAAGGCTAGTTCAAATTTATCCGCCCCGCGCTTCACCCCACCGCCACAATGATCAAAATGAAGGTGAGTGAGAAACATATCCGTGACATCGCCGGGCTCAAACCCGGACTTCTTAAGAGAGGAATTTAAGTTTGCTTCTCCGCTGAGGAAATAGTGGCTTAGAAACTTTTCATCCTGCTTGTCTCCTATGCCGTTATCGATCAAAATGAGTTTGCCGGCATTTTCCACCAGTAAGCACCGCATGGCCCAGTTGCATAGATTGCGTCCATCGGCCGGGTTGCTTTTCTCCCAGATAGACTTGGGTACAACGCCGAACATGGCGCCGCCATCGAGCTTGAAAAAACCGGTATCAATTACGTAGAGATTCACGCGTGTCGGCTGTTGATCAAAATGCACCCTACCACGGTCGGGCTATTCTTTAACAACGCCCATCGCCCCGAACTTTGCGATTCGCTGGTCAATTCGTTTTTCCGGCTTTAGCTTTTGAAGTTCCGCCGTGTGCGCAAGGATGGTCTTCTTAACTTCCTGGGCCATCCATTTAACGTCAACGTGTGCTCCTCCCAGTGGCTCTTTGATAATGCCATCAATGAGTTTATTCGAGAGCATATCCTTGGCGGTCAACTTTAATACTTCAGCAGCTTGTTCCTTGAAGTCCCAGCTGCGCCACAAAATTGACGAGCAGGACTCGGGGCTGATGACCGAATACCAGGTGTTTTCCAGCATCAGTACGCGATCGCCAATGGCAATTCCCAGCGCACCACCAGAAGCACCTTCGCCAATGATGACGCAGATCACCGGTACCTTCAGCATGAACATTTCCTTGATGTTGCGGGCAATCGCCTCGCCCTGTCCACGCTCTTCTGCTTCAAGTCCGGGAAACGCGCCGGGTGTATCGATAAACGTAATGATGGGTTTATTGAATTTCTCTGCCATTCTCATCAGTCGAAGGGCTTTCCGGTAGCCCTCCGGGTTGGCCATGCCGAAATTCCGATGTTGACGCTGCTTGGTATTTCGTCCCTTCTGCTGCCCGATCAACATGAACGTATGTCCATCTATGGTACCAAAGCCTCCAAGCATTGCTTTGTCATCGCCCACGGTTCTATCACCATGGATCTCAACGAAGTCGGTGGTGATTTCGTAAATGTAATCGAGTGTATACGGGCGATCCGGATGACGCGACAGTTGCACGCGTTGCCAGCCGGTCAGGTTTTCAAACGTCTCCTTCTTAAGATCCAGGATCTTTTTTTCAAGTGCCTTCACGGCAGCCTGTACTTCCTTATCGCTGTCGCTGGCCAACTGATTCATGTCAACAAGTTTTGCCTCCAGCTCGGCGATGGGTTTCTCAAAATCCAGTAGCATATGGTTGGTTTTGACGGCAAAGTTATAAGGATTGTGAAAAATCGGTAATCTGCCCGTTAGTTTGCCTTTTGGGCCACCTCGGGCCACCGGGCGATGGGTGTCAGGAAAACCTTCCGAAATTCCACCTCAGCCCCCTCGGCCTGAAGGGCAATCTGCCCACGGCGGGCAGTACAATCATATCCGAAATTCACCAGGTCGCCATTGATTGTCACTTGTATACTATCGCCCAGACACGTGATTTTCATTGCGTTCCAATCGCCCAGAGCCACCTCAGAGCTATCGGTCAGATTATGCACACGACGCTCCTTGCCTTCTGTAATTCCCCAGTTCTCGCGTGGTCCGCGCCGCTTCTCCATCTCAGGAACAGTAATGTCCTCAACGATGCACCAGAAATCGCCAGCGTTTTCGTGCATCATCTGAACCTCGATCGACTTGGGAAACATCGCATACAACGCCCGAGGAGTAGAAGCATGAACCAAAACGCCACAATTTCCGGGCGCGCCAGCAAATCGATATTCAACGTCCAGGATGTAGTTTGAATAGGAGCTGTCTGTGATCAGGTGGCCATTGGGAGTCCCGAGACTCACCAAAAGGCTGTCGCGAATGATAAAAGGGCTTCTCATGGTCGTGTCCGCGTCCATTTCGGGGATGTCAGCATGCCAGCCTCCCAGCGATTTTCCATCAAAAAGCTTTTCGCCTTCCCCAACGTCCGTCATTTCGGAGGATCCCGGACTCTTTGGGGTACACGCTGCAAGGCAGGCAATGGCGATAACTAGAATTCCACGGTAGGCAGTACTCAGAATGTCCTGGGTCATAGTATGTGGCGACAATAAGGGTTTAGGGTATCCGGGCGATGATTATGGTCTCCGATAGGCATGGATTCGCCCTGGCAGGCAGCCATGCGGCCAGGCTAAGCTATGTAAAATCGAAGGCAACTCCGGACAAACCCCGCGATTTTTTGGGATTTCGCGGGCCCATGTTGGGAATTTTTTGCGTGAGCGAGGAGCGCACCCCCGTTAAATGATATGCTTTTCGAGGTTTTCGGCAACGTATGCGAAAAGTCTCGAACAATTATGACTTCCATCATCCACCCTATGCAACTCGACGGCTACATTTGTCATGTTATCGTCAGTCAGTGCCGTTAAACGCTCGTAGCATAAGGTCTACCGGGTGCGGCAAAATGTCCACAACGGGCCCAATTTGAAATGCCCGGGACGCTACTTTTTAGGCGGAATGCCATGACTGGCACGGGATTTCGATTCGAGGAGGAAAACTGATTAAAACCAGGAAATATGAAAATCACTGTCTACAAAATGATCGCCGTGTGTGTGTTCGGAGTGTCGATGTTGAGCGCGAACGGACAGGTTTTGCCAGCTGCGTCGGCAGTATTGTCCGGACGTGATTTGTCCGTGAATTCGGCCGCCGCCTATCTGGAGTTGGAGAATTCGATCAATATGCTGGGTGCCCAATTACACGAAGCTTATATTGAGCATCCCAACCTCCAATATCGACCTGCCTATGGTTCTGAAGGCGAAATTATCGGTTACATGGTAACGGGTGCGGGTTCAGCCAAAGAGGCCAATGCGATATCGCAATTGTTGGTTGAGTTGGATGCTCTTGGAGCGATTGCCAGTTCAGTAGATCCTCAATTCCTTCCCTCTGCTGCTAATAACCACGTCACCAAGCGCGACGCGAAATAACCACAGACTCTAAAAAGTTTCACAGATATACAAGGGCTGCCCGTTTGGGTGGCCCTTGCTGTTTCAGCGCGATGGAACCTTATGCCACAACGCAACGGCCACACGGTAACAATTCTTCACCGCCCCAGCCAGCCTTTCACAAACCGGTTGGGCCTTTATTTCACGAATGATTTGATATTGTGACTTCCGATGAGGTAATTGAATGTTGAGGCTTTAAACTCCAGCACCTTCCCCATGAAATACGCGATGATCCTTTTGCTTCTCTCCTCCTTCTGCACTGCGCTGGCGCAAAAAGGCAAAACATACAATCTGCTTGTCGGCACGTACACGCAGCCGGGCAAAAGTGATGGCGTTTATGTGTATACTTTTAATTCGACCACTGGAGAACTCACCGCTAAGTCGGAGGCGAAAGGAATCAGGAATCCATCTTTCCTTGCCATCAGCCGCGATCGGAAGTACGTGTATGCCGTAAACGAGACAAGTGACGGGACCGTTAGCGCATTTGGCTTTGATAGCAAGTCTGGGGCGCTTACGCTGCTGAATACGGCCCCGTCCGGAGGTAATGGGCCTTGTTATGTTTCAACCGACGACCGCGGGAGATTCCTGTTTGTAGGAAACTATGGGGGTGGTAGCCTCACGGCAATTCCTATCAAGAACGATGGCTCACTTGGCAGTCGGATACAAACTATTCAGCACGAAGGCAAAAGTATCAAGGATAACCAGCGACAGCCCCATGTGCATGCGGCCGTCCTTTCAAAAGATGATCACTTTCTCTTTGTACCAGACCTGGGGACCGACAAAGTGAACATTTATAGTGTAAATTATTCCAGTGAGACGCCTTTGAAAGCGTCTACATTCGCTGGCGTTGAGCCCGGAAGTGGACCCAGGCACTTCACGTTTGATTCGTCCGGCAGAAATGCCTTCCTGATCCAGGAAATGACGGGCGTAGTTACCGCCTATACGTACGCTGAAGGCAAGCTCATACCCAAGCAATCCGTTTCTCTCCCGCCCGCCAACTTTAACGGAAGGATAGACGCCGCAGATATCCATGTTTCGCCAGATGGAAAATTCCTCTACGCATCGTTGCGTGGAGATATTAACGAAATCGTGACCCTGTCAATCGATCGTACCGGGTTGATGACCTACGCCGGGCGGCAGTCCACACAAGGAAAGACGCCGCGAAACTTTGCGATAGATCCCACCGGAAATTTCCTGCTTGTCGCAAATCAAAACAGCGACGAGATCGTGGTGTTTCGACGCGATCAGAATACCGGAGCACTTCATGCAACAGACAAAAAGATCGCTATAGGGGCTCCTGCATGCTTATTGTTCGCCGCCCAATAGAACTGAGCATTAATTTCCACAACTCTTGCGGTTAACATCCAACAAGGTTGCCGCAAAAATCTTGTCCGGCTGCGCTTCGTCCAGAAAGCATTGGTCAAAATGCATTTGAATTGTTAAATTCGGAGTCGTTTATTCCCTGGCCTGCACGCTTACGCGGGTAATTAGGCTAATGTTGAGGTCCAACGCTCTTCTCCCGCCGACATTACTGTAGAAGGGGCGGAATTTGCGGAACACTAATCGCCGAATAGCGGTTATTGATTATACCGCGGCATCGGGATTCGGCGTTGTTGATCCGCAAAGTATTTTTTTCGCCACCGTAAAAAGGCTGCAGTATGATGAGGCACATTCTATGGTTGTTGTTTTTGTTGACGACGGTTCTCAGTGTTCAAGCGCAGAAGAAGGACACGCTGAAGATTCCATTTCCGGTCGTGCCTATCGCTGTGGAGCCACTCATTGCACCCATCGATACCAGCATTCTTGAAACACCCTCTTCGGTGCCTGCGGGTAACATGCAATTATCGGCACCCAGCACCTACAACAAACTTATCAAGCCAGGGGCCATCACGCGTAACGGGATCTTCACGGTTCACAAGGTGGGGGACAAATATTACTTCGAGATTCCCGACACGCTGTTGGAGAGAGATATACTCATCGTAACACGCATCGCACAGGGGGCAGCGGGTGTCCGGCCTGGCTATTCAGGGTATTCGGGTGACCAGGTGGGCAACACTATCATCCGATTTGAAAAGGGTCCGGATCATAAGCTCTTCCTTCGTCGCATCACTTTCGAAGAACAACCGGGTGACAGCACGAACTCAATGTATAATTCCGTGGTGCGTTCAAACCTGCAGCCTCTTGTGGCCGCGTTTGGCATCGGCGCCTATTCGCCCAACGGTACGGGTAGTGTAATTGACGTGACCGACTACGTCAATGGCGATAATGATATACTCTTCTTCAATACGAGCACGCGCAAGAGTATGCAGGTTGGAAGCCTGCAGCCGAATATGAGCTATATCAAAGACATCAGTGCATTTCCGGTAAACCTTGAACTCCGAACCATCAAAACGTACGTACAAACTTCATCGGACGAAACCTTTACTATTGAATTGAATACATCGCTGGTGCTGCTCCCGAAGATCCCGATGCGAAAACGATTCTCGGACCGGCGTGTTGGGTACTTCACAGAGCGTTACACCAGTTATGACGCAAATCCCCAGGGCGTCAAAGTGGTGAACTACATCAAGCGTTGGCGATTAGAGCCCAAACCGGAGGATGTAGCACGCTACAAAGCGGGTGAGTTGGTGGAACCGCAGAAACCAATCGTCTACTATATCGATCCGACCACGCCGAAGAAATGGGTGCCATACCTGATGCAGGGCGTCATGGATTGGCAGGTGGCATTTGAGAAAGCGGGATTCAAAAACGCCATCATTGCAAAAGAGGCACCCAGTCCCACGGCTAACCCCAACTGGTCGCTCCAGGACGCGCGCCACTCGGCGATTGTGTATAAGCCATCATCGATCGCCAATGCAGCGGGTCCCATTATTACGGATCCCCGAAGTGGTGAAATTCTCGAAAGCCATATCAATTGGTATCACAACCTGATGTCTACACTTCACGACTGGTATATGATTCAGTGTGGTATGAGCGACCCCAAGGCACGTAAAATGAAGTTTGATGATGCCTTGATGGGCGAGTTGATCCGCTCAGTCTGTGCACACGAAGTGGGACACTCACTGGGTCTTACGCACAACTTTGGCAGCAGCTCAAGTGTTCCCGTTGAGAAGCTACGCGATAAGAAATGGGTGGAGGAGCATGGACACACACCGTCAATCATGGATTACTCCAGATTTAATTATGTAGCTCAACCCGAGGACAGCATTTCTCAAAAGGGCCTCATTTCGCGGATCGGCGATTACGACCTTTGGGCGATACAATATGGTTACCGGTTACTCCCGGAAATAACCCAGGCCGATAGTGAGATTCCCTTTTTGAACGGATGGATCATGGAGAAGGCCAAGGACCGGAGAAACTGGTTTGGTTCAGAGTTTTCCAGCGAGGATCCAAGAATACAAACAGAGGATCTTGGTGACAACGCGATGAAAGCAGGCGACTACGGCATCAAGAACCTCCAGCGTATTGTTCCAAGGCTCATTCAATGGACTTATGAACCCAACGAAGGGTATAAGAATTTGCGCCAGGTCTATTCCGGTCTGATTGCGCAATATCAATACTACCTCGGGCATGTGGCTACGAACATCGCGGGTACCTATGAGACCACTAAGTCCGCCGAACAGATTGGTCCAGTCTTCTCTGCCGTTCCGGCCAATCTACAGCGCGACGCCCTGAATTTCCTGGGACGCAACGTGTTTCAGACGCCGACGTGGCTGTTAGACACAGCTGTGCTTGCGCGCACAGGTCAATCACCGGAGCAGATCGTCAACGATGCGCAGCACATGGTGATTAATGTTATTCTCAGCAACAGCAAACTTACCAGGCTTTCTGAGGCCGAGGCGATGTATGGCCTCAAGGCGTATCATTTGGTCGAATATATGGATGATCTCGATAACCTGATGTGGACCGAACTGGCCGAACATTCTACGGTAACCATTTACCGGAGAAACTTGCAGCGCTACTATGTGGAACGTCTCATGGAGCTGGCTAACACGAAGTCAGGATGGGACAATCGCGATGTCGGTCCCCTGACCCGAAATAAACTGCTTGAGATCAGAGCCCGGATTGAAAAGGCTCTTCCCAAAACGAAGGACGCGATGACCGTGTACCACCTCCGTTATATATTGGATAAACTCCCGCCAGCCTCAAAGTTTCCAGATTGACCATTATTCTGCCGTGCGCGTCGTACAACGCTTGGCCTCATTGGTGGAATGGCCACCGTGTGCCTTCCTATTAACTACAGCGACCAATAACAGGCAGCTGCCATCAGCGCTGAAACATCAATTCTGACTTTTTTCTCCGCTCATCATCGAGCCGCGGCGCAGGCTTTCGGGGAATGAGATTTCGAAGCGCCGGTCGAAGTACGGGATAAGCGATCAAGAAAACTGACCATATAGGGAGCAGGTAAACGTGACTCCTGAGGGTTCTTCGGGAATTGATGAAGTAGTCGAAGCTGAAGTTCTTCGTCACCAGCAGTAGCGTATAAGTCATCCGGAAAATTGCCAGGGCATAATAGTGCAGCATTTCGACTGCGCGTTTTGCCGGCCGGTCTCTGAAGGCGCGCAGGCGGTGTTTCCTAAACATGTCCAGAAGAATAATGCTGAATCTTACGATATCATCCTCAAACTCCTGAGGCTGAAAACTCTTCAGGGGCGTTTTGATCAAGGCATCCGCACAATAATAGGCATCGTGATTATGCAAGATCTCCATCCAAAGATCAACATCGGCGTAGAAGCTATATTCTCCCTTCAGATATCCGCATTGCTCAACGATCGACTTCCTAACCATAGCTTCGCCATATATCGGCGAATTAAATTGAGGCCGGCGGAAAAACACATTGTAAAGGAGGTCTTCTTTACTGACTACGCCCTCATCAAACTGCTGATTGATTTTCACTATCCGATCATCAACATCTGAATCGGCCAAAGTGTTGAATACCACTCCTACGTTGTCATGCTCGGAAATCCCGCGATACCACTGTTCAATTAAATCGCTTCGAAAGCGATCACCATCGTGCAGGATGGCAATGTATTCGTATCTCGCTTGCTGAATGCCAAAGTTCAGATTCGCGGGCATCTGCTTATTTTGGCTATGACGAAAGTACCTGATGCGGCTATCCATTTCCTCAAATTCCCGACATACCTGTTCGGTGTCGTCCGGGGAGCAATCATCGCAGATGATGAGTTCAAAGTCCCTAAACGTCTGTTTGAGAATGTCCCGAATAGACAATCTCAATCTTTTTGCACGATTGTAGGTTACTAAAACAATGCTGACCATAGGAAAAAAATCAATGTGGGTTGAATTTTCATCATTTCCTCAAAAATGAAGCCACCGCAACTCTGTGTTTCCATGTTTTTGCGAGCCACACTAAATGATGAAGGCAGTTTTCTTGCATAACACCGTCATTGTTTGAGATTTGCTCATGGCTACGCACCTGGAAAACACTTTGTATATTAAGTTTGCCGGTCAGTAGCTCGAACGATTGCGCCAATTTAGCTAAATGAGTCCACCTGTGGAAGTATGACCACAGTCGACCGTTTAATTCCACAACTTGTGGACAAAGCTTAGATAAATGTAACAGTATACCGCCCGGGCTAGACAACGTCTCGCTGTGAAAGGGAACCATTATAGACAAGTCACTAACATCAACCCGCTCAACAGCGAAATAAGCCATTGAAGTAATGAAAATTTCCACCCTGATTCTTACTGGTTTCTTCGTGATCCTTGTGCTATTCACGATTACCACTTACATCAACTACAAGCAGTCAGACAAAATCAACGAAAATTCGGATCTGTTCGCTACGTCCTCAACAATACTTCGACATAGCAACCGCATCCAGCGAAATGTTTCCAATATGGTGAGCGGATTAAGAGGCTATCTCCTTACGCAAGAATCATCCTTCATTGAGTCTTACGATTCAGCGGTAAACGAGAACGTTCTATTGCTGGAGCAGCTCTCGAATACTTCTCTTCTGGACAGACAGAAGACTTTGTTGGCAGAAATCGCGGCACATCACGAACAGTGGGTAAGCGAGTTCGCTGAACCTCTGGTTAACGCCAAGATGCGTGCAGACCTGTCAGACAGCAGCGCTGCGAGTTTCGCGCGGCTGTACCGTAGGAAACTCGCCGACAATTCCGAAAAGAACTTTCAGCAACTATTGCAACGCAACTTTCGCGAGTTCAGCAATCTCGAATACAACTACCGCGATCGACAAAAAGAATTGCTAACGGCTTCTGTTGAACAGACGCGTAGCGCGTCCTTCTACTTGACGGCCTTGTCGATTATCATGGGCATGGCGATTGCCGTATTCCTCGCCCAGCACATCTCTTCCGGAATCGTGAAACTTACATTCATGGCCGATGCCATCGCCGGAGGAAACTACCACACCCGCGTAAACATAGATGGGAATGACGAAGTGAGCAGACTCACAAGGTCCCTCAACAACATGGCGCGTATACTGGCAGAGAATATTTCTTTGCTTCGGCGAAAGAATGAGGAGCTGAACCAATTTGCACACATTGTATCGCATGATCTCAAGGGCCCCCTGCGCGGCATTGACAATGTTGTTTCGTGGATCGAAGAAGATCATCGACTCGACCTGCCTCCGAAGGTGCGTGAATATATCAGCCTTATAAAGGGACGGTTGAGTCGCGCTGAGAACTTGCTCAATGGCATCCTCTCGTATTCGCGTGTGGGCCGCGAAGTACAAGCGCTCGAAATGGTCAACGTAAACGAACTCCTCCGCGAGGTGCAAGATTATCTCCCTGACAAACCCAGCACCCAACTAATCATCCAGCCGGGCATGCCTGTGCTGCACACAGAACGGCTTCCACTCCTTCAAATATTCTCCAACCTGATCAGCAACGCCGTCAAATACAATGATGATCCACAACCGCGAGTCAAGGTTTATTACGACGACGTCGGGGAGTTCTACCGTTTTTTCGTTGAGGACAACGGACCGGGTATTGCAAAGTCCTATCACGAGAAGATATTCATGATTTTTCAAACGCTTCAGGAGCGTGATTTATTCGAGAGTACCGGGGTCGGCCTGGCGATTGTCAAGAAAATTCTCACCGAACGCAAGTTGGACATTGAACTGATATCCAGTCCCGGTTCAGGCTCCACATTTATATTTTCCTGGCCAAAATCAAAAGCCTTATGACCAAAGTTATCAAACTGTTAGTTGCGGAAGACGACAACCTGGATGTGATCGATTTGCAGCGCACCCTCGACCGCATGGGCATTCTTTATCGGATGAAAGTTGCCAAGAACGGTGAGGAAGCTTTAGAGGCACTTGACCAGATTAACAACGACATGTTCGAGGGAGCGCCAGACATCGTCCTTCTTGATTTGAACATGCCCCGAATGAATGGTCTTGAGTTCCTGCAAATCATCCGGCAGCATCGTAGCTGGCGTGATCTCAAGGTCTTTGTACTAACCACTTCTGATGAACTTGAGGACCGGTCGGCCATGCGTGACCTGGGTGTATCAGGATACATTGTGAAGCCCCTCAAAGTCAGCAACACCAATTCAATAGATGCCTTTAACCTGATGATCGACCTGATGAATATGCAAAATTGATCTTATTCCCCCGATCGGGTGCAGCAGTCCTACTCTTTTATGGTTCCTGTGTACGAAATGAACTCGCGATCAACAGGACTCATTCTGATTGACGCTGATCCATTGGGCTGAAGCGTCAGGTTAACTACCGGATAGTTCTTTGCATCTTTTAATTTCAGCGTGATCTCCCAGGCGCCCTTTTTGCCAGGCTTAGCGTCGTACTCAAATTCACGTGAGAGAAATTTGACCCCTGTATCATTCGTACCCATCGGTGCCTGATAAGCCCTTCCGACATAGGGCAGGTCTGTATTGACCGTATCTGGTGTTACCACGAATGTATACAGGGAGGTAAGCCGCTTAAACCCACCACGACGTGGGCTCATGGACTCTACGTTAATGGTGAACCGCTTGTCCTTGACGGCCTGATCCACCCGGTTTGGCTGCGCGTTCAGACCAGTAGTTAACAGGGTTACCAGTGACAAGGTCAGGATAGTCGTGTTCATGAGCTGTTTAATAAATGATTTGCCTGGAAATGGTATTTAAATAGTAGAAGCTAAGCTACACAAAGCGACATCCTGCCGCAAACACAGCTCGGAACCTGAGCGGATAGCTGAGCTGCCATACATAGCCTCTCGTCTGGCCTAATACCGGGCCTTATTTAAGCGTTGCAACGTTTTTCATTTTGATCAGCGGTGTGTATTTAGATGTGTGCTGGATGTATATTTATCCATAAACCCTTCGTCATGCGCCTCTTTATTGCAGTCTCTTTTGTTTTCCTGCTGTGCAGCCAACTGCTGGGTCAGACATTCAATGCTCGTCCTGGCGGAACGCAAAAGCCGGTGTTGCACGGTCGTCACTGGATGGCCATCACCGGCAAACCCCTGGCGGCGACAGCCGGTGCAACCGTCTTTAACAAGGGTGGTAATGCTGTTGATGCCGCGTGCGCCATGTTGGCGGCGACCTGTACCATGTGGGATGTGTTGAGTTGGGGCGGAGAAACGCAGGCGCTCATTTACAATCCCAAGACGGGTAAGGTCATCGGCATTAATGCACTGGGCGTGGCCCCGACCGGTGCGACAGCTGAGTTCTTCAAGGGCAAGGGTATGAACTACCCTCCCGAGTACGGGCCTCTTTCCGCCGTCACACCAGGCACGCCTGGCGGACTTTGCACCATGCTGGCTGAATACGGCACGCTCAGTCTGAAGGAGGTCCTGACGCCAGCCATGACGCTGGCAGAGGGCTATCCTATTGAGGCCCAAACGGCCAACGCTATGGAACGCGGAAAAGACCGCATTAAGGAATGGCCGTATTCAAAGGCTGTGTTCCTTCCGCATTTGGGCGAAGCGCCCGCTGCCGGTGAGATCTTCGTTCAGAAAGACTTGCTCGAAACATTGAAGAAGATGGTGGAGACTGAACAGCAAGCGCTGAAGAAAGGAAAGAGTCGCAAGGAGGCGATCTATGCGGCCATGGAGCGATTCTATAAGGGCGACATTGCGCAGGAATTCGTTCGCGGCGCTCAGGAACAGGGCGGCTTGATTACCACCAACGACCTGGCTACCTGGAAGGTAAAGCTGGAGGAGCCTATGAAGGTGAACTACAAGGGAATCGACGTATATAAGCTTTCACAATGGACGCAAGGCCCCGTAATGCTTCAGGCGCTCAACATGGTGGAGAACATGGATCTGAAATCCATGGGATACAACAGCGCACGTTACATTCACACGCTGTATCAAGTCATGAATCTCAGTTTTGCCGATCGTGACTTTTACTATGGAGATCCTGCCGTTGCACCCGAAGAACCGATGAAGGGTTTGCTATCGAAGGAGTATGCGAAAGAGCGGATAAAAGCGATTAAAGCTGACCGCAACGACCCGGCTGCGGGCCCTGGCGATCCTTATCCCTTCGAGGGAAAAGTGAATCCCTACATGGACTACCTGAAGCAGTGGGGCCATGCCTCCGCCCAGCGGTCTGCAGCACCACTTTCTGAAGAGGCGTTTCTGCAGCAGTTCAGACTAGGTACTACTTCTGTGGAAGCGGCCGACAAGGAAGGATGGGTGGTTTCTATCACGCCAAGTGGTGGCTGGCTTCCGGCTTGCATCGCCGGCAAGACGGGCGTTGGCATGAGTCAGCGTATGCAAAGCTTTGTAACCGATCCCAAACTGAACCCTTTTAATGTGGTGGCGCCCGGTAAACAACCGCGCGTTACCCTCACCCCCACACTCGCCTTAAAAGACGGCAAGCCTTTCCTCTCGTTCGCCGTGCAGGGGGGTGATACGCAGGACCAAAATCTACTGCAATTCTTCCTGAACGTCGTGGAATTCGGTATGAATGTTCAGGAGGCTACCGAGGCTGCAAACATCAACACTTATCAAATGTACTCGTCATTAGGCGGCGAGGACCGGAAACCTATTCCTGGTGGAATCCTGTTGCAATCGACAACACCTGAGTGGGTGCGCAAAGAGCTCTTCAATATGGGTTATAGACTGTCGTTTGACGAACGGACATCGGGACCGATTAACGCGATCTTTTTTGATTGGCTGCACGGCAGCTTTTGGGGCGGGTCGAGCAACCATGGCGAAGATTACGGAATTGGATGGTGATTATAGCGTCGGATATTAAAATTTACAACCTATGGATATACGCAACATCATAACGGGATCGCTATACGCATGCCTGTTTCTCGCCCAACACGCGTTTGGACAGGCTATCCCCTACCCTGCCAAAGATGCACAGATCAAGGCAGCAGTACTCGCAGCGCCTGAGGCGCAACGTGAAAAGGCGATGGTTTACGGATACAATGAAAAGGGCGATTTCATCGCGCTACGATCAGGCGCTAATGAAATGGTGTGCCTCGCCGACGATCCTGCACAACCTGGTTTAAACGTGTCGTGCTATCATAAGGACCTGGAACCGTTCATGGCGCGCGGCCGCGAACTCAAGAAAGCGGGCAAGTCGTTTCAGGAGATATTTGACGTTCGCGAGGCGGAGGTGAAATCCGGCAAGTTACCAATGCCTAAGCAACCTACCTCGCTGTTCGTGTACTCGGCAACAGTTGACGAGTACAATGCTTCTACCGGTGATGTTACGGGCGGCAATCTGCGTTATGTGATTTACATACCGTACGCCACAGCCGAAACCACGGGCCTTCCGCTGAAACCTGAAGCACCGGGCATGCCCTGGATCATGGATCCAGGTACGCATCGTGCGCATATCATGATCACGCCAGCTCCCAAAAAATAAAACCCATCAGGTCGCCCACGTCTTGCCGTTGCCCGCTTCGGACAGCGGGAGACATCCCTTGTAGGCGCCGGGCACCGGATCGTATTGCAACACTTCCGTTGCTCCTGGCTTTGACGTGAAGAAACCCAACATCGTAAGCTCTTTCATCGTCAACACAAATGGCCTCGGAGGTGCCGGTTTCGTTTCCTTCTGAGCCTTCACGGCGGCATCGTGTTGTGCCGTGACAAACTCTACCTGCTTCGCCGGGTCGAGTTCGACAAACGGGTCACCAAACTGTTTCACCGCTTCGTCACTGAATTCCTTCAGCCCACTGATGAACTTGTCCTGATCCTCTTTGGAATAAACTTCCTTGAGCATCTCATCAATGAAGCCGGGAACACCCACCTCTTTCGCTCCCGGTGTGTCGGTCTTTGGAATAATAATATCAGATACCTGGCTAACGAGCAATCCTTGCTCTTCGGACAGGAACGACGGTTTCCAGTCCAGGGTAGGCTTTGCTTTGCAGCCCTTCAGAATACCGATGATGGCGGGGGCTGACACAGCACCACCCATGATCCATGCCGTTCGTTTTAATGCTTCTCTGCGATCCATAATTCGATCTTTTCGGATACTTAGATGTTGTTCTTTTTCAATTCGTTCACTGCATGTTCCGCTGCACGTGCGGTAAATGCCATGTAGCCAAGCGAAGGGTTGTGACAAGCGGCCGATGTCATGAATGAACCGTCCGTAACGTACACGTTCTTGCAGGCATGAACCTGGTTGTACTTGTTTAGTACCGACGTTTTGGGATCCTTACCCATGCGAGCCGTTCCCATTTCGTGAATACCCAAACCTACGCCAATCTCGCGATCGAACGTTGTTACGTTCTTATATCCTGCAGCCTCCAACATTTCTGCCGCGTCAGCTGCCATATCCTTGCGCATCTTCAGCTCGTTTTCGCGGAGCGTCGCATCGAATGTCAGGGTGGGAAGTCCGTACTTGTCTTTCAGATCTTTGTTCAGTACAACAAAGTTTTCGTGGTAAGGAAGAATTTCACCAAATCCACCCATTCCGATTGTCCACTTACCTGGTTTCGACACGGCTTCTTTCAACGATGCTCCAATGTTCAACTCAGCAACCATTGAACCCCAGCCCTGGCGGCTCGCGCCTCCCTGATAACCAAAGCCGCGCAAATAATCCCGCTTATCGCTGCCCACATTCCGGTATCGCGGTATATAGAAACCGTTTGCCCGGCGGCCGCTGTAATACTTGTCTTCAAAGCCCTCTACATCGGCGTTAGCCCCGACGCTCAGGTGGTGGTCCATGATGTTATGACCAAGTTCTCCACTGTCGTTACCTAATCCATTAGGGAACCGCTTCGATATTGAATTCATCAAAATGAATGTCGAACCGAATGTGGAGGCGCATAGGAAGATTACGCGCGCATAGAACTCCAGTTGTTCGCCAGTCTCAGCATCCTGCACCTTGACACCGGTTGCCTTACCTTTCTGCTCATCGTAGATAAGTTCGTACGCAATGGAGTTGGGGCGCAACGTCATGTTCTTCGTCTTCTCTGCTGCAGGAAGCGTTGACGAAACGCTGCTGAAGTATCCGCCATAGGGACATCCGCGCATACACAGGTTCCTAAATTGACAAGTACCACGCTGAGGGCTGTGCGGTAGGGGTGCCGTGGCGTGAGCGGTTCTGCCAATCGTAAGCAGACGACCGAATTTATCCTTTACAGACTTCTTTAGCTCGTGCTCTACACAATTCAATTCCATGGGAGGCAGAAATTTGCCATCCGGAAGCATAGCGTAATTTTCTACCTGGCCGCTCACGCCGATAAACTGTTCAACGTAATCATACCAGGGGGCGATTTCTTTATAACGAACCGGCCAGTCAACGGCGATTCCGTCTTTGGCGTTGGCTTCAAAATCATGATCACTGAGT
>DATHKA010000135.1:0-9940 GCA_035489615.1 Chryseolinea sp.
CGCGATGGGTGATAGTGGAGAGAAAGTCGAGATTGACCCGGAAACTTTTTCCATCTTCATGTCGGATGCAGGTAAATTCACATCCGCAGCTTAATATTTTTCTTTTTGCAGGTAAAATGTTAACTTCATAAAATACCTGCAAAGAGAAAATAATGTTGTCACGCCATAACCTCGGGGAGTTCGAAGAAATCGTCATGCTGACTATCGGTATTCTGGGCGAAAATGCTTACGGACTTGCCATCAAGGAAGAAATCGAATCGCGCCTGAAACGTGCCGTCAGTATGGGCGCCCTGCACACGAGCCTTTACCGCCTGGAGGAAAAGGGCTATCTCAAGTCGACACTCGGTAAACCGACCCGCGTGCGTGGCGGCAAACCCAAGCGATTTTTTACCGTTACCGCCAGTGGACAGAAGACGCTCAAGAAAATAATGGAGAGCCGCCAGCAACTCTGGAAAAATATCCCGGAGGGCGTTTTCAGACTATTCCCTTCTGAGCCATGAACACGCCCCCCAAACTATTGCACTGGCTTCTGGACGAATGTTGCCCCGACAGTCGTCCGGATCTGAAAGGCGACTTGCTAGAGCTATATGATTCCAGATCACTCCAGGCTGGAAGACCTTATGCCAATCGCAAGCTTCTTCAGGATGCGATCAGCATTATTCCCATGCACTTAGTTATCAAAAAGGAAACACGTAAAGCGGTTCACATGATAAGCAACTACCTAAAGATCGCCAGAAGAAACCTGGTTAAGAACAAGATATACACGGCCATCAACGTCGTGAGTCTCGCGATAAGCACGGCGGTGTGTATACTCATCGCGCTTTTCATACGCGACGAGCTCAGCTTCGACAAACATTTCACGGGTGGCGAGAATGTATTCCGCGTTGCCGGCAACTATTCACAGGGCGGCGTCGATCGCGTCATGAGCGCACAAACCAGTTACCTCGTTAAGCCGATGATCGAGCACGAAGTGAATGGGCTCGAGTTTATTACCCGCGTCGAATTTCTCGGCGACCTCGTGACTGTCGATGACAAGGCCTACCCTGAGTCCAGAATGGCATTTGCCGATTCAACCTTCTTCGATGTATTCAGGGCTTCCTTCCTTCAGGGGGATGCGGCAACGGCGTTGGATCGCCCCGAGAATGTGGTAATCGGTCAACGCATGGCCATCAAGTATTTCGGCACCGACGATGCGTTGGGAAAGTTCATCGAATTACGAGGCAAGCAGTTTGTTGTGACGGGCGTATTCGAGCCATTTCCACAGAATACTCATTTCGAGTGCCCGATTGTCTTTCCGATTTCCGGCGTCAAACAATGGTACGCCGACTGGGTTTTGACAAATGCTTCCGGCACCAGTCTCTACACGTACCTTAAACTTAAAGACAAAGTAGCTACGGAGAACTTTGAATTGACCGCGACCAGGCTCGTGAAAGATCGCTGGGGTTGGGAAGGTGAGTCTGCCCCAAAGTACTTCCTTCAGCCGCTCACCTCCATTCACCTCAAATCAAACCTGCAGGGCGAAGTGGGTGTGAACGGCAGTATGAGCACCATCTACGTATTCAGCCTCACGGGACTTGTTATTCTTATTCTTGCCACCATCAATTATATCAATCTCACCACCGCTGCTTCGTTCCAGCGAAGCAAAGAAGTAGGCATGAAGAAAGTGCTCGGATCGACTACGCGGATGCTGGTCTCACAGTTTCAAACCGAATCATTCGTGGTCGCTCTCACGTCAACGATCCTGGCCATGATACTCGCGAAGCTGGTGATGCCCGCATTCAATCAGCTCAGTGGAAAAGCCCTGGACTTCAATCCCTTTGCGGATCCCTGGCTGGCCGCAGCACTGCTTGCCCTGGTGATTCTTATTGGCACCCTCGCAGGGGCTGCGCCTGCATTCGTTTTACTGCGCACGTCCACCATGGGGATGCTATCCGACAAACTCCAATGGCGTAGCAGCAAGTCCTATCTGCGAAGTGGCCTGATCGTATTCCAGTTTTCAATTTCGATCACACTGATTGCTTGTACGCTGATCGTCATGGACCAGATTGGTTTTATCCGTAAGACTGATCTGGGTATCGATCCGGAAGCGGTTGTCCTGATACCCTTCCAAACCGGCGATATATCCGCCAGGTACGAGCAGATGAAAACAGAGATGAAAAGAAATCCTCAAGTGATCAGCGTGGGTGCATCGTCCAACAAGGTCACAGAAAGAGTGGGTGGCTGGCGAGGCTATAAACCCGACCCTTCAAAAAAGGATGGCGTAAGCTGTGCCAGTGTCGCCATATCGGACGAGTTTTTCGAAACCCTGAAGGCATCGATGGTGGAGGGACGCTCGTTCTCGAAGGAACGACCTTCGGATATTACAACGGGCTACATACTGAACGAATCGGCTGTAAAATTCTTTAACCTTGAACATCCTATAGGGAATTACCTGTTCGGCGCCACGTTCACCGGATCGACGTGGTACGAACGCAACGGTGAGGTTATTGGCGTGGTGAAAGATTTTCACTTTGCCTCGCTTCACGAAAAGGTCCAGCCTGTCGTATTTTATATGGCGTCAGAGCTGACTGAATCCCTGGGGTGGATGGAGGTACGGATATCGGGTGACAATATTCCGCAGACGCTCGCGGCGTTGGAAAAGGTCTGGACAAATGTCGCCGGAGATCGTCCCTTCCAATATGAATTCATGGACGAGGCCGTAGCACTTCACTATCGCGCAGAGGACAGATTCCTGAAAATCTTCACGACGTTTTCGGTATTATCCATTATGCTTGGCGGTCTCGGATTATTCGGTCTTACCGCTTTCATGGCAAAGCGTCGTACCAAGGAGATCGGCATCCGCAGAGTCATGGGCGCTTCGATTCCTGTGTTGATCAGGACCTTGTCCTCGGATTTTATGAAACTGGTTTTGATCGCCAACATCATCGGTTGGCCACTGGCCTACTTTTTCATGCGCGACTGGCTGAACAATTTCGCTTACCAGGCGCCCATTTCTCTTTCGGTGTTTGTCTCGACTGCGGTGGGCGTGCTGGCGATCGCGTTTATGTGTGTGCTCTATCATTCGCTGAAAGTGTCGCGGGTTAGCCCGGTGAAGTCTTTAAGAAGTGAGTAACCCAATGTCAAGGCATGGAGGAGGTCCCCAAATTTCCATCTCCGGCAACTCCCGGGAATATTGTGCGCAGCTTGCTATTTGGTTACTTTAGGGCTTCGTTTCTCGTTCGGGGCGTATCCCGATCGACATCGGGGCGTAGCGCAGCCCGGTAGCGCGTTTCGTTCGGGACGAAGAGGTCGCTGGTTCGAATCCAGTCGCCCCGACTTGACAGGACAAGTTTGAAAATTTCAGATTTGTCCTGTTTTTATTTTGACCTAACTCCTTGTCCAACATATAAATATAACTAGCTGCTTCATCCACGTGAGTGGTTCGAAGTGCGAATCCATCAAAAGTCAATTTTCAGGTTACATCGAATCATTTACCTCCCGCCTCTTTTCTATGTTCCGCTTTCATAGAAATCGTCCAACTTCGTAAGGTTGTTAACTCCTTTGGCCGGCAGATCATCAATGTCAACATGGTCTCATCGATGCAGGCACTCAACCTTGCTGCTTTTCGAATTTTTACCATTTGATGGAGCAATGGAAGCAGGATACTTAGACGATCTGCTGTGTGATTCTTAACGGCTTATTTAGTTTGTCGGATGCTATTCCGGCCGAAGCGGAAATTAAAAGCTAATACAGCTTTTTTACTTCTGCAATAGACTCACTTTTTATCTGGCTGGTCACGGGAAGTGCGCCAACCTTAGCAGCAAGTTCGGTCACATGACGGAAGATTTTTACGCCTATTTCCCGTCTTTCGTTTTCGCTCAATTCAAAAAATGGACGGAAAGCTTCACCTTTAGGAAGTACAATCTGATATGTCTTGGTTGTCTCCATGCTCTTAAAACGCCAATTCACGTCATTTTGTTCGTTATTTCAACAGTCGAAAAACGGCCTAATCCTTCTTCCCTTCCGCTTTTTCTTTTTTTCCTATGTTCTTTCAACCGCGAATGATCTATACCATGAACTACCATTAATAAGCTATTTCAACTGTTGCTTTTGCTGTCTCAGCGTCTGTTAGATGACCCAGAATATAGTTCGACACGTCAGCACGCGAAATCGTCATCGGATTATCAAGGACTTTATTTATGGATACACGGTATATCCCGGTTTCTGGTTCATCGACAAGCCGGGGTGGACGAACAATTGTCCAGTCGATATTGCTTTCCTTTATAACCTGTTCCATTCTTTCCAGGTCGGCGTACATGTGCCGGAGAATTCGTTGTAAGATTTGCCTTGTTGCAAAGCGAATCAGCCATGTATGTGTCGGGTTTACTTCAAGTCCGGAAGCAGAAATGAACAACGCCCTTCTTAGACCAGTACGCTGCATCGACGTTATAATATTTCGAACGCCTTGTGAATACAAAACTGTTTCTTTGAGTGAGTTGCTTCCTATTGCAGAAACAACGATGTCGTTATCCTGTATGACACCATCGAGAGTGCCTGGTTGCATGATATCACCACGAACGACGGTGAGGTTTTGATGCACAAGCGTGAGTCTTGAAGGATCTCGCAAAACGGCAGCAACCTGAATATTCTGCTTTAATGCCTGGCCGACAACATGCCTTCCAATGCCACCGTTCGCACCGATAACGACTATGCGTGTTCGTCTGAGAGTATCGTGTTCCATATCAAATTGATTAATTGAATTTAAAAACGCTGAGTATGAATATGAGAAGCAACAAAACAAATTGAAGGATATGCACCAGCATCATATTTTGTTTTAAGGTAGAGAGCTCAAGGGTGATACTATGAGTCGTCAACTGGATGCGTTTAGTCAATTTCGATCCAAGCATTCTTCTTATACCCAAGCCGTTAATGATGACTACAAGCAGTAAGGCAAACTTTATTCTAAACCAAATTTGCGTGCCCCAGACGCGATGCATGTAGTACATCATCACAATGCCGGAAACGATGATCAGGGCCATTCCTATTCCCATCAATCTCTGGCAGACCGTATTTGATTCGAGCACGATAATCGATCCTGACCGATCTGTCGGGATGAGTCGCCAAAATTTGCGAAAACCTAAAAAATCGAACACCGTAGCGCCGGTCAACAATGATATGCCGACAATATGCAGCACAATGGCCGCGTGGTAAATAGATGGATTCATAGCTGGATGTTTTAATTACTGTGTGTGACAATGGTAGCCTTTCGGCTGGTCATCAAATATGATTTCGGAGTAATTATTCTATATTTACTACGTAACCGAAGTAAAATAGAATGAACAAAACAGTTGAGCTTGTTAATGAATGGGCAGGTTTCGAAAAAAAAACTCCGGATGGATCAATCGAAGATTTCTGCAAGTACTATTTAGGAAAACAGCGATCCCGGGCTGTGAAAGGCAAGCTTGTGGGGGGCGTTATTCCACCATTCAATGATGGGCTGCTCTTAAAAATTCTCGGGAGAATTACCAAGTTGAATATGTTCTACGCCAATAAAGCGCTTGAGGGAACAGGAGTAAATCAGATTGAAGAGTTTGGCGTTCTCGCAACGATCGCACAAGAAATCAATGCAAGAAAAACAGACATCATTTATAGTAATCTCCTGGAGTTGTCAAGCGGTACGGATCTATTGAACCGTTTGAAAGCGCGTGGATTGATTCGCGAGCATAGTGATGAAAACGACAGAAGGTCGAAAAGAATTTCACTTACAATTAAGGGACTAAAGGTCACCGCGATTTGCTATGACAGAATTACCAGGAACACGCGACTTCTCCTGAATGACCTTGCCAACGATGATAAGGAATTGTGCGTTCATATATTAAAAGGCATTGAAATTCGATTCTCCGCCCTATGGCTAAGACATAAATCTAAATCGTTTGATGAAATTTGCCGGGAAGTTATCCTCGCCGAATAAGACGATAGGATTCGTAATGGGCGCCATCTATAAATACGTGACTGTGGTTGCATCAAACGTACCCTTAAGCACACCATCCTTTTGCCAGTACTTTAAAAAACAAACCAGAATGGCCGCCCGGGGAGACATGACATACGCATCGATGACCTTACACAGAATGGAATGAAATGGATCACCCATGAACGTCCGAAAATTGATCGCATAGCCTGCCCCTGGTTGATCACCCGTTTCGTAGATAAGGCGGCGGAGATCAGGTATGTTCGATTCGAGGAAGTGCTTAAAGAGGCGCAGGAAACCGGCGCAATACCATTCGACATTCCCAATGTCGAATACACTCATTACGGAGAGGAGTGCACTTTCGATTACATCATCCGTAAGCATGAGCTCAACGATCCCGCATTAAAGGTCCTCGCAGTCATTGTCCGGGGTGCCGATACCGACAGACACGACATAGCCAGTCAGTCTGCTGGCCTCTGGGCAATTTCAGCAGGGCTATCACATAACATACCTGACGATCAACTGTTGCTTGAAAAAGGAATGATGATCTATGATGCCTTATACAGTTGGGCAAAACATCTCCAGCACGAAAAGCACACGCAGAATCCGACTGAGAATTTGTTGCTGGATGTCTACAAGAAGTATCTGAAGCAAAGGTCCCGTTCAAAAAAGATTCCCGTATGGGCGCAAGAGCTGAAGGAAATTATCCAGGACCAGATCGACACCAATCTTACTTTAAGCCTCAAGGAGTTATCACAAAGTCTGAACGTTCATCCCAGCTATCTTTCACGCGAATTCTCGAAGTACTTTGATGATTTATCCTTCGGAGATTACATCCGGAAGCTTCGGATCGAAAGAGCCATTCATCTATTGAACGAGTCTCAGCACAGCATGGCCGAGATCGCCTACCTGACCGGATTTTCCGACCAAAGCCACTTTAATCGCATATTCAAAAAACACACAGGAAAAAATCCTCTTGAATTCAGGAAAAAGGCTGCAAAAAAGTAAAGCAGATACAAAAAGTAAATTTTATCCTATCCATCCTTTTCCAGACTTCATAGCATTGCAACCAGCTGTAATGTTATGAACAAGTCTTTCTTTATACCGGTCCTGGCGGTGCTACTCACCTTGCCTACTTTCATGCGCTGTGTGGCCCAAACGCCCGACAAGGTAGTGCACCATCGCGAGCAACTGTGGTTCGGATATTTTAACCAAACGAGGTTGTCCAACAAGTTCGGCGTTTGGCTCGATGTCCACTATCGCCAGACGGATCATTTCATTGAGCGCCCCTTTCAATTTATAATCCGGCCCGCTGTAACGTATTTTATTAAGGACAACCTGCGGGTCAATGTTGGGTACGCTTTCGTAAATCACTTTCCTGCTGAAGGAAACGAAACGTCGCGTCCTGAACATCGCTTGTGGCAACAGATATGGTGGAGTCAAAAATATCCGGGTCTATCCACCCTTCAATGGCTGCGATTTGAGCAACGCTTCAACCGAAAAATTTCCAATGATGAATTGCAGGATGGCTACAACTTTAACTTCCGGCTCCGCTACAATTTTTCGTTCTTCATTCCATTGAAGGGAAAGGAATTGGTGGCAAAAACGCCCTTCATTGCCCTGACCAACGAAGTGTTTCTCAATTTCGGCGGCAACATTGTCTACAACACCTTCGATCAGAACCGGTTCTTCGTCGGCTTTGGGTACCAGTTCACATCACACCTGAATGCCCAGCTCGGATACATGAATGTTTATCAGCAAGAAGCTTCCGGCAACAGCTATATGTCGACGGACGCCATTCGCCTGTTCTTCTTTCATTCACTGGACTTGCGCGATAAACAAGGCCGGTAGTTCAAATTACCGGGATATTGTTCGCCGTATTTTTAACTGAAATCTCATGAACGCTGATTATTCGCTAAAAGACCTGGTTATTTATTTTCTGAAACTCGGCACCTGGGGCTTTGGAGGACCCGTAGCACTGGTGGGCTACATGCACCGGGATTTGGTAGAGGAGAAAAAATGGATCACTGAAGGCGATTATAAAGAGGGTCTCGCCCTGGCTCAATTAGCGCCTGGACCACTGGCGGCACAATTGGCCATATACCTGGGATACGTTCACTACCGGATTCCGGGCGCGACTGTCGTGGGACTTGCATTTGTCCTCCCTTCCTTTTTGATGGTACTGGGTATTGGGTATGCATACGTTTTGTATGGCGGTCTGCCGTGGATGCAAGCCGTGTTCTATGGCGTGGGCTCGGCCGTCATCGGAATTATTGCCCTGAGTAGTTATAAGCTTACGCGAAAAAGTATAGGCAAGGACATACTTCTATGGAGCATATTTGCTGTACTGGCCATTGTCACATTCATCACTGAAGAAGAAATTTTATGGCTCATGCTTCTGGCCGGCGTCGTCGTTTGGTTTGTAAAAGCTCCCCCGAAATGGCTGAGTACCGGAACCCACGGAATGTTTCCGATACTATTGTCACAGATACAACCGACTACCAATGACTCCAGGCTATGGGACATTGCGTGGTTCTTTACTAAAGCCGGTGCGTTTGTTTTCGGGAGCGGACTGGCCATTGTTCCGTTTCTTTATGGTGGCGTGGTAAAGGAATATCAATGGCTGAATGAACAACAATTCGTGGATGCTGTTGCCGTGGCGATGGTTACGCCGGGTCCGGTAGTCATAACCGTGGGATTCATTGGTTATTTGGTGGCGGGCGTGCCAGGCGCCTGTGTTGCAGCCCTCGCTACTTTTGTACCCTGCTATTTGTTTACCGTCATACCGGCGCCCTATTTCAAGAAGTATGGAAAACATCCCGCTATCAAGGCCTTTGTAGAGGGTGTGACCGCCGCCGCTATCGGCGCAATTGCCGGTGCTGTTCTGGTCCTGGGTAAACGGACTTTAGTTGATATTCCCACGGTGATCATTGCCGTAGCTGTAATTGGCCTGCTCGTGAATTTTAAAAAAATTCAGGAACCCTACATTATTCTCGCTGCTGCCGTGGTTGGACTCCTGATCAAACAAGCCATTTAATTTCAGGCGCCTCAGCGCTTGTAGGACGACACTCAGTTTCCCAACGAAGAAATCCGTCGTTGCTACCCCCACCGTGGCCGGGTTTGACCCCTGACTCGCGCTGGAAAGGTGCGGCGACGTGGAACCGGCCGTGTAAAAAGTGGAATTGAGTAGCTGAACCGAAAATTTACCATGATTGTTATATGAACATCATCTTAATTTATTTACACCTTACAACGTCGTTTAGTGGGTATTTATGAAAGAGAAATATTTTTTAAGCCTGAAGAAGCTCAGCGATGAGATAGATGAACTCGCCACTCCGGACGAAGATAAAGTGAGTAGCATTTTTTATAAAGCAGAGGAGATCGTTAGGGTATTCAACCAACAAAGAGCCGTGTATCCACGTGGCATTAAAGAGCTATGCCTTAACAATGATGAGTTAACAACTCTTAAAACCCTCATCGGTGAGATTTGGGCAGCAGCTGCCAGGAAAAGGCTGGCCTTCAAGCCGGAACCAAAAATCAACGACAAGAGTCTCCCGGTTTGAGGATTGGGTAGCCGGCTATTCGAGAACCAGCCCGGCTTTGCCCACGCCAGTGCTCAACGAAACCCGTACACCTTCATCTCGCGCATGTTCCAAACAACTTCAAAATCGAAAGGCTGACCCCTTCGTTCACCGTGAATGATTTCTTCCGATTTTGTCAGGATCATCCGAAGGAACTTTGTCTCCGTCGGGGCGAAGCGAATAATCGAACTTGGGCCTGTACCCTCTCCGTTGGAAACAACCGCCTTCCAGTTCTTACCATCGTCCGACATCTCTACACGGTATCCCCTTGGGCAGGTCTGAATGGGCGGCGGCTCATTTCCTCTGCCCCTTCTGATGGACGGAGATTTAAACTGTATCTCTGTAACGGTGATTGGCTTGGGGAATTCCATCTGGAACCACATGCCGGCCTTTTGCGTGACACCCGTCGTCC
>DATHKA010000136.1:0-23856 GCA_035489615.1 Chryseolinea sp.
TGGAGTATGCCATTGGCAATGTGGTTGTGTCCATTTCGTGGAGCAGCTATTTCGTAAATCTTTTGGAGGGTACCGGAATCAACCTTCCTGCGTGGCTGGCCACCGATGCTGCTACGGCCCAAACCCTTTATGAGTCGGCCATCGAAGGCAATTCCCCGACAGCAGGCATGGCCTGGTCGTCGGCCCCGGTTATTGGCGGGTATAAGATAATCTGCAACCTCCCCGCTTTCGTCATCGTTATCTTGATCACCATCCTTGCCTACAGAGGGATGCGCGAGAGCCGGGCGAGCGCCAATTTCATGGTTGGCCTGAAGCTGGTGGTTCTGGCATTTATTGTCGCCATTGGCCTCTTCTATATTGATACAGATAATTATACACCCTTCCTGCCCAACGGGTTTACCGGTGTGTTGAAGGGGGTGTCGGCCGTTTTCTTTGCGTACATAGGATTCGATGCCATTTCGACGACGGCCGAAGAGTGCGCCAATCCGCAGCGGGACCTGCCGCGGGGCATGATCTATTCACTTATTATATGCACCGTGATTTACGTCGTGGTTACGCTGGTTATCACGGGAATGGTTAACTATTCGGAGTTTGAAGCTGTAGCGGATCCGTTAGCCTACGTTTTTGAAAAGATCAATCTCAACAAGATCGGATTCTTTGTGTCGGTTAGCGCCGTGGTGGCGGCTACCAGTGTATTACTGGTATTTCAGATTGGCCAACCGCGGATATGGATGAGCATGAGCCGCGATGGACTTATGCCGGTACGGTTCGGAAAGATTCATCCGCGTTTTCATACACCGGGATTTGCTACCGTGATGACAGGTATTATTGTTGCCATCCCTGCGCTGTTGATTGAGGGCGCCCTCATGACCGACCTTACCAGTATCGGGACGTTGTTTGCTTTTGCCATTGTTTGTGGCGGTGTGCTGCTGCTTCCCCCCAGGGAGAAAGGGGCAAAAGGGTTCAACCTTCCGTACATCAACGGACAGTGGATTGTACCCGTGTTGTTCATCGTATTCCTGTACGCCTTCCGCGTTCGTTTGGTCGACGCGTTTGCCAATCTCACGCACGAAGCACACCAGGAAATATTGTTTATCATCTTTATTACCGCCAGCGCAGTGATTACCTTGTACACGTTCGTGCGGAAGCTCTCGTTAATACCTGTATTAGGTATGCTGTGCTGCCTCTACCTGATGATCGAGATCCCGGCGAGAAGCTGGCTGGTATTCTTTGGGTGGATGGCATTCGGACTGATTGTTTATTTTTGCTACGGCTACGGGAAGAGTAAGTTGGCCCGGAACTGAGGGGATCGAGTTTTTCAATTTTTTTATCGTATGTCGCTATTTGTTGCATCGTTGAATTCGGGGAGTAACGGCAATTGCTACTATGTGGGGAGTGATGACGATGCAGTCCTGATTGATGGCGGTATCTCCTGCCGCGAAATAGAGAAACGCATGAAGCGTCTTGGCCTGTCGTTGCGGAAAGTGAAGGGTGTATTCATTTCACACGAACATGGCGACCATATTCACGGAGTAGCGTCGTTGTCGAAGAAGCATCATATGCCCGTCTACCTAACGGCCGGAACACGCGCTGCCGGCAACATACGCTTGATGGATGAGCATGTGCACCTGCTGTCGTCAGATACCACGGTTACCATAGGCGCACTTCGCATCACTGGTTTTTCCAAAAGACACGATGCGTCCGACCCACAAAGTTTCCTGATATCCAGCGACACCGTTAACGTGGGCATTTTCACAGATATTGGCGTTGCCTGCGAAAACGTCATTGCCAACTTCCGGCAATGCCACGCGGCGTTCCTTGAATCAAATTACGACGAGTTGATGCTGGATCAGGGAAGGTATCCACTCGCACTCAAGAACAGAATACGGGGAGGCAGGGGTCATTTGTCTAACAAGCAGGCCCGGCAGTTATTTATGACACACCGACCAGCATTCATGAGCCATTTGTTTCTGGTGCATCTGTCCCAAAACAACAATCATCCACGCCTCGTCCGCGACACGTTTTACCCCGTTGCAGGAGACACACAGATTATCATTGCTTCGCGGGAAAGAGAAAGCAAGCTTTTTCACATTCGAAATCAAGCTTCCAGTAGAAAGGAGCTGGCGCCCGCGAGATTTGCCGAGCAGTTGTCTATGTTCTGACACTTTCAACGCCGTATACAGCGGCCGACAGCTTCGCCACAGGGAGCGGTTTGCTAAGCAGATCTATTACGGTCTTATTACTCGCCGCACGCTTAATGTCACGAGGGTCAAGCGTAGACGAAAGCATAAACACCTGGGTAACGCGCTTCACAGAGGCATCGAGTGAATCGAAGGCCTCCATGAACTGAAAACCATCCATGCCTGGCATCATAATGTCGACGAGGACGACGAGGTTTTGTCCAATGTTGGCGACGTGCTGTTTGATCCAGTTGAGCCCCTCAAGCCCGCCGTTAACAGTATGAACATCTGTCATACCTCCGCTGCTCAAAAGTCTGGATGTAATTAGACGATCGATTTCGTTGTCGTCGATGACGAGAAATTTGCAAGTAGATCCCATAAAATATATTTAAAAAATTGGGCTACGAAGTTGGCTAAGCGCCTGCGTTACTTGCCCGGGACCTCCAATCACACTGACCAAATATTGATTGGGCGTTTAGGAACGACGACACGACTTCGACGAAAGTAAGGAAAAAATCTCAGATATCACTGAGTTCAGTGATATAAGTGGGTATTTACAGCGTCCAGAAGGTATCCTCTGGGGTCACTGGCGAATTGCCAGAACATAATCCCGGCCATGTGGTGAGCATTTACAAACGTACATTTCTCCTGTATCGACTGCTCGTCATCGTACGACACAAGTTGACGTTTGCCCGCATTCCAGAGGTAAGGCGCCTTCGCCTTATCGTCCCAATGCCGGACAAAGCCAGGTTGATGCGCCAGCGTGTCACGAATAAAAGTATAACCCCCGGCCCGTACGACGGAATCAACTTGTCGGTTAATGCCAAGATTATCCAACGACTTCATGATCCAACTACGGCCATAAAAGGGAACGCCAAGGACCAGTTTGTCAGCCGGCACACCAGCAGCCGTATACAAGGCAACAGCTTTGTCGACGGAGTCCTCGTCATCATAACTCTCCGAAGCATATAGATTGGAATGATGTCCGGCCTTCTCACCTGAAACATAGAAATCGTAACCCATCAGGTTGATATAGTCGAGATATTTTGATGCTTGTCCCATATCCGTTACGGACAGGATCTGATTAAAGCACGGCAACGCAGTAGTAAGGGTATAGGATTTACCGGTATGCGTCGATAGTGTGTTCAAATGTTGTCTCAGTTCCTTGAACATCAGCGTGAAATGCTGGCGATCTTCGGATCTGAACACATTATCTTCACCTTTCATCCCAGGATATTCCCAGTCGATGTCGACTCCATCGAGGTAGTATCGCTTCAGAATAGCGGCGCATGATTCGGCAAATTTCTTGCGCGAAGACGGTGTGAGCACAGCATCCGAAAAATTCTCACTCCAGGACCACCCGCCGAGTGAAATCATGATCTTCAGTTGAGGATTGATACGTTTCATGCCGTTGAGCTTTCGGAAGTTAACGGTGTCCGTCGCCAGGTTGGTAAGATAAGCGGTGCTGTCCTTGACATTCACGAAAGCATAGTTGATATGCGTGACCTTGTTGGGATCTATATGTTCCGTATCGAGAATACCACGAAAGCCCGGGACATAGCCGATGATCACCTTCGCTGCCACAAAGTTATCGAGCGGTGCCTGGACGGTACCCTGCTGGCAACTGAGCAGTAAAATAGCGGTCGTCAGAACGGCCAGTGATGGAGCAATACACATTTAAGGCGGGCTTTGGGGACTACCAAAATAATCCATTGCTTTGAGCAACCCAACGCGGACCTAAATTATTTGTTACACCGAGTAATCTTTCGGATGGCCGGTAACGTTTGCAGATTGTCGGTCTAACCGTTAATTTGTTGTAAAAGGGAATTGTATGCGGAAGATTGAAGAGCTCTTTCTCGAATACGGTGAAAGTCATCAAAATCAGACCAACAAAGCCATTCATTGGGTGTGTGTTCCGCTAATTTTCCTGAGCTTACTCGGACTTTTGGCCTCTATCCCGGCTGACCCCGTCGTTTCATTGTTGGGAGAAAGTCCATACGCAAACTGGGCGGGAGTAGCCTTAGTATTGTCGCTCCTCTATTACGTTTCGCTGTCGGTTCCCCTGGGTGTGGGCATGATGCTGTTCGGAGCGCTCTGCCTGTTCATTCTGCACCAAATGGCCGCCATTCGCGTGGCCCCGCTCTGGTTGCTAAGTATTGCTATTTTTGCCGTGGCCTGGATCGGACAATTTTATGGTCACAAAGTAGAAGGGAAGAAGCCATCATTTTTGAAGGATATTCAGTTTCTGCTGATAGGACCCGCCTGGCTGATGCACTTTATATTTAAGAAAATCGGAATCCCGTATTAGTTGAAAGACGTTACTTTTCACGACGCCTGGCCCGACGGTGAGGCGTTGTACGAATATGAGCCAACGCTGTTTCACCTTCCGGATCACCTCGCCTTGCAGTGCGATTCGGACTGGACAGCTTTCTATGCACTTGACCAGAAAAACAAGCGCATAGTGGCCTCGTTATTTGTGAATGTTTACGAAAAGAAGGGCACGACTGCCGTACGAAGTCCTTACGGAGGGATCGAGTGTTCTCCGGGCATTTCCGCGGAAACGTTGTACGAGTTCATACGATATGCCGACACTGCCCTGGCAAAGGTGGCCAACGAAGTGGAAATCAAGATGCCACCCGAGGCCTATGCGCCACGCACACATGCATGGATCTTTTCGTTCCTGCATGCCGTGGGCTTTCGGACGGTACAAGTCGACCTTTCTTCATGTATTAAAGTTACCGGAAATTTTGCGGGCGCTATCCGGAAAACGGAAAGCCAGGTCCTGCACAAGGCATTGCACGCCGGACTTACCGTTTCGCTGATGGCCGGCGATAAGCTGGCCGACGCCTACGCGTTCATCGCCCACCATCATACGCAAAAGGACTATCCGGTCACCATGAGCTGGCAACACCTGGAAAAAACAGCCGCCTTGTTCCCGGGTCGATACCTCACATTCGGTGTGCACACTGACCAGGTCATGATTGCTGCTGCCATAGCAATCAGAGTGTCCTCTCACGTGCTGAATCTGTTTTATATCGATCACGACAACCAATTTGACAAGCTTAGTCCCCCCGTTTTGCTTATCGCTGCCCTGTATGACTATTGTGCGATGAATCATATTCCCCTGCTCGACCTGGGGACATCGAGCCTTCCCGGGGGTCCCAATATCAGCTTGCTTTCTTTTAAAATGCGCATGGGGGCGCAACCTTCTGTTAAACCCATACTGAGAAAGGTGTATCGCGATGCGTGAACCTTTGGTAACGGTCATCTGCCTGTGTTATAACCATGAGCCGTTCATAAAGGACGCGATCGAGTCGGTGATCACGCAATCGTACGAGGCTGTGCAGATCATTGTTTGGGACGATGCCAGCACGGACAATAGCCAGGCCGTTATCAGGGAACTCGAGAAGATTTATCCGCAGTTGCAGGTTTTCCTGTCGGAGAAGAACGAAGGTAACTGCCGCGCATTCAACCGTGCCTATGCGTACGCCAACGGCGAGTTCATTGTCGACTTTTCGACTGACGACGTCATGCACGAACTCCGCCTGGAAAAGCAGGTACATTACTTCTCAAAGATGGATGAACGCACGGGTGTCGTTTTTACGGACGCTACCTATGTCGACGAACGCAGCAATTTTATTCGACATCACTATGAACATCTGTTCAGGCATCGCTTGATTTCCAAAGTGGTAACGGGAGACGTATTTCGGACAGTGCTCACTACCTACTACATTGCCAGTCCTACGATGATGATGCGCCGTTCCGTCTTTGACGAGTTGGGCGGATATGACGAAGCATTGGCATACGAAGATCTTGATCTATGGATACGATCGGGCAGGGTGTATCGATACGAATTCCTCGATGAACGATTGACATTCATCCGTAAATTATCAAAGTCTTTGTCCGGACATTCGCATGTTCCAGGCGACAAACAGTTGCAGTCTACCTATCTCGTATGCCTGAAGGCGGTTGCACTCTGTCGCGACGAGGGTGACCGCGAGGCATTGATTCACCGAGTCAGTTATGAGCTCAGGCACGCGGCGTTGTCGGGAAATCATTCCGAAGCCAATTTGTTCTGGCAACTACTCAAGACCCTTCGCGAGCCTGCTCCTGGCGACAAGCTCTGGCAGGTTGTGAATCTATTACGGTTACCGCTGTCGGGGTTGCGTCGCCTTTACCATCGGGTCAGGTATGCAAGCTAAACCCTCATAAGCGGCGCTCGGACTACGTTTCATTTCCTGTTGTCGCCGCCTGTAGCCATCTTCAGGTAATTGTCGTATCTCGACTGCGCTATCACGCCGTCTGCCACAGCACCTTTCACCGCGCATCCGGGCTCGTTGATGTGCAAACAACGCGATTGAAACTTGCATCCCAGTCGAATCGTTCGCATTTCGGGGAAGTAGTCTGAGATTTCCTGAGGGTTCATGTCGACGAGGCCCCACTCTTTAACTCCTGGCGTGTCGATGATGAACGTTCCCTTCTCTATTTCGAATGCCTCGGCAAAAGTCGTGGTGTGTACGCCCTTGGAAGAAAAATCCGATAGCTCATTTGTTTGCTGCCCGATTGCTGGAGCGATCTTATTGAGCAAGGTTGACTTGCCTACGCCTGAATGACCAGCCACGAGTGTAGTCCTCCCGTTAAGCAGCGTCTTTACATTCGCGAGATCGTCGTGACGGGCCGAAACGATGAGGACGGTCGCGCCAATAGACGCGTACACGCCACTCAGTTGTGAAGCTACCTCCCGATCCTTCTCGTCCATCAGGTCGCGTTTGTTCAAAAGCAAGATCTGCGGAATACCGAAGGCTTCCGCACTTACGAGAACGCGATCGATAAATCCTGTCGACGTTCGCGGAAGAGCCATCGTGGCCACCACCAGCACCTGATCAATGTTTGCGGCCAGAACATGCGTGTGTCCCGCCTTCTTCGCCGACTGACGAAGAATGTGATTTTTTCGGGGAAGGATCGCGACAATCGAGCCAATGTCGTGAGCCGTGTCGAAAGTGACTTCATCGCCTACCGCTACCGGGTTCGTTTCCTTGATGCCTACCAAACGGATCTTTCCGCGCACGCGACAATTGTAACGCACGCCGTCTTCACCAAGGACGGTATAGAATGAACCTGTTGATCGCAGAACTGTCCCTTTCATTTCATCAGCATTTTACAATAGGACACGATCTTCTCTGTTGCTCCGGTGTGACGCCTCACATAGTCGCGGGCCGTCGACGCCGCCTGCGTATAGTTGCCCGGTTGCTCCAGCCAGTTGATTGTTTCTTTCAGTTCGCGCGTATCGGCCACGGCAAACGCCGCTCTGGTTGCCACCAGGTCGTTTGCTTCCTGGTACACCTTGAAGGCACGGTTTCCGAAACATACGGGCACACCGTAACAGGCGGCCTCTAATATATTGTGGAGCCCCTCGCGAAAACCTCCCCCTACGAACGCATACTTGCCATACCGGTACAAGCTGCTCAACATGCCTACGTTGTCTATAAACAAAACGCTATACGATGCCACGCTGGCCTCCTCCGCCTTCGAATATCTGACGTGCTTCACGCGAAGACTGTTCTCCATAGTCGCGAGGAAACGTTCGGAAATCTCATGCGGCGCAATGATGAATTTCATCTGCCCTTCGTTCATCAGCGGAAGGAGCGCGTCGAAATCATCGGACCATATGCTTCCAGCTACCAGGACAACACTTCCGCTACTAAAGGCAGCCGCTACCCGAACCTCGCGCGCCTGGCTCACTATCTGAACAACCCGATCGAAGCGTGTATCACCTCCCAACGATATCTGCTTCACACCAATGGAACTCAACAACGCCAGCGACTCCTGGTTCTGGACAAAAAAATGGGTGACATTCATGAGTATTTCTCTGTAAAAACCGCCCAGTCGCTTAAAGTAAATTTGCTGTGGCCGAAATATTGCCGAAATAGAAATTAGCGGAGTATCAGCCTTCTTCAACGCGGCAATATAATGATGCCAATACTCGTACTTTACAAAAATGGCGAGCACGGGCTTGACGATCGACAACCACTTACGCGCGTTTCCTGCAGTATCCCACGGAAGGTAACAGACGAAATCGGCCCCGTCATAGTTCTTGCGCACTTCATAGCCAGACGGTGAGAAGAAGGTCAGCAAAATCCTGTACCCGGGTAAAGATTTTCTCAGATCCTCGATAACCGGGCGGCCTTGCTCAAATTCGCCTAACGATGCGCAATGTATCCAGATGTACGGGCCGGGTTTGTCCCGTACCGCAGAGCGCAATTGTTCAAACACATCCGCGCGCCCTTGAACAAACGAGTCCAGTTTCGGACTAAACCAAGCGCCTACCCGCGCCACCATGCGTAGCAACAGGATCAGGCCGTCGTAAAATAACCTCATCTGGTCGCAAAAATACAAAGCTTCGGCAACACCTTCGGCACATACCACGGGGGACATACTGGCGGAAGGGGTGATTTGGCTATCTTTGACTCGCGAAAGTCTCATTTTTTAGTCGCTTATAGCATGAAGCATTTTTTTAAGGTACTGGCGCTGGCGATGGCGATAGCCTCCACGTCTGTGTATGCACAAGATGAAAATGACATCGTTTACTTCCTTACCGCCGGCCCGCAGGACGCCAGCAAGCTGATGCAGGCCTATCTGAATCCGGCTATTGAAGGCCTCTCCTATGGCTTCAACGGTGGATGGTACAGTAGCGGCAAGACTCACAAGACGTTCGGTTTTGACCTCGGCGTCGGAGTACACGCGGTGTTTATTCCTTCGTCGTACAATTATTTCGATCCCAGAAAGCTGAACCTTGAGACCGTTACAGGTTTCACGTCAACGGCTTCAAACGGTCTGGCTCCAGCCATCAGCGGACCAAGCGATGCCACCACCTATACCGTCAACAACGGGGAAGCAACCTTTCCAGGTCCGAAGGGTGTTGACTTTAAGGAGAGCATTCAGATGAATGGTGTGCTCGCCCCTACTGCCCAGTTATCACTTGGCATTTACAAGAACACCGATCTGAAGCTAAGGTGGCTTCCTGAAATCACGTCGAACAATACAAGCATAAGGGCATTTGGTGTGGGTGTCATGCACGACATCAAGCAGCACATCCCAGGGATACGCATCCTGCCATTTGATCTGTCCGTCCTCGTTGCCTATACACACATTCAGGGATCCACCTTGTTGGAAAATGCCTTTGCGAAACCGTCAAGCGACCAAAGCCGACAGGAAATGGTATACGAAATGGATGGTTGGCTGTACCAGGCACTCATCAGCAAGAAAATCGCCATCGTTACCTTTTTCGGCGGAGTTGGTTACTCAACGGCGAGAACCAATTCGAATGTGCTGGGCTCATACGTTATTCCGGACGTGGGTACATTTAAGAATCCCGTATCACTTGATTTCAAGAACAACAGCTTTCGCATCGCGGCCGGCATGCGATTCAATTTTGGTCCGATCTACCTAAGTGGAGAGTACAGTCTCCAGGAATACAATATGGTGAGCGTGGGACTTGGTGTCTCGGTCCGGGAAGTGAAGAATTTCTGATGTTACTGTTGAACGGCTGATCATGGTTAAAGTTCTTTTCGTTTGCCTGGGAAATATTTGCCGATCGCCAATGGCTGAAGCCATATTCAAACACCTCATCAAAGAAAAAGGGTTGGCGGACGCGGTAGAAATTGATTCGTGCGGAACGGCAAACTATCATGTCGGCGACGACGCAGATCCGCGCACGATATCCACGGTTCGCAGCAAAGGGATAGTTATTGATCATTGTGTGAGGCAGCTGGTGGCCGACGACCTGGACCTATACGACTATGTATTGGCCATGGATAGAAGCAATTATCAGAACATTACGCGTCTGACCAACGCAGAAAACCGATCGAAGGTCAGGATGATGCGGGATTTTGATCCAGGTCACAAGGGTGCGGAAGTACCGGATCCCTACTACGGAAACCAGAAGCACTTTGAAGAGGTGTATGAAATTCTAACCCGCTCGCTGTCTCATTTTGTTGACTACCTGGTCAAGACAAATCGCAAGGAGCTTGGTCTAACGCAGTAGCTAGTTGGCCATCTAAAAATAATCGAGATCAAGGATTAGTTAAAAACAGGAAATGGTTTGCCGGGGACAGATTTTCAGCTGGCGGAGAACAGTTATTTTGCTGCGACGTACTAGGCAACTGCTATGGAAATCAGTTGTGCCACTTTAGGCGATAGTTTAATGTGGGATACGTCTTCGATGGCACGCTTTGACATCTTCATCAAGGTCTTTTTCAGAATGTCGATAACCTTGTCGTCTTCGTGTTTCGCCGCGAAGTCTGCGAGGTAAAACTCGACGAATACGAGGCAGATCACATCTTCCGTCAGCTGCGTTTCAGCATTTCGGTTCAGCTCCTTTTTTAACAGCAGAAACTTCACTTTTTCTATCGTTGCCTCGTCGTAGCCGCAGGTCTGAAGGATTTGGCCGGCGATCCTGGCGTGATGAAATTTCAAGGCATTTCTCCATTGCAGGTACCCTTTTCTGTCCATTGGATAGGTATTGCGAGCAATCTCCCATCGTCCGATGTGCTGACATCGGACAGCCAGCTTCACATGATCCGGTGATCCTGGTGCGAACTTTTCAAGGCGGTCGCTCATTCGGATGGAGTACAACAATTCCTTCGGGAACGACTTCCCGTTCCAATCTTCTGTGTTCGGATCGCGATAGTTGTAAACATCGAAGTGAGAAAAGGCCTGCTCGAGTTGCTGGGTCCGGGTCATAGCGGGTTTTTGATGGATGAAAGTTACAGCATTCCTGGGAAATTTGGTGCCATACACTATCCTCCCCACAGGTCCGGGGCCATATGCATGAAAGTGATCCTGAAATGGCCGATAGGCAGAAGGCTACAACCCATGAGCCGGAGGTCGGAACAAGGGGACGGAGCATTCACCGACGGCCAACGGCTATTCACCTACCCGCGCACTGAAACGGCCTTTTTGCCATAGCCCGGACCCATTTTCCCGCCGTTATTTACACCATAATCATAACGAAAATGGAAACCCAGGAACATCCCAATACAAACTTTAAGAACCGGCAACGTGACGGTTACCGATTCCGCGACGGCCGCACGTTCGGAGGCATCATAATCGTCGTCGTTGGTGCTCTGTTTCTGGCACAGCGGGTCGGCGCAGATATCCCGTCGTGGCTCTTCAGCTGGCCGATGTTTCTGATTGTGTTAGGCTTTTACATCGGTGTCCGCCACCATTTCAGGAACCCGGGTTTCATGATTCCTATGGCCATCGGTACGGTATTTCTCATTGATCGGATGCTCCCCGAGGTGGAACTTCATGATTACCTCTGGCCAATCATCATTATCGGTGTCGGACTTACCATGATCCTCAGGTCGCGCAGACGTCAGGAAAATGACTCACTGTTCAACACGCTTGATAAAGGAATTGCAAATCCAAACAAGGGCGATTCCGGACTCTTCGAAACAGTAACCATATTTGGAGAAAATAAGCATCAGATACTGTCCAAAGATTTTAAAGGCGGCGAGAGCGTGTGCGTTTTCGGCGGATCGGAAATCAATCTCATGCAGGCCGACATCAACGGACGCGTACCCCTGGAGTTGGTACAGGTATTTGGCGGCACCAAATTGATTGTTCCCGCGCATTGGAAAGTTGAATCGGAAGAAGTCGTTAGCATTTTCGGTGGCCTCAACGACAAGCGTCACTTTAACAGTACGGTCACAGATGACACCAAGGTTCTGGTATTGCGGGGTACAACCGTATTTGGTGGCATCGATATCAAGAGTTATCAATAGGTCTTGCCGCATCCGGACTAATCACTATGGCTCAGATTTTAATCATCTTTCAAGTCTTACTTATGAACTGGTATATCACAAAAATAGTATTCGCTATTACCCGGGAGGATAGTCAGTCGAGAAAGCAATTCGACGAACAACTGCGGTTGATTGCTGCGGAAAATCCGGAGGAAGCCTTTCTGAAGGCGCGTTCGATCGGATTGGGTGAAGAAGATTGTTTCTACAACGACAAGAATAAGAAGGTTAAATGGGAATTTATCAATGTTTCAGAAGTTATCCCGTTGAAGGGCCTGGAGGATGGCGCTGAAGTATACTCGCGGATTCATGAAACAGAAGAGGGCTCTTCGTACATCCACTTAGTCCATCAAAAAGCGATCGACATCCGGCTGACGACTCTGATGAGTATTTAGTCCTTAGTCGTGAGGAGATCCTGAGCGTTGATAGTCGGTAGCCGTTCTTCGATTACCATTTGAGAAGTCAATTGTCGACTAAAAACCGAATACGCTTAAGACTAACAACTAACTCACGACTAAATACCAGGGATCCAGGACTAATTCGAAATATGTACCTTTCCAGGATAGAAATACACTCAACAATCCGATCCACTGAGGTCATGTCCAGGGAGATGCTTAAGATATCGACACGCAAAGTTGTATTTGCGGCCCTCTCATGGGCGGCCGCGCTGGTCGCGGTCGAAGCATATGCCCTGTACAACTCCTTTGGGTTTACCGTCTCTCTCGCACTTGCTGATGCGGTAAACTTTAATCTCTTGATTGCCACTGCCGGATACATTACGTATGTGTCGATGCGCTATTACCAGCCCAACCCGAAGAATGTTATATATCTGATCGTATGGGACATCGGCCTTGCCGTGCTGTGTGTTTTGGCGCATAACTATCTCATGATCAACGGGCCGTTTAGCCGGACGGCAACCTATCTCGTCTACCTTGACGAGTCTCAGGTTTTTCGCGGCATACTGGCATGGCTGATGATCACTTTGATGGGCATCATCAGCTGGACATGGTTCTTCATGCAAGACGTCCGTGCCGGTGAAAAGCGTGAAAGCGATACGATGCGACTCGCCCGCGATGCAGAACTCGCCACATTGAGACAACAGTTGCAACCACACTTTCTCTTCAATAGCCTCAACTCGATCAGTGCATTGGCTGGAGCGCGACCGGAACAAGCAAGAAAGATGATTCAACAGCTGTCTGACTTCCTGCGCGGCACCATCAAGAAGGACGACCATCAGCTCGTGAGCCTGCAAGAGGAGTTTTCGCATCTGGAACTGTATCTCGACATAGAGAAGGTCAGGTTTGGTCATCGCCTCAGAACAGAAATTACGATTGACGACATAGCACGCCCCAACCTGCTGCCCTCCCTTTTGTTGCAGCCCATCGTCGAGAATGCTATTAAGTTTGGCCTCTATGATACAACCGGGGAAATCGTGATCAAGATTGAAGCCCTTGCGGCCGACAAGCAGTTGCTGCTGCGCGTGCAAAATCCTTTCGATCCTGAAACCTCACAACCCCGACAAGGAACGGGTTTTGGGTTGATGTCGGTGCAACGGCGACTATACCTTCTGTACGGACGCAACGATCTGCTTACCACACGAACAGAGGAAAAAATATTCATAACCGAAGTTAAAATTCCGCAGTCTGTATGATAAAGACTATTCTCATCGATGATGAACCGTTGGCACGCAGTATTGTCGTGGAGTACCTGCAACACTATCCCGAGATCAACATTGTCCAGGAGTGTAACGATGGTTTCGAAGGTGTAAAGGCCATCGGACAACACAAGCCAGACCTGATCTTTCTCGACATTCAAATGCCAAAGATCAATGGGTTTGAAATGCTGGAACTGTTGGAGCAACCGCCCTCGGTAATATTTACCACGGCATTCGACGAGTATGCTATTAAGGCTTTCGAGTCACATGCTATCGACTACCTGCTGAAACCCTTCAGCAAAGAGCGATTTGACAAGGCCATCCAAAAGTGGTTGCAGCAACACCACCAGACCGGGGCTCCGAAAGCGCTGCTTACGGAAGATGTCCGGCAACCTGAAGAGCGCAATCGCATCGTCGTTCGGGAGGGCAGCAATATTCGCATTGTGCCGGTGCACGAAATACACTACATCGAAGCCTATGATGACTACGTCAAGATCTTCACGCAAAAAGAGATGTTTATGAAGAAGAAGACGATGACCTTCTACGAAAAGAGCCTTGACGAAACCCAGTTTGTACGCGTTCATCGATCGTATATGATCAACCTGCAACAACTCACAAAGATCGAACCGCTGGAGAAGGATACCTACCTTGCCTTACTCAAAGGTGGGTCAAAGGTGCCGTTGAGTAAGAGTGGGTATGCCAAGCTGAAGGGAGTGCTCGGACTGTGAGCCCCGCTTAGAACGGGCCGAGGGCAAATGTCACTTCCACCGCATATCTCGACGGATCCAGTTGCTCAACACGATCCAAAGAAGCAAACTGCCTGATCTCGCCCTCCGCATAGACAATCTCCTGGCCGGGTTCATACTTTACCTCGGGTCCGTTCATTTTCTTGATCATCGCTACGCCGTCGTTGAAATCGATGGGCGCGTCAATGGCTTCGGCTATCTCGCCCACCAATATGGTAGACTTATCGAGCCAGTACATCATGTCGGTTGTGTCTGCCTTGAACCGCGTCGTTTCGAATCTGAACGTTACTACGAAATATTCGCAGCCGCCGTTCTTCACCACGAGTTTGTCGCCGTTCTGAAACTGAAGGATCTCTGATGCTACATTCTTTGCTTTATCAAGTTCGAACGTAGGTTGTGGCTCCACACTTGGCTTTACGATGCGTTCGGGTGCGCCACGCGGACAATCCACAAAGTCAACGCCATCGCCAGCGCCGTGAGCCAGGGTGTCTGCCGTGGCTTCCACGGAATCATAGGCGATCGTATCGTCGGTGTTACTCTCTGGTCGAGACTGGCAACCAGGTATTGCCATCAGTGCGATGAAAAGTAATGCCTGAGCAGCACGGGATAAGTGTTTCACTGGGCGCGGGGGTAATTGAAGTTATGTTAATGTAACAAAAATATTAAACCTTGCAGGAACGACCGGGCTTTACGCGCCACTTCTACCTGCTGCCCTGCCTGCCAGCTTAAGTATTTCTTACCTATGGTTATTTTTGCATTGGCGCACTAGTGAACGATCAGCTTCCTGGTCTCTGCTTTGTTCCCCCATGAGACGCGAACCACGTAGGTCCCTGGTCCCAGTCGGTAGTTCAAAGCCAAGTCCAGCACGTCAGTAGACTTGGACAGGTCCACCGCACCGGCAAAATAAACCCTTCCCAGCACGTCGGTAATAAGGACATAACTCTCTTCTGCCTTATTCGTGTTCAGTCGCAATTGAATTTTATTGTCCGCCCAGACCGGGTTTGGATACAGCGACAATACTTGCCCCGATGTCGGGTTGTTCACCACGCGAACAACTCTGGAGTAGGTGTATTTCAAATCGTAGTCCGTCTGTTTCAAGCGATAGAAGGACACACCTTGCAGCGGAGAATAATCCATTGCCTGGTAGTGAAGGAGTAACTGACTGTCACCCGCACCTGCTACAGAAAAAAGTGAATCGAATTGAAGACGTTCGTCGCTTCGCTCGATGGTGAAGTAGTGGTTATTTATCTCGGAAGCCGTGGCCCATGACAAGGCAACCATGTCGCTGTGCAGCGACGCGCTGAAAGAAACTAAAGTTACCGGTGTGATCTCGTTCGGATAGCCGAGCGCGAAATACGTCCCACTGGTGAAACTCGTTGTACCCGACGTCACGTGGCCGGCTGGATCGGCAGGAGCAAACACACCTGACCCCCCCTCGTTCGTCCACGGTCCTGAAGGCGCCGTTGCCGAACGTAGGACGCGGGCATTCGTTGGGGTTGCGATCGTCTCATCGGCAGTGCCATTTGTATTGAAGCTCAGATCGACCGTAGGAGAATTCATCGTGCCAGACAGCAAATTGATTGCAAAATAGCGCGCCTGCGACAAGCGGTCCACTCCCGCAGGGGCCGTACCGGTCGGGGGAGTGTTGGTCATGCGAACAAGCACAACGGATGAGGTAAACGCTAACGTCTGTTGAATCGTAACCGGGCGATAGGCACCTGCGTTCGCGATAGGATACACGCGGCTCGCAAGCGCTGTATTGGGATACGTGATTGACAATCCCCCATCAATATAGGCTGCCGGGCTGTACCCGGTCACTGGCTGGGACGACGTGTTGATTAGGGAGAGGACGTTCGTGCCGGTCACAATGTTTCCCGTTGATAGGGATAGCAGGCCACTCATAATTACGTCGTTATTGAGGATGAGGTTTCCACCTCCGCTGCGGCCGACGTTGTAGAACGTCGTGGCACCATTTACATTCTGATTGGCGGCGCCGGTGAAGTTGGTCGTACCCGTGCCTGCTGTAAAAGTAGCGCTATTGTTCCAGTGGCCATTTAACGTAATCTGGCCTGTACCGGCATTGAAGGTTGAATTTGCGGATAGGTTGATAAAACCATTCACAAAAAGGCTATTGGCGTTGGCCGCGTAAGCTGCGGACGCGCCGCTATTGACAAACTGTCCCTGTACTGTAATCGCACCAGTCCCCGCGCTAAAAGGTGCACTGTTGGTCAGCGTACTCCCAACGTACACGGTACCCGCCGCAGTCGTAAAGGTGCCACCGGTATTCTGGAGATTTCCATTTACACGAAGGGCGTTGCCGCCGGCTGTGAAGGTGCCTGAATTGACCAGCGTCCCACGCACACCAACGCTATCGGTTCCGGCGATGAATGACGCACCAGTGCCATTCGTCAGGTTGCGCATCACCTTCAGTCCTGTGGTACTATTGGGTGCATTGAACGTGGCTCCTGCACCAGAATTGAAAAGGTCGCGACCAATCGTTATCGATCCACTGCCCGCGTTGAAAATTCCGTTATTGGTAAAATCGCCCGCAGTGTTCACCATATTGATTGAGCGGTTGACGGTATTGTTAACCGTACCAGCGGCGATAGAGACATTCCCATTTACAATAAGGTCAACGTTGCCGAGTTCTTTCACCCCTGTGCCGGTAAATGAAAGGTTGTTGTAGGTGGCCTGCGTGGCAGAAAGGGTCACGGGACCATTGTATTCCACCGTTCCACCACTGGTTCCATTGAAGGCCGAGAAATCGCCTGCGGGAAAGAACGACGTTTGCAATTGCATCGTCCGTAAGCCCGTGCCCGCAGTTGACACCGTCCCAAAATTATGGCTATTGGTGGAGCCGAGGTTCAATTGACCCTGGATGCTGGTCGTAGCCACGCTTTTGGCGCTGGCGCCTACCGTTACCGTTGTTCCATCGCTGATGATGATGAACGATCCCGGCGGTGGTCCCAGGCCATTACCCGGAGGGTCGGGCGACCAAACCGCTGCGTCAGATTCCCACGCGCCGGAACCAATACTCGTATAAGTACCCGGGTTGACAAAAGCTGTTGGCTCTCCGGCCGTGTAGTCGCTCGCAACGTTCGTACTGTTTACAAACGTAATCACGCGCGTGCCCGTGTTTACATTGGCTGTTGATCCTACAAACCAGGCACCACCGGTGAAGCGTGCATCGCGATAGTCTGTTACCGTACCGTTTTGATCAGCAGCAGCGTACGTGTACCGATGCGTGAACGAAGTGATGGCGATACCTGATGTGGCAACGTTCCAATAGTATCGGATAAAGGCGGTCCCTGATCCTGTGGCGCTCGGATGCTTGTTGTTAACGGGGCGAACGGTCATTGTTCCGCCACTGCCTGTGCTCAGCGTGTAGTCAGCCGGAGTGTACTTGCCGCTCACACCCACAGGATATATAAAGTTCCCGTTCGATACGCCGGCAGCAAATGCTTTAATAACACCTCCATCCGACAGATTTCCCGAAGTCATTATGTACACGGTCGCAGATGCCCCCACGATTGACGAAAGACTCGGATTGGATAAGTTAAGCGAATAGCTGCCAATGAGCAGCGACGACGCCGTGAGCGTAAGCGTACCGGTGATTTCCTGGTTTGCGCCGAAGTATGCGCCCAGGGCACCGTTGTTCACCACCAGGTTTCCAAACTTGCCCAAGCCATTTCCGGTAATCAGTTGTGGAGATAATGTTGAAGCAAGCGTGATAGTGCCCGTGGTGCTCGTGTGGGTGGATGAATTGGATACGCTACCCAGTACGCTCACCGTGTTGGCCACGCCGGCCAAGGTTCCAGACGAGATAGTCAGGTTGCCATGTACCCGCAAATTGCTGTTTGGCTGAAGCATAACACTGCCGCCACTGAATGTATTGTTGATGATCAGGTTGCCAAAATTCGTGAGGTTACCACTTGCGCCAGTGATACTCTCATTCGCGGCCGATCCATTGAAAGTCGTGGTTTGCGTCACGCCACCCACGCGGTATCCGCCCACCGTGGTTCCTGTTGTGGACGTCGTATTCGCGTTTGAGAAATTTCCGGCAATGGTCACGTTTAGGCTATTGGCCGCAAAGACACAACCGGCCGCGATACTCAGTGATCCACGCAGGGTAAGCGTATTGACCAGCAGATTGGCCGTGTTGTTGGTTCCTATTGCGCTAAGGTTAAACAAAGGGATCGTCGTGTTCAAATCGATCAACTGTCCTGTGGCGCCGGTACCCACTTCAATGGTTCCACCGGTCATGCTGCCGCTCGACGGCTGGAGAAAAAATTCTGTAATGCCCGCAGTTACTGCACGCTGCAAACTCAACACGCCACCCGACATGCTGAATGTGCTACCCGTGCCAAACAACTCGAACAGCGACCGTGTGGTGGTCAACGCACTGAATATGCCGACGTTCACGGTACTCAGGCCGGATTGATTGTAGGCCAGCGTTCCTTGCGCGTTTGCTGCTGAGCGGCGCACCTGCGCGCGCACATTGAGCGTACCCCCTGTGGCTGTTATAGTCGGTAATCCCGTTGACGCATATTCTATCGAATTGTCGTTATTCGTTGTGCCCACGCTGACCGTGCCGGCCAGCACCTCCAGGGTCCCAGCAAGAAGGAGATCAATGCCATCATTACCCGTGATTTGCAGCGTTCCTCCATTGGCCGAAAGCCTGGATGTCGCCGGAATATTGAAGTCGGACCCGTTGGCAATCGCTACTGCCTGGGTACTCGTAAGTCTGAACGTTCCATTGGTCAGGATCAAAGGCGTCGCGCCTCCTGATAGCGAAAAATTGGCTGCATTCACTTCCAATATCGGGGTGATCGAAGTTCCCTTGGAGACTGTCAGAACATTGAAGTCAGTCACAGCACCCGCGCCCGTAACCGACGCGTTAGTATTTCCCCCAAAAGTTACATTGCAGATTCGCGTACCATTACTCATGTCAAATGAACCATCATTTGCAACGCTTCCATCAATAGTAAGGAAATTGGTCACGGCAGTACCCGTGGATGCAAGGTTAAACGACGCACCATTACCTAATGAAATATTGCCATCTACGTCCACTGACTGCGCGAATCCATTCTGTAACTGTAAGACGCCTCCAGTAATGGAAACATTTCCATTCACGGTGAAGCTTCGCGCCGATGCGCCGTTAAAGAGCACAATAGCGCTCGCTGCCGCACCCTGTACCGAAAGATCACCAAAGATGCGTATGTCCAGGTTCGGAAGAGTGATCGTCCGACCGGCGGCCGGTTGCAGCACCAGATTGCGATAAGTAATTAACGGTAGAAAGGTCGGGGTTGCAGACGACAGCGGAACCTCGAAGTTTTGTGCACCGGTACTATAATAAACAACTGTTCCCCCACTGGCCCGAATGAAATTACCAAAATCGCCTGCAGGAAACTGCGCCGTGGCCGTGTTGGACGATATGCGCAGCGTGCCACTGCCACCAATGGGCGCATCCTCCAACGCCCCGAAATTGTGACCAGTAAATACCCCTACATCAAGCGTGCTCCCAGAGCTGATTTCCAGCCCTCCTGCATTGGCATTGTCGGCGCTTACCGCGATGGTGTGGTTATAAGTGACACCGTCACCTACATAGACATGGTCACCAGGTCCGGGCGATGTGGTGGCATCTGCGCCGCTATGGCTCACGTTGGACCACGGCGTGACGCCCGCCGTCACGTTGAACCAGTCGCCGTTTCGCTTACTATAGAATACCTTCACGGTTCCGAACGCCGCGGAACGCCCCGCGGTAAAATCGCCATCCACATAGGTCACATTGGCAAACGTTATTTCATTGGTAGTCTCGTTTACCTGCGTCAGGTCGTTGATCACGGTCCAGATAGTGGGCGTATATCTTGCGGGAATGTAGGTCGCGTCATCGTTCGTCGGACTCACGCTGGTTTCGTCGTAGTAATATTTATGTGTGTAGGTGGCCGAGCCCACAAATCCCGACGACGCTACGCGCCAGTACCAGGTCAGATTGTTTGTATTTCCGGCCACGACAAACGGATCGCGGGAGTTCACCGGTTTAACCGTAATGCTGCCGTAACTTGTCGGGGCGGCGGTAAGCTGGATGACTGCGGGCGTATATACTCCAGCGGCGCCCACGGCGTAAGTGAATGGCAATAGATTGCCAAAGGTCTTGCGCAGGCCTCCATCCGACTGAAGCCCCAACGTGCGAACCATTTTCGCGTTGCTGAACGCATTGCCCGTCGTGGTCAACGCCGTCACCGAGTTGGAGGTCATCGACAAGGTATATTGGTTGATGTCGAACAAACTGTTTCCGGTTCCCGCCAGCGTAAGTGTACCACTAATAGAAAGATTTGCTGTCGCCGTAACGCCTGGGCTATTGCCATTATTCAGAACCACGTTGCCATACGTCCCATTTCCATCGCCCGATAGCGTTTGTGTCCCGCCACCCGACAGCGTTATGCTCCCTGTACCTGTGTGCGTAGCACTGTTTACAATATTCCCCGTCACTTGAATTACCTTTCCACCATCGTTCAACACGCCACTAGTAAGGGTAAGCGTATTGATCACGGTATACGATGTTGCGCTGCCCCCCAGTGTCAACGTTCCTGCGGATTTGTTCACCGTCAGATTGTGCAACCCCGTAGTTATCGTTCCGCTGTTGCTAAACTGTTGGGTTCCCGAACCATTGAACGTCGTGGTATTGGAACCAGGAGTGTAAGTTGCGCCCGTGCTTATGGTAAAATCCCCACCGACGGTTACATGCTGGTTGTTGGCGCTGAGTATCGGCGATCCTGTAGTGCTCATCGTGAGGTTATTAAGAACACGCAACGGTTGTGCGGTGGTAGTCATTTCAGATTGGCCGATGGCGCCAGTCATTGGAATATCGGCCAGTATCGCCGTAGTGGGTGGTGTACCCGTCGTCGATCGGGATATATTGAGATCATAGATGGGCACTGTCGACAGTATCCGACATGCTCCCGCAGTGCCCGAAAGTGTGATGTTGATTGTTCCACCTGTTACCGTATAGTTAGACTCCTTCACACCAATATGCAGACCGGCTTCATTACCCGTCTGTGGATTCGTGACATTGATGATGCCGCCAGTCATAATGAACACCTGATCTTTGAATGGATGCGAGAAGCGGGCATAACTGGCATTCGAGCCCGACGTTCCCGTAGCATTGAAAACGCCGCCGGTCATAATGAAAGAACCCCGGTGATCCGCTTCCGTGGTTGACGGCCTGAATTTCTCCGTTGTAAATGTCCCGCCTTCTATGAGGTACTGACCTTCATTTCGAATGACCGACCCTTCCCCTCCTGTCGTGGTAAAACTACCTGCTGTGATTCTGAATTTGCCATACACCACCAGCGCAGAAGTATTGGCATTCACCGTGGCGCCATCCACCCAAAGCATGGGACTGCTCGTTGGACTTCCCAGTTCGTAGTTTCCGCCTTGCCGGATGCGCGGCAGGTTGATGTTGGGTCCGAGCCGTAACGTTCCATTGGTAACGTTGAGCAGGATATCATTAGCCCGAAAACTCAAATTCGCCACATTGGTTGAAGTTACAGACAGGGTGTATGTGGATGAAGTACCCTTATTAACAGCGAGCGTATAGAGATTCGTAATATTGTTACAGGCCAGGACGTTGTCCGTCGTGCCTGCGAAGGTGAGCACCGCAGCTCCGTTTGCTGATGCAGCATAGGCCGCGGTATTGCTGAACGTCACGGTTCCATTATTGGTCATGTCACCGGAAATCGAAACGTTGTGTATGGCGTTAAATAGCCCCGTATTCCACGTCGTCCCCGACCCGATCGTCACGCTTCCCCCTATCACGAGGGATATGACGTTTGCCCCTTCAGTTCCCAAGGTTAGCGTCAATGATCCGCTTCCGCTAACCTGAGTTGACAACGAACCATAAACGTTCAGGGTATAGGCAACCGGGTTGCTGAGCGCTATCGTTCGATTAGCGCTCGTCGTATTGATGAACTTCAGGTTCGGAAAGTTGAAAGAAGCTGGTACGATTCCGTCGAAATCATACTCAACGGTAGCCCCAGACGCCGCATTGTTAACAAAAGTGTTAGACGTTACCGTTGGAAAGTATCCCCATTTGATTCTGAGCGTGCCGTTGCCCGCCAGTGAATTCAGGGTCGAAATCGAAAACGTCGCCATATCCAGCGTTCCGCCGTTGTTAATCGTTATCGAATGACCCGTGGTTGCCACACCAGAGGTGAGAAAAACGGTAAAGCCATTCAAAATAAAAACGGCATCGCCACTCGCGGGAACAGCACTGCCCGTAAGTGATACGCCCGACGGATCGGTCGTCCAGGTGCCGGCTACGTTCCACGCCCCGCTAGTGGCTGCACTGGTGTAGGTGTAGTAATTTGTGGCCTGTGATGCGGACGAGAATACAGCTACGCCAAACGCAATCAACAGAACTAACCGTAAAAATCTGGGCATTTTTGTGGTTTTGATCCGTGAAGTTGTTCGCAAAAACAAAAAAATTGGAAACCGCCCTGAAATGGCCTGCAACGCAACAACGGTTCCTAAAGCTCTAAAGAAGCACGAGACGTTCGCGAAAACCAATAATACGAAGAAATGAGGACAACTGCTATGGGTAGCTGCTACCTGCCCCAAAGCTGCTTGAATTGCTGGTCTTTATTTCCATATTCGTGTCTGTGGAAGGACGGAAGCTCAGCACCCACCGGCATCCGCCTGGATTCTTAACTCCGAAACTATGAAACGATTTATCATACTCATCCTCCTCGTTAGCGCCATGAGAGCAAACGTTGGTGCGCAGGTGCCCGAGCGTGTGCGTGCATGGTTTCCCGACGGCACGGTCTATCATCACAACATACCGTACGCAAACGATACGCTCAAGAAGCACTTGCTGGACATCTATCTCCCGGCCAACGCCAGGGCCATGGTGCCCCTGGTGGTTTGGGTGCACGGTGGCGCCTGGAATCACAATGACAAGTATGCCGACATGGGCTACATGAAAAGTACCATTCGCGGTTTTCTTGAACACGGCTACGCACTGGCATCGGTGGACTATCGATTCAGTTCCACCGCTCCGTTTCCAGCACAAATCCAGGATTGCCATGCCGCCCTGGAGTTTCTTCACACACAGGCTGACAAATACGGACTTGACAAGAACCGTATCGTACTCATTGGCTTCAGCGCCGGTGGTCACCTGGCATCGCTGCAGGGCCTTGCCCTTAACAATCAGGTGAGCGACTTCTATCCCGGCGGGAAAAAGCCCACTTACAAACTAAAGGGTGTGATAGACTTTTACGGGCCATCAGATTTTCTTGCGATGGTGGGGAACGCCAACCCCGACAGCACCAGCGATCCCGTATCACAACTGCTGGGTGCATCGGCCATCAAACGCCCGGACCTGAGCAAGCGGGCGAGTCCTGTAACCTACGTCGACAAAAACGATCCGCCGTTTTTTATTGTACAAGGTGAAAAGGACGAGTCCGTTCCTTATCAAC
>DATHKA010000137.1:0-3099 GCA_035489615.1 Chryseolinea sp.
GACAACAAGGACCTGTGCATTCAATTTTCGGAAGACAATCGATTTGATTGTGAGGGCATGAACATCCTGATAACGCACATCGCCGGCAAGCCGCCATCCTACAACCCGCGAGTAAAAAAACTGCTGCAGTTTCGCCGTCCGGATATCCTCATCTGCGGACATTCCCATCTGTTGTTAATTAAACGCGACCCGGCACAGGGAAATATGCTTTTTATCAATCCGGGTGCTGCCGGAAACCATGGCTTTCATCGCGTCAAGACCCTGGTCCGGTTCGAGATTCAGCGCGGGGCTGTCATAAATATGGAAGTGATTGAGCTAGGTAAGCGGGGAACCATCCCTGTATAAATGGAGAATATTGGGCTCGTACGCGGTAACAAAAATAACCGTACTTAATAAATGAATCTACATGCGATAAACGGTTCGGTCGTTTCAGGCAGGTTAAGTCACGGTATTTTAGCAATGACGCACTAGAAGCGATAGCCCAGGCCCAACTTTCCAGCGGGAACATAGAGTCCCTGCGCATTCTTTTCCATCTTCTCCTGGTGCTTGTGGAACTTACTGGCACCATGAATCCAAACCATTACCCCCGGAACGATCATTCCGACGCCGATGCCCACCAGCATCTGACCGCCCACTTCGTGCGGATCATCGCCATAGGTAACGCCGCCATAAGTAGACTGTGTGTAATAGTCCGGGTCGCGATTGTTATACACCAGTATCCCGGCAATCACAATTCCCGCCCCCACGCCAGTCAGCACCTTGCCGACCTTCATCATGCGAATGCCTGGTTCCTGAGGAATTTTATACATCTCGCGTTGCGTGGAATGGATGCCAGACGGTTCGTGAGTGATTGATCCTTCGTTTACGGAGGCACTCTTTGATGAAGCGACCAATTCCATAAAAGGACCCGGTTCCAGACGGACATCCTGCCCGTGTGCGGCGAGCGCCAGGCTAGTGATGAAAAATGCTAGCGCGAATCTCATATTAGAATGCAACGTTTTTGCGCACCGTGACCACCCTCCTGCGGTGAAGAGTGGCTTTGAAAACGAACTGCCGGGGTTAAACGTATTGATTCAACATAACGGGCATCACCAGCATCAGGATGTCTTCGTTGGCGTCTTTTTCCGCCGGATGTATCACGCCGGCTTTATTTGGCGCTGACATCGTTAGCCGGATCTTCGGAGAGTCCATGTTCGTGAGCATTTCGATGAGGAACTTCGCATTGAATCCAATCTCAATGTCTTCGCCGTCGTGTTCGCAGGAAAGCCGCTCATTGGCCTCGTTTGAAAAATCAAGATCTTCAGCCGATATCTGGAGTTCACTACCGGTGATCTTCAGGCGAACCTGATGCGTGGTCTTATTCGCATAGATCGAAATCCGTTTCAGGGCGCCAAGCAGATCAGTTCGCTCGATGGCCATTTTGATATTGTTCGAGCTGGGAATGACATTCTCATAATCCGGAAAACGCTCATCGATCAGGCGGCAGATCATGCGAATGTGATTGAACTTGAAATAGGCATTCGACAAGTTAAAATTTACCGTCACTTCGGTGTTCTCTGAGGGCAAAGTTGCCTTGAGCAGATTCAGTGCCTTGCGGGGAATTATGATGGAAGCGCCGTTATCGGACTTAACGTCGGTGCGTCGGTATCGTACCAGACGGTGACCGTCGGTCGCAACAAAAGTTGTGTTATTCTCGCCAAGGCTGACATAAACACCGGTCATGGCCGGGCGTAGCTCATCATTGCTCGTTGCAAATATGGTGTTGTTGACCGCGCGTGACAGCACCTCAGTCGAGATGAACGCACTGAAGTCATTAGAAACCGTAGGCACTTTCGGAAAGTCTGTCGCGTTCTCACCCGACAACTTGTAGCGACCATTGTCTGAGATGATCTCCACGCTGTAGGTAGATTCATCGATCGAGAAGGTAACCGGCTGCTCGGGCAGGTTTTTCAAAGTATCGAGCAGAATGCGCGCAGGAACCGCAATGCTGCCCTTCTCCTTGGATTCCACTTGAAGCTCGGTGATCATCGAGGTTTGCAAGTCTGAAGCCGTTACTGTCAAACTTCCCTTTTCGAGTTCAAACAAGAAATTCTCAAGAATCGGGACTACCGGGTTGGTCGTGATCACACCATTGATATTGGAAAGTTGCTTCAGCAGATATGCCGAATTGACAATGAACTTCATTAGTGGTTATTTTTTAGAGGGGGTAAAGTTATAAAGAAAACCGAATTTTAAAATTCGGCAAACCTGTCAAAAAAACTATCAGATTTTCAAGGCTTTACCTCAAAAAATCGTCGTGGCCGGGAAATGCTGCCTACGGCCTGGCGCGAGAACATCGCCCACTCTTTGCCGTTCAGCAGGCCGGCCACCCGACCCTGGCTGTCGGGGTATCGGAAGAGCTGAAGCGAATAACTTCTCCCCACGTCGCGTACCGAAACCGACATCACGGGTTGGGTCTTTGAGAGGCTGTCCAGCGTTCCGTTGGCGGCAACATATTCGTCAGCAGCGAGCTGTGAGACGTCGTTCAGGTATTGATTGAGGCGTGTGCTGTCAACTGCGTTTAAGCCCTGCACAGTCAGCATTTGATCTTTTAATATTACGCGAAAATTATCCGCCTTGCTGCTTGAAAAGGTTGCTTCCAGCTCCTGAAAGTTCAGCCGCCAGTTAAATGCGAAGATGCGCTTGTCCCGCCAACCGGACTCGGTCAGTTCAAATATTCCGGAAACATAAACCCGATATCCGGGAATTACCATGACATAAGGAATCTTTTGGTCGTTGCGGAGATAGTACGCCTGGGTCTTCGCAGCATTTCCTCCGGCAGAAAATGTCATCAGTGGGGTGCCACTAGCGAAAAGCATCACCTGCGTGCCTGCATCGCGAAGCAAAGCAGCGATTGAGTCTTGCCGAACCGACGGTACGGGTCGTTTCGGTTCCGCCTGCAAGATCGTGGCAAACATCACTTCGATCATCGCGGGGTCTGCAGCATACCGTTCGTTCACCTTCCAGCGTGAACCATCAAATTTTAACGTCACCGAGTCACGGGCCGATTGCAAGGTCACCTGGTCGATGCTTTGCACGTCAAAATTATTGAACAGTGCC
>DATHKA010000138.1:0-8520 GCA_035489615.1 Chryseolinea sp.
AAGGTCCTGGGGTTTGCTCACCTGCCAGGTACGAATATAGCGCGGATCGTGGTGCGTGGGATCGAAGCCCGCACGGGGAGAAAGGTTTTCGGTTGCGCCGTCTTTGATCACCACGTTGGCGACCAGGCATTTTCCATCGAAGGCAATACTTCCGGTTTGCGTGTTGCCCTCGAGTTGAGGAATCTCCAGCGTACTGGTTTTGAGATCGTTTACATAGACGATCATTTGAGCACCAGAGATGATAACTTTGATGTGATTCCAATCGTCGTTCTTGATGTTGGCGGGCCCCTGAAACCAGCAGAACATGTCCCAGAGCAAAACGCCCTTGTTGTACGGAGCATACTGTACCGCGTCCATGGCGACAGGGTTGCTGGCGCGGGAAGTGCGTAAGTAAAGGTATTCCGCTTCGTTGTTGTCGGCCATTCTAAAGTACATTCCGGCAAAGCCTTCCGCGAGCGGCTCAACGTCATATTCGATGGTACCGTTGGCAAATGCGAAGTTCTTTAGGATGATCCGTTCCTTTCCCGATATCTTCATCGCGAGTGCGTTCTTGTGCGTGGTAAACTCGACACCATCCGGTGAAGCTTGCCAGTTGGCAGGGGTTAACGGAACCCGAAATTCAACAGCAGACGTCTTTTTTGATTTTTGAGCCAATGTGGGCGGTGCGCCACAAAGCATCAGCATCACCAGGGTGATGCATGGGATAGGGATAAAGGCTTTTTTCATTGGATGAACCAGTTTGGTGTTTCCTGGCACCAGGCAAAAAGCGTTCAAACAAATGCGTTAGCCGTGTTCAAAAACGTATCAAAAGTGTGCACGAACTTGAACCGGCGCAATAATGGGTTTTAACAGCAGATCGAGGCTTTTCCTGAGGTTCTACAACGTGTTCACTTTGCGCGATCGAGGAAAATCATGTCAACAGTATTTTAAGCACCGGTTTATTTGGTGTGTGATGATCAAAGAACATTTCGAAGTCGAACGATTGCGTGTCGAAAGTGGACACCGGGAAGACACTAATCATATCAAAAATTTCTGCAGTAACCTATTCGGGAGCAGCCTTGCTGTGAATTGCGTCTTCGACGGTGAACCGCTTCTTGAACGAAAACGCAAATGGCGTTTCACCGTTCTCGCGCAAATGATAAATCCTGTTTGCGGCTTCTTGTGCTGATGGATAGCGACCTGGCTCGATGAACCACAAGGCCATGTGCATTTCCGGCATCCTTTCGAACCATTCCGGTTTTCGCTTCAACACGTGAACGTGGTCGCTCTTATAGACGAAATTGAAGAGGTCGTCGATGCTCTCCCATACCGATAAATTGACAATGAGGAAATCGTCGTCAAACACGCGAATCGAAGTGGCATTGTTAGAGTCATCCTTGAGCCGCCACACGAATCCAGGGCTGGATTCGGCGAGTTGGTTAACAGGATCGAGATTGGCGGCAAAGGCGCTCATCACGGGACTGTCCATGGGGCCGAGCATCCTGGCAATGTTCACTTGTGCTAACTGCATGAGTAATAACTTATGGACTAATGGGCTGAAAAGCGGCGAGTTTGAGGGGCGCAACCGCATTCAACAGAGCATATTTTGATAACAACGCAATAATCCTTAGAAGGTTTTCAGCGCGGTTGAAGAAACAGGAACCTGCTGAGACCGAAAGACTACGCCAGGTACTTTGTTACATCGGCGCTGGTGATTGCATCGCCGCTCATAATCACCAAACGCTCTACCACGTTGCGTAGCTCTCGTATATTGCCCGACCAGTTGTGCTGTTGTAGTCCCACCAAGGCTTCAGCGTCGATGGATTTTTTCCGGGCGCCATATTCTTCTGCAAGATCGTCCAGGAATTTGTCGGCCAGCAATGGAATATCGTCGCGGCGATCATTTAGCGCCGGAACTTTAATGACAATAACACTGAGCCGATGGTACAAGTCTTCGCGGAATCGATTCTCCTCGATCTCTTTGCGCAGATCCTTGTTGGTGGCAGCAATTACGCGGACGTGAACCGCTATTTCTTTGTCGCCACCTACACGCGTAATTTTGTTCTCTTGCAATGCACGAAGTACTTTTGCCTGCGCCGACAGACTCATGTCTCCGATCTCATCGAGGAAGAGCGTTCCGCCTTCTGCCAGCTCAAACTTTCCCAGGCGTTGTCTGATAGCCGATGTGAACGATCCCTTCTCATGACCGAACAGCTCGCTTTCAATCAGCTCGGATGGTATGGCCGCACAGTTCACTTCAACCAACGTACCGGCTGCACGCTTGCTCTTGTCATGAATCCAGCGGGCTACCAATTCCTTACCGGATCCGTTTGGGCCGGTAATCAAAACACGGGCATCTGTGCCGGCAACCTTGTCGATCATTTCCTTTACTTCGACAATGGATGCCGATCCGCCCACCATTTCGTTCTTCCGCGATATTTTCTTCTTGAGCGTTTTGGTTTCTTTGATCAAAGAGTTTTTATCAAGGGCGTTTCTCAACGTGATCTCCAGGCGTCCCAGGTCGAACGGCTTCTGCAGAAAGTCGAAGGCACCCTTCTTCACTGCCTCCACGGCTATATCGATCGTACCGTGAGCTGATATGATGATGAAGTTCGCACCGATGCCCGCGTCCTTCGCCTTCTCCAGAACCTCGAGCCCATCCATCTTCGGCATCTTGATGTCGCATAGGCAAAGATCGTAAGCGCCGGCCTCGAGTTTCTTAAGGCCCTCCTGGCCATCCGCCGCTTCGTCGACCTCATGGTCTTTCTCTTCCAGAATTTCCTTCAGGATCGTTCGGATCTTGTTATCGTCTTCTATGATCAGGATTTTAGACATGGTTCGTGGTCGGTTGTTCGCAATTGGAGCTTTCGGGTTAAAAATAGAAAAACCTGTCAGCTTTTGAGAACCGACAGGTTTTAAATAAGGCAAGCATATAAGCCGGGTTCTGTTCCCCGACGAGTCGGGGCCCTTATCATTTATCTGGTCCCGACATCGCTATCGGGATCTAGCAGTCTACCCATCACGCCGTGTACTAACGAGCCGCTAGCCACCGAAGTGGACGTGACCTATTTGACCTTACAGCACGTAAGGTTTACCATGCACCCCTTGTCACCAAGTGGCCGGTGAGCTCTTACCTCGCCTTTTCACCTTTTCCCCGTCCCCCGACATGTCGGGGGCCAGGGTAGTCTGTTTTCTGTGGCACTGTCTGTCCTCCCGGTTGCCCGAAAGTCCTTCCCGTTAGGAAGTACGTTGCCCTGTGCTGCCCGGACTTTCCTCCCTCCGAAAGGAGAGCGATAAGGCCGCATTGCCTGGTGCAAAGCTAACTGAAAATTGAGAATGTAAGGATTCGGATTACCGTAAACCTGATAGCTGGTTTTTCCTCTTGCGCCTGGTGTATAGGCCCCCGATCGCCGGATTTGTCGTTATTTGGCAGGTCAAACCTTAGCAACCCCATGAGACAGCTTCTCCAACTTGTTATTCTTTGTGCTTGTGCATGTTCGCTATCTCCGGTTGTCGCTCAATCAGGTCACTACAAGTGGACAGGTGCGTGGATCCCCACGCGTGTCAGCGCTGGCGACGGAATTACTGAACTTGACACCAAGATCGGGCGGTTCATTAACCTGCCCGACAAGCAATCGTACCTGAATGTGATCTCAAACATCAATAGGAAGTTTCCGGGTTCAACGCCATGGGCAACCTGGACGGTCGGGGACCTTTCACGTGCTATACCGGCCGGACAAAACCTGTCGGATGAACAGCACGAAGCCTATCTCTCGTTCATGGACGAAAAGGGCATAACCATATTCCTGGAAATTTTTCCCTATAAAGCTGCTCCTGAGAAAGCCCTGGATGGTACCGATGTTAACGCCGAAATCGATAAGTGGATAAAGCGCTTTAAGCATCACAAGTGCATCGCCGGTGTGGGAATTGAATTGGAGTACTTTGGCAAAGCGACCGACGTCTTGGTGCAGTCGTGGGACAAGACACTCAAGCGCCACCATCCCAAATACCGGTTATTCCTTCGACACTACAGCAAAGACTTCATGCCTCCGACTTACCGAGGTAAAGGTGACCTGATATTCATTTGTGATGCATCAGAAGGCTCTGTATCGGACTTAAGCGAGGGATTAGCTGCCTGGGCAAATTTCTTTGCCCCCACCGCATGCGCCTTTCAGATCGGCTATCCGGCAGATGAAGACGGCATGAACGGAAGCCAGGAGCTTGGCTGGTGGCGATTGAAAGATCCGATCAAAGATTGGGGTGATTCCATCCTGTCCCAGATCAACAACAAGGGGCAAGAACTCGGACTGATCTGGGTCACTTCAAAATCTGGCAAGTCCTACAACAAAACTTGGGATCTTACGCGATAAGTAAAGGTGCAATGGGCCACACCACTGTGGCCGAAACGTCGGCTAATGGACGTCTTTCCCCGTCAGCTTCAGCTCATAGTGATCAGCCAGCTGTGCCACTTCCTGAATCATCTCTCGGATCTGTTCTTGCGATACGCTCGACGTCAGGCACGATGCTTCAACTTTTAAGAACCCTTCGTCCAGCACGAACTTGCAGTAATCAAAACGAGAGTTTTGTTCCATCAGCAATTTAAGGTCAAGTTTGGTATCGTACGCACATACCTTAGAAGTGAAGGTCGCCTGATCGCGACCGGATACTGCGCTGGTCTGGGTCACGGCAAGAACGGTCTGGTACCGGCTGCCCGTGACGGGGACAACGACGACGGATTTAGTGTGATCATAGTCCGTGTACTGTCCGCCAATCTGTTCAGCACATTGCTGAACATAGCTCATAAGGTTCATAAAGGGGTTTGTTTGACTCTATTAAATTTAACCAAAATAAACCCTCGTTAGAGGATGTAGGCGGTATTAATTTGCGGCTAGCACGTCATTGCAAAAATATTCGACATGAAGCGTGACAAAAACACAGACGAATTTCATAGGAGAGATTCACGCCCAAAGTGGGAGCGGTTCGTTTTTGCTATGACGTGCTAGAAGTAGAACGCGTACGCCTTCACGCCCTTTTCGGAGAACTGAATAGCGGGCGCCGGCAGTCTGATGAGACTTACCACTTCGATAACTCCCCGTAGGAATTTTGACCGGGTATGGATGGCCCGGAGATCGAAATCTATGGCCAGGTAGTACTGACGGTAAGGCGGCCCTATCTGCGCTTCAATGTTCTGCTCGTCGCGTGCATACACCATGCCATCGGCCCCATACCCAACGGCAAGATTGAGCCATTTTGGGAATCGGACAAACTTGTCCATATCGACGGATAGCCAATACGTCTGACCATTGTAGTCCTTGAACATTTCTGAAACGGCATTGTCACCAAGAACATTGGGCCGCAGGGAGGCATAGTCCGTTTGGTGGAAGGAGAACTTGGGATATATCCGGAGATCTTTCCATAATAGCGTCTGTCCGAGGTAGAGTGCCGCTCCAGCGGCATTGGCTGCCAGGTCGCCAACGGATGCGCCATAGGCCGCCGAGTATCCGTCCATGATCTCAATGGGAAGCATCACTCCGAAGCCGACAAGCGAGCCGATGAAGGCAGCCTTTCGATCCTTCACACCCGCCCATCGAAGGGCCGCATCGGAGCCGTAGCTGATGTAAAAGGCGGAGTAGAAATGGCCGACCTTATCCACCTGCTTCCATTCGGCATTATCATTGAAAAAGCTAAAGGATTGTTTGGGATTGTGGCTGTACCAAAGTTCATTGAGCCCGTACAATGCGGCACCATAGGCGACGGTAGAACCAACGATCAGGCCGGTAAGACGTTTTTTGTTCAGCGTTCGGCCCGAGTCTGACGAAGGATGAACCCCGTTCGATTGAGCGAGCAAGCTGTGAGAAGCAATGAGCAACAACAAGATGTTTCTAGTATGTCGTAGCATTGGTAGTGTATGGGTCATGCCTCGCTGAAACAGGGTAGTTGTGCCGGTCCATGTTTTAAAGCTATTCTCGCGATGACGTATCAGTCGCTGCCATCCTCTCGCTTAGTGGCTTCCGTGTTTGCTTTTGCGCGTTCGGCTTCGCGACGGCGCTGCTTCCGCGACGAGGCAAAGATGTCGCGCAGTTCGTCGAAGCTCTGGGTATGCACGATGCTTGCGCCGGTGGTCATATACGTTTGCTGTGCCGCAGTAGGGATGGGGTTGATATTGGTGCGGCTGTACATCTTCACTCTCAACTTGCCATCGGCGGTAAGCTTATAATCCACCGTCCAGTCGCCGGCAATGTTGGTCGGCGTCGCTTGCGTTTGACTCACCTGGCTTTGGTTGTAGTACGTTCCATCGCCGGTCACGCGCAAGCGTCCGTTCAGGAACGTATAGGAGAATCGTAGCTGGAAAGTGTTGAACGACTCCTGGTCCATCGATGCCACGTCGACGTCGAGCTCGAGGTTCTCGTCAACCTGACTCATCCAGTAACTCAGCTGGTTTGAAAGCAATTCGCTCAAGCTGCTGGCAACGGACCCGCTGGTGTTAAACGATTCGGGCGGGGAGAAGCGACGTAGCACGATGAGGCTGAACACCTGGCGCTTGAGTTCCTGTTCGTCAAGTCTGGCCCGGAATGCAGTAAACATCAAATCGAGGTTTACGCCACTCGTCGTGACAACTTGTGGAAGATCCTTCGCGATGATATCAAAGTTGATGTTGGGTGAAAGCATGGGACCGTCGATCATGAGCAATACCTGAATGGGATACTTTCGCCTGAGTGCCTGATCCTGGGTGGGATCCTTTGAATCATTAGCGGGATATAATGAGTACAGCGATGCCAATTGATTGTAGGAAGCATCGATGTCCATGTTCCCCTCATAAGGATCGCCCGTCCACGTGATGCTGCTTCCCGGTTTGATTTCAAACTCTTTGTTGATGATATCGTAGAGCGTGAAGTTGTACCGGCCCTCGGTGAATACAAAAGGACCGAACATATTGAAGTCCCCTTTGGAGTCAACCTGAATCTTGATGTCGCCATTTCCGCGCCCGCGAATGATGTCGCCGGATTTAACATCGAAAATTATCTCGCAATAGGCGTCAGGTGTTACGTCGAGGTCAAGATCAAGTGTGACGCCCGTAAGACTCACACGTTTAGAGACAGCACTGACCACGGTCTTCGTCTTGGTCGTATCCGTGAAGCTGTCGAAGGTGATGAAATCTTTTTGATCGGTGCTGGAAGTGCCGCTCACGGGAATGTAAATCTTCGTATTCGGCTGCGTGGTGGCGGTAGAGTAAATGCGAAGGTTTGATATCGGGCCGCGCATCTCCATCGTACCCGTGGCATAGGCCTGACCAAAGAACAAGGTGTTATCCCGTGTGCTTGTATTCAATACTTGCAGATTAATAAAGGAAGCATCCAGCACGATCGACATGCTGTTGAAGTTCAGGTGATTTATCGCGCCGTTCAGCTTTCCTTTGTTCCGGTAACTATCGGTAAGCTCTATGTCTTTAAAGTAAATGGAAGTAGGGGTGAGGCCGACTTTTCCCGTGAACTGATACAGTGTCTTCAGGTAGTTCACCATCAGCTGCCCGTCGGCTACATCTCCTTCGCCCGCGATCACCGGTTCTTCCAGCTCACCCGTTATTCTAAAGTCGCCGGATACGGTGCCGGCCATGCGGCTGAAAATGTCTCCCAGGAAGGGCTCCAGTAAATTGAGGTTCGCGCCTTCGAGCCTTGCCAGCAGATTGAGTGGCGAGTCTTTCCTGAGCGGATCATACTCACCCAGGAGATTCAGGATGCGGGCCTTTTGTTGATCAATGGCTAGGTTGATGACGAACTTGTGCCGCGCGGTATCCCATTCGTTCTTGCCGGTAATGTCGCCCACAAGAAAGTCGTCGACGGTGAGTCCACGGATATTTACATCGTTTTGAATGGATGCTTTGGTGTAGAAACTGCTGACATCGACCTTGGCATCGAGTATCCCCTTGAACTTCTTCTTCGTGAGTACATCGAGCAGCGAGAGATCAAGTTCCTCGGCCGTCAGCGATAATATTTTAGTGGGGTCTTCAGACAGCAGGCCGTTCAGCCCAACGTACTGCTCGTTGTTAGCGAGTTTAAGATCGTGAAAGCGCACCTCAGAGCCACGTACAACGGTACGGTTATCGTCCGTGAACCGCCAGTCCCGCCCAAGCAACTTCAATTCAGATGGCTGCATGGCCAGAACAGTGCTGTCGCTCATAAAGTCAACGCCGCCTTTCAGGCGAATGTAATTGGGTTGCCCATCCTGGTCGGCGTCGAGACTGAAGTCGATATGATTCCTGTTCCAGATGCCTTCGAGCAACAGCCCCTTGGACTTAAACGCCGGGCTGAATTGCTGCCCCTGCGATGTTATGGAAATCACGCCCAGGACATTCGTGCTGTCCGATATTTTAGAAGCCGACAGATCCAGTTCGTTGTTGACGAAAAGCGCGCCGCTATACCATAGGGAATCAATGGCGCCATAGGCACGCACGATGCTGGTGTAGCCACTGGTAAATGTTCCCTGGATCACCGTGTTTTCCGATACGCTGACGTCCTGATTGAGTAGTCGCGTGAGCGGTCC
>DATHKA010000139.1:0-3215 GCA_035489615.1 Chryseolinea sp.
TATCTCTATCGCACCGAAACCCTGCGTAAAGTGGGAGGATACTACAAACTGCCACTGGCCTGGGCGTCGGATGATATCACGTCGTACCTGGCTGCTATGGACCATGGGATTGCCCATACTAATGAACCATTATTCATGTACCGCCAAAGCGCACTCACCCTTTCGTCCACAGGCAATATCATGCATAAAATGGATGCCATCATGCAGGAGGGGGTTTGGCTGGAGGCATTTGCCGCGCGCGCGCCCTCAAATGAAGTGGATCAATTGTTATTGGTGAGCATCAGGCGGGAAATCAGGAAGTTCATTCAAAAGAAGAAGATTCGCACGATCTGCTCGTCAGGCGATGGAGTCATAGGTATACTGTTTAAGTGGTTCGGACGGCGAAAGAAATATACCTTGTCGGTCTCCGAGATATTTTACGCGGCAGCAATGCGCGTGGTTGAAAAGCGCAAAAGTGTATACGTATTCATTATCGTGTTATTGTCACAAGGGTTCATGATACCCGGTAACGGAGAAATGATTTAACGTGCCCAGGATACCCGAAATCGGAAATGAGCAGGTATTCTGCTAAAATAAATGAGCGTACCGGATGCTCCGTAGCGAAAGGGAGAGGTTGAAAATATGAGCGTGATAAAGACTGAAAAGCAGAGCATTGTATGGATCACGGCCGATTACTTTGTGGATTGTGATTTTGATCCTGCTGTTTTTGAAGGGCTGCTTAAGGTATTCGACATTCATTGGATTGTCTTGTTGCCAGCAAGCAACGCCCGGTTTTCAGAAAAGGATTTTGCGGGCTTGAAAAGACTCAGCGGGCTTCAAATCGAAGTTCGCGTTTGGCGTTGCCGGGCGAGAAGTCCAAGGATGCTTTTGTTTTATGAATCTCTTTACAAGAGGATACGGAAACTGAAGCCGGATCTCGTTTACTTCAATGAGGTACCGACCAATCCGTACATCCTTCCCTTGTACAGGCGCATTGCGCGGCGAAAGTCTATTGTCACGGCGCATGATGGAAAGGTGAATGCGAGTTTTAAGCTCGCGTGGATCTCTAACCTGGTGTTCGAGTTGGCTTTTTCCGCAGTCAGCTTTGTCAACATGTTTTCTGCATCTCAGGCGAGAATATTTCTCGAAAATTTTCCTCGTCCCAAGGTTTTTCTTATCCCGCTTGGATTGAAGAATTTCGGTCCTGTGTTGAAACCGCGGCGTTCGGACGCGATAGTTTTCTTTTTCTTCGGCGCCATACATCCGACTAAGAATGTTGAACTGCTCATTGACGCGGCGTGTAGGCTATACGATGAAGGCGTAAGAGGTTTTAAAGTGGCTATCTGCGGTCGTTCCGACGATTGGGAGCGGTACAGGCAACGTATCCGCTATCCTGAGATTTTTGAATGCGACATCAGGACCTTTCCAAGTTCGGAATTGCCAGGGGTCTTTGGTGAGAACCACTATATGGTGCTTCCTTACAGTCGCATGTCACAAAGTGGTGCGTTGAAGGCAGCATTCAATTATCGGACTCCGGTGATTGTGTCTGACCTGGAGGCCTTCAAGGATGAGGTCGCGGATGGTGTGAATGGATTCGTATTCAAATCGGAAGATGTTGCTGATCTCGCGCGGGTGATGCGGGAACGTATCCTTAAGCACGCGGAAGAATTTTCATTGATCGTAAAGCGCCTGGATCATTTTGTCGAAGAACACTATTCAAAGAATCGTATGATTTCGATGTATGCCGACATGTTTCACGAAGTCCTGGCAACGTGATACGAAACGTGCTTTTCTTTCAGGAGTCGATATCCCCGGATGATGGCGGAGTTCCACGCGTCACGAACGTGCTGTCGCGCCAGCTTGAATCGCGTGGATACCGGTGTTTTTTTGTGTTTTCGTCGGCCGATAATTCTGACTACGACGCGCCTGCTAAGTTGAGCATAGATGTCCATGATCCCGCGACCGCACAGCGGATCATTGAGTTTATTCGCTCCCAAGACATTGATATTTTGATTTGCCAGAACGCCTACCACAACGTTTTTATTGCAGCGTTCAAGCAGATACGCGTGAGTTTTCCGCAGCTGCCTTTTGTTTGTTTTCTTCATGCTTCACCAACGTATTGGAAGGCTGTTCACAGGCCGGTGCGGGAAATGTTTCAGTATAAGTTCTGGATACATACGGTCAAAAATATTGGAAAGACCTTGCTGTTTCCGATAAGGAATCCATATGTTTCAAGCTACCGTTCGCTTTATAACATTTCAGATAAGTTCGTGCTTCTTTCAGAGTCCTTTAAGAAACCTTTTCGGGATATTTGCGGAATTGTGTCTGACCGTGACAAACTGCTGGTCATTCCAAATCCATTGTCCTTCGATGTCTTTGTAACCCCCGGCGATATCAAGGCGAAAGAGAAGATTGTTTTGATAGTGAGTCGGTTGGATGAGGATCAAAAGAGGCTATCGCAGGCACTCCGGGCGTGGTGGGAAGTGGGCCGACGAAAAGTAAACGACTGGAAATTGATTATCGTAGGAAGCGGCCCCGACGAAGGATATTATCGCGAATACGTGAGACGAAAAAGAATGAGCAACGTCATATTTGCCGGGCAACAAAGAAGCGTCTCAGGCTTCTACGAGCGCTCAAGCATCTTTTTGATGACGTCTGTTTGGGAGGGGCTTCCGATGTCGCTATTGGAAGCGCAGCAACACGGGGTGGTACCCGTCGTGTATGATAGCTTTTCGGCGATTCACGATGTTGTGACCGACGGCCAAACGGGTCGTTTGATTAAGAATGGCGATATCGGGGCATTTGCGTTGGCGGTTGAGCGTCTTATGGAAGATGACGAAGGCAGGGCACGTATGGCCACGCAGGCGGTTGAAGCCAGCCGGCGCTTCCGTCTTTCAGGAATTGTCGATGAATGGGAGAAGTTAATCATGGCCGTATGAAGCAGTCCGCAGTTTTGTTCATATTTCAGGACTGGAAAGCCAATTCCAAGAATCCAAAGGGTAGGATTTTTGTGTTGTTGTTCCGCATAGCCAACCTTTGTTCCAGAAGTCGTGTATACTTTTATCTCGGTGTACCCTACCTGTTCTTCTATAAGGCAATTGTTCAGACGATTTTTGCTCTTGAAGTGCCGTGGAACATTAGCGCGGGCCGGGGCCTCGTCATTTATCATTGTGTTGGCCTCATCATCAACAAAGGAGTTACCATAGGAAGCAACTGCGTACTGAGACACTGTACGA
>DATHKA010000140.1:0-2512 GCA_035489615.1 Chryseolinea sp.
AGTATTTCAAACGGCGTCCTTCTACTGGTACTAATGGATTTATAGATCCTACCACCGCCGTCGTCACGCACAACTATTCGGCGACCAAGAGTGTGAGGTGTCGGGGTCAACTAGCTGGTGTCGTGCGGAGTGCAGCATGCCGCTAAAGCACTCAGCAGCGACGCCTTGCGCCATATGGAGTGACAAGGCGTGTACGCAGCACAAGCCCTACAGCCATCTTTGGACCACCAGCAGCCCTTACAGGATCTTTTTGCCTCGTTTTCTCACCGAAAATTCTTGTTTGTGCGACCGGGTGGTAATTGGGGAGATCACCTTATTTACCTTGGCGCTGACTATCTCGCCAAGCAACTGGGCTTAGTTTATCGCACAGTTGACTACGGATCATTTTCTACATCGTCGGCGCGACCGGAGGAGGTAATCTATATCCACGGCGGCGGCGGTTTCAGTCCTTATACCAGTGGTGACGCGCCGAAGTGCCTTCGAATGGCGTTGCAGACGCCAGGTGCGATCGTTGTGCAAGGTCCCTGTACCCTTGGGGACGTGCAATGTCTGCTACCTCTGAAGAACGATCTCGAAAATATGCAGGCGGAACAGCTTCACTTTTTCTCGCGCGAGCGTTTATCTCGCGAGATATGTCAAAAGGAACTCCCCTCGCATGTACGGCAGTATCTAAATGACGATACCGCTTTGTACTTGAGCGGGGACACTTTGTTGGAACGGGTCGGGCGGGTTCGCCGAAGATTGAATTTGCTGGCTATTCGCGAAGACGTCGAAGCAGTGAGAGGGAATGAGCCTTTAAATATTTGGGAAGCAACTGTTGATCCTGCCCGTTTTGCACGGTCCTTCAATCATTGGATTCGGATTCATGCTTCGGCCAAATCTATTCTCACCAACCGGACCCACTCCGCAATATGCGGAGCGATTCTTGGTATCCCGACGACGATGTTTTCCAATGCCTATCACAAGAATCGTAGCATTTGGGAGTTTAGCCTGGAGAAGCGTGGTGTAAAATGGCTTGAAGCACAGGCCCGTTTGCCTAACGCCGCCCAGGGTGACCCCCTACTCGACTGGATACCGTTTAAGACGCTTCGCCAAAGCTGGAAGGTGAACCGACTAGCAAAGCGTCTGCGGGGCATCCCCCTTTCTTGAGTGCTCGTTATTCAACCGGATCAAGTCCTCTTTTGTCTCGGGTAAGACCAAGTGTCCCAATTAGCAAGTGCCGCGTAAAAAGCAGATATTTCATTCCGTCGCGTTTGCGCAAGCTTGCTAGGTGAAATCGCCACGCGTCCCGCATTCTGCCGCTTTTCTTGCAGCGGCCGGCCGCGTGATGTAGCGCCGCACCCACTTTGCGGGAAAGGGTGCGTTGGATTTCCAATGGAAGAGATGGGTCTTGCATTTGAGCCAGCGCGCCAGGCATTGCCAATGAATATTCAAGACTTCGGGACTCCGAACTGGGAGTCTCCACGATCGTAAAGTGCGGGAAAGGATCATCCATCATGAAGTGCACCGACCGCTCACGTGCGAGCTGGAAGGCCAGATACGTCCATTCCAAGTACCGAGGCATACTTGCAAAGTAATCATGCCCGACGCTCCGTCGGCGGAAAACACCGCCGCACGATGCCAACCAATTGTTGTCCAAGAGGCTTGCGATAGTGTCTTTCCCATTTAAATGTGGCACGCGCACAGTGCGGCCATCCATAAATTGTCTCTGGCCCGGGGTTACCAACACATCTGCTTCTGGATGCCGATCCATGTAATCTATGCGTTTTCGAGCCGCGCCCGCCATAAGGTGGTCGTCATCGTCGAGGATGCTGAAATATGGTGTGGTAACCGCTTCTACGCCTGCGGTGAGAGCCTTGACCAGATCACCCTCGACAAGCTCAAGCACACGGGTGTCTCGGGCCCTTTTCAGTGCACTGACAACATCGAGATCGCGTCTGTTCCCATTGACGACTACGATGATCTTACAAAGCCCCTCTTGTTCGTGAATACTTTCCACTGCACGAACGAGGCTCACTGATCGTTCAGAAGATGCCAGCGTTGGGATAATTACAGTCATGGGTGGTACAGTTGTCATGCTTGCGCCCAAGTGAAGTAAATTCGCCCATGCATCGAAAAAGCGTTAAAGCGGAAATCGCCGTTTGCTCAAAGAGAGTATTTTATGCCTGTGGTCAGTACGCCGAAATTTGATTGACTCGTCAAGCACAGGAGGCGAGCCGGCCCATGACGCAGAAGATGGACTTGCGTCAAATATCGCTCAGGTGGCTCGTCATAAGCCGAGTGTTCTGACCACATAGTTTACCAAACTTGTAACCACGTCATTGGGAGAAGAGCGCAGGAATTCCACCTGGGCCAGAGTTCAATGCTCGTAGAAGCGAAGAATTGTTTTGGTTTGTGGCGTAGCTTTGGCAGATTGGCATCCCAAAGCCCTGATTGGCATGTTGACGTTTTAGTCCTTTTTTTGATTCATCCGTTTCTCTCTGGAAAACCGCAATGACGCTTTTGCCAAAGA
>DATHKA010000141.1:0-17639 GCA_035489615.1 Chryseolinea sp.
TACCAACTTCTTACGATGTCAGCACCGTAGGGTGGTTTAGTGACCCTCCTGATAAGATGTCACTGATGAGCCATTTTTTTTTCATCATCTCTAAAAGAACTTCATAGCACAATCCGCGAGCCTCCGCGTGTGTTGGATTTCTCTCGGCGGACCTGCAAAACCATCCCGTATCCACAACCCTATTGAATTAGTAATTAACAATGGAGGCACACCATCAGTGGCCTCGATGCGTAGCATCGAAGCACTCACGACAAGTCGCACGCTCCTATGACTCCGGATTTAACCATCCACAACGAGCTACCCTGTCTTAATCTAATTCCAGGTACGCAACTAAAAACCAACGTGCGGCCAGTAGCTCAAAAGCGCCGCGAGCCTCCGCGTGTGTTGGATTTCTTCCTTGCTGACCTTCGCCCTGCTCTATTTCCACTACCCTAAAAGCAACTTCGCTCAGTTAATTAGAAGAAGCGGAAACCGACCTTCGCTCCTAACCACATTTTGACGTTTATGTTATTATCGTAGGTCATTTCATGAATGATCGTCGGCTGGAATTCGGAAAACAATTCCGGATATTCGGTAAAGCTGCTGTCTGTGTAATGGGCATTGAGCGTAATGCCGGCAACGAGGCCGAACTTGGGCAGCGGATGATACTCGATTCCAGCATACAGCTTCGAGACGATGTTAAGCGCAGCGAGTGTATAACCCGAGAATATCTGATTGGCCGTCACGTCTGCGTTTAACCGAAGACGCCGCGACAGTTTGGGCGCAGTTCCGACGCCATAGCCCGCCGTCCAGTACGTTTGTTCATCTCCAAACGTTGAAGGCTTTGCTCCCGCTGTGAAAATATTGTAGAAGTGACTGACGCCGGTTCGAAAAGCAACGTTGGTGTAAAAGACTTCATCAGCCGAGAATTCCAGCTGATGATACCCTTCCATGACAAAACTAAAAAGTCCGATAGGAACGCCCTTTACACTATCCGCTATGTTGACCAATCCAAGTTGAAGGCCATGAACATCCGTCGCATAATTCAGCACGCCCGACACTTGCGCACCCGTTAACTTTTTCGCGGCAAAGTTAATCATACCTCCTCCCTGCGCACCGGTCACGTTACCCGCCGAAAAGTTCATGACACCGGCTCCCTGTCCGCCAACATGATTGCCGGCCGTGAAGTTCATTACTCCGGCAATGTGCACCGGACCTGTTGAGCGGGTAGTAAAATTAAAAACACCCGCCAGTTGTGTTCCCTGCTGCTCACCCAGATTAAAGTTACCCACGCCTGCAAGATGCACGCCCCCGGACCGTCCGTGTGTGAAGTTCAAAACACCTGCCGCAGAAAACTTTTCGGTGCCTGCCCAGCTCACGTTGGCCACTCCTGCAAACCTGCCTCCCTTCACGGAGTCGAGGTTGAGGTTCAACAATCCTGCGCCCTGAAAACCATGGGCTTTACCGCCCACGGCATTAAAGATGGTAGCCAGTTGCGTTCCGTAAATATCCCCGCGATCAACATTGAACAAGCCACCGATTTCGAGCTTCTTTACACCCAGGGCATAGCCACCAAAAATATTGAAAGAGTAATCGTTGATCACGTTGCCGCTCAACGTGTGGTTGCTGCCAATGAAGGGCCACACAGACACCTGACTGGTCCGATATAAGGTATCTTTGATATTGTGAATGTTAATATTCTCCGGAGCGAGCACCTTCGTGTGCCAGAATCTGCGGAGTTTCTCGGCCACGCTGTCGGCCAGGGTGCTTATGCGCTCTTCGTTAAAGTTCATCGGAATTTTAAGCAGGCCATTTCGCGAAGGACTGACAGCTACAACGGTATCCCCATACTCACGACGAGCGACTGCGAGCCTAACTTCTTCTGCTGTGGGCTTCTCGATCTTGATCTTAAAGAATCCGTATTCGTCTGTTACGGCCGAAGACATGGTGAGCGGATCGTAAACGCTGACGTTTTGCAGTCGTTTGCCCGTGGCCTCATCGACGACATAGCCACTGTACACCTGTTCGCCTGGAGGCTTGGCCGCTTTCGTCAGGATTACATAGTTCCCACGGACCTTGTACTGAATCGCTCCCTCAAAGAGTAACTCGAGTACTTCTCGAACAGTGTTCCCCGCGAAATTGAAAGTAACGATCCGTGAGATATCGACAACGGAGGGATTGTACGAGAAGGTGAACCCTGCCTGTTGCGAAATTCTCGTCAGCGCAATATCGAGACGTTCCTCGTTCAGGGAAATGGTCACCGTCCGTTCGAGCAGGGGCGTCTCTGACCTCGCGAAATGCGCCAATGCCAGCAGGCTGAGCATCGCGAACATAGGGCGTATCCCGAAGCTATCAGGGCGTGCAACCGGCACCTTCCAGAAGGATTTTACCATTCGATTGGATGGCCTTTAGGCCCAATGTTTCGGTTATGATGGCGATGATCTCTTCCTGTGATTCATGGTTGAACCCTACCGTGAGTCGACAGAACTTTACGGCGGGGGACAAGTCGATCTGCTTGCTGTAAACGGCATTGAGCTGTCGCACCACACTGGCCAGCTCTGTGTTGTTAAAGTTGAATACGCGCGTTTTGTACGAGAGAACGTTTACCTCCGGTTGTTCGATGGTAAATTTCTTGAGTTGCTTGTCGTAAACACCTTTGGCGCCTGCCCGGAGATACACACCCGAATCTTCAGCTGTGTAGAACATCACCTCGCCTTCGTTGACGACCACCTCGATCGTATGGGAGTCAACCGGTGCCTTCACATTGAACGCGGTACCGATGTCGCGAATCAACACGCCATCGATATCAACCACAAACTTCCGCGACTCATCATGCTTAACCGCAAAGAAGGCTTCGCCTTTTAAATGGACACGACGTTCGCCGGACTTGGCATGATATACATATCGGATAGTGGACTCCTTATTGAGGAAGACGTTGCTTCCATCGGGGAGTGTGTCACTAACGGTCTCACTATGCGACGTCACGACGACGGGACTCACCATTTCATTTCTCTGAGTGAAGAAATAAACGCCCGCCAGGATGGTCAGCAACAGGCCAGCCGCAACTTTCCAATACAGACTGCGGTCTTTGCCGGGCGCCGGGAACTGGATTACGCGTTCATTCTTATCCAGGCCTTTCTTCAGCCGCGCCCAGGCGGCATCGGTGTCGAAATGTTGCAGACTTTTCACCGCCGACGCGCGTGAAAAAATAGTACTGACCTGCTCGACATATTGGCGATTGGACGGGTCTTCTGCCTTCCATGCTTCGACAAGGTCAGCTTCCTCCCGGCTCGCTTCACCAGCGAGGTATTTTGCTATTAGTTCGTCTATTTGTTCCTGATTCTTTTTCACTTCCTTAGCCAAAGAGCCCGTTAATCAACACTACAAGAAACAGCAAATAGTCTTTCAACTGCTCGCGCATAACGCGCAAAGCTTTACCCATTTGATTTTCGACTGTCTTCACTGAGATATTCAATTGTTCCGCTATCTCCGCGTATTTAAGATCTTCAAATCTACTCAACTTGAAAACCAGCCGGCACTGTTCCGGTAACTTCGACATTGCCGCTACGATGCGATGTTCCAATTCGGAAGCCTCGACCGCGCGAGCAACGGAATCACTACTGCGCTCACCAACAGCAATTTCTAAAGCCGCGTGTCGCTGCTTGATTTTTTCATGTTTTAAGAGATTGAGGCATGCATTTCGGACCATCGCGTAGAGATAGGGCTTCACACCCGTATGGATGGTCAGGTGATCGCGCTTTTCCCATACGCTCATGAAGGTGGACTGAACAATTTCCTCTGCCTCCTCGCGATCGCGTACGAACGTATAAGCGTAGTTACAAAGGGATTGGTAGTAGGTTCTAAAAAGCATCTCAAAAGCAGCAATATTGCCCGCCCTCAGGGTTGTAATGAGCTGCTCTACCTCCAATTCCACTGCTTTTAGGTTGTGTTATCAGCGAAATTTACGGTATTACGGCTCTGTGGGTATGACAATTCAGAAAAGAATTACCCCTACGTTGACCGCGAGGAAATGCAGAAACTCACCTAACTATCTGATATCAAAATACATAGATGTCATTCTCTTACCCATGCGCATTCTCCTTCGTCTGCCAATAGATGCGTGCCGGCAATCGTGGCCATGCCGAAGCAAGGGCTGTCAGCAAATTGCTCTTCACGCATTTAGCGATGTTGCTCTCCAACCCAAATAGACGCAGACGATAATATCCGGACCATGCCTGAATATTCCGCGGTGATCTCATTTTCATGTTGTCTTGCTCCCGACACTTCGAAGTGAGCTGCACCGCGAACATGCAGCACAGCGGCTTCAGGTATCCACTTTTCAAAGCGCCCTGACGGAATCCTGGACCATTTCATGGAAGCATCAACAAGTGTAACCTGGAAGTCGCCCGCGTCTTCCCATGCTCGAAGATTTTCTTCGGGTGAGGCTGTCATTACTTCCAGTGCGTGTTGCCCGCGATTCCGCAGGAAGGACAATACAGACGGGACCAGCCCGTTCGAGCTATCGATGATCGCCACGGGGCCGACGTGCGGGATCGCGTCATAGGCAACGGAATCGTTATGCGCATGTCTATCAATAAATATGGCATCGACGCGAATGCCCCACGACGCTACCTTCGGAATTGCTGAAGCAGCAACCAGCACCAGAGGCGACCATTCCAGCATGGCCATGAGATGATCGTCTGCCAGCGCATCGATCACCAACAACGCCGGCTCCTGACCTTCCCTCACAAAATGATGCGACGACATGGTTTGAATAATTGTCTCACAAAGTTAGCCTTTTCCTTCGGCGCAGTCGTGATTAGCAGAAGCCTCGCGTGGTTCCGTTTTGTGGAAGGAAGTAGTATGCTGAATTGGACAATAGCGCCAGCTTTCTTCCCATAGTTTCCTACCTTTGAGAAGGTAAATAATAGAATATGCTGAACGCAAATCAGTGCTACGAGGCATTCAATCGCAGCATCGCAGACTATCATAAGGTCGACGACGTCGACAAGTCAATTAACAATCCCTATCCGCAGGGAAGCTTCGAGGCGCTGCTCTATGGCAAAAACTGGATCGATACGGTGCAATGGCACCTGGAAGATATTGTTCGCAATCCTGAAATCAACCCCGTTGAAGGTCTGAAGCTAAAACGGCGGATCGACAAATCGAACCAGGAACGCACCGACGTGGTAGAACGTGTGGATGACTATTTCCTGGACCGTTTCAAAAACGTAGTCCCAAAGGCGGACGCTCGCATTAACTCCGAAACGCCAGCCTGGTTGCTCGATCGGATGAGCATTCTCATGTTGAAGATCTACCACATGGAGGAACAAACAAAACGCACGGATGCTGCACCCGATCACATTGCCAGGTGTGAAAGCAAACTCTCCCTGCTGATGGAACAGAAGAGTGATATGCGCGCGGCATTTGACGACCTGATGGAGGATATCGGCAATGGCGTACGCCGTTTCAAAGTGTATCGTCAGGTGAAAATGTACAATGACCCATCACTGAATCCCGTTCTGTATAAGCAATCCAAATAATTCATTAAAAATATGCCGGCCTGCGCCTTTCAGTGTGGCTAACCTGTGCTTTGCCCGTTCGCGCAACGGCGCTTTTTTTGTAGCTTACGGCAATAAGCATTCGCTGTGGCGTTAAGAAAAATTCTTGTACTTCGATTCTCGGCAATGGGTGACGTCGTGCTACTCGTGCCCGTCATCAAAGCACTGGTGGCTGCCTACGACGATGTTGAGGTCACACTGGTAACACGCCCGAAGTTTGCTTCGTTTTTTACTGACATCGAGCGGGTCATTCCCTATCCTGCTGACGTTGACTACACGTATACGGGTGTTCTTGGAATGCGCGACCTGTTTGGCAAGCTCATGAGAAAGGCGGACTACGACATGGTCATTGATATGCATGATCATATGCGTACCATTATTCTGCGCAGCTTGTTCAAGTTATTTGGCGTGAAGGTCGTCGTTTTTGAAAAGGGACGACCCGAAAAAAAGCAATTCACCAGGAAAGAAAACAAGCAGACGCAACCGTTACCCCACACGGTGGAAAGGTATCGACAGGCGCTTGTTGAAGCCGGTTTCGACCGCGTTCGCCTGGACCAACCTCCCCCTTATTTCACACTGAAAGATGCCACGCGGGAGCAGGTTGACGGTTGGCTACAGGAGAGAAGCCTTCAAAAGAGTTCTCACTGGATCGGTGTTGCACCTTTCGCGGCCCACGTGTCGAAAGTTTGGCCCGAAGCCAACTACTTTGCCGTGATAGAACAATGGCTGGCTCAGCGTAAGGCAAAATTCTTTCTCTTTGGCGGAGGCGAAAAGGACATCAGGTTTTTTGGGACACTGAAGCAACGATTCCCCGACGACGTGGTTATCGTCGCCGGCGAGCTCAAGATCAAACAGGAGTTGGCGCTGATGCAATTGATGGACCTGATGCTGTGCGTAGATTCATCTAACATGCATCTCGCAGCGCTGACAGGCACCAGATTGCTGGCCATCTGGGGTGGCACACATCCAGACGTCGGATTCGGTCCCTACAACAAGCGTGATGAAAGCATTCTCCAGATCAGCCGCGAGGTGCTGCCTTGTCGGCCGTGTTCCGTTTACGGCACTGAAAAATGTCATCGCGGCGACTTCGCCTGCCTTACATTTATCAAGCCCGATGATGTCGTAAAGCGGATGACGGACGCGCTTACCTGATTTTATTCAACTTCACCACATGAACGGAGATATTGACACCATCATATTTGACCTGGGCGGCGTATTAATCGACTGGAATCCGCGCTATCTGTACAGAAAGATCTTCAAGACTGAAGAGGAGGTAACGTGGTTCCTCGAAAATATATGTACCAATGAATGGAACGACCGGCAGGATGCTGGCAGGACTTTTCAGGAGGCAACGGATGAGCTAGTCGCGAAGTATCCCGATCATGAAATTCCAATTCGCGCATGGTATGACCGCTGGCAGGAAACTATCCCAGGTCCTGTTCACGAAACCGTCGAGATCCTCAAACATTTTAAGGACAATCCAACGCATAGATTATATGCGCTAACCAACTGGTCGGCCGAGACCTTTCCCTGGGCGCTCAACACTTTTGACTTCCTGCATTGGTTCGAGGGCATAGTCGTTTCCGGTGTAGAAAAGACACGCAAACCTTTCCCTGAGTTTTATAAGATCCTTTTCGAACGGTACTACATCGATCCTTCGCGGGCACTCTTTATCGATGACAACATCAAGAATATAGAAGGTGGCAAGGCTGTAGGACTGAATACGATACACTTTCAATCCCCGCAGCAGCTCAGAACTGAGTTGCAAAAGGCTGGATTGATCGTCTGGTGAGTTAGATGCCTGGCGGGTTCGGCGCCAGGTATCCGCGAGCGATAAGGTCATCCTGGCTACGAACCGGATAGGTCGTTCCGTTCGAAAGGATGTACAGTCTATCGGCAGTAGACATCACGTTGCGATAGAGGTGATCGGTCAGGATGATGCCCTTCTCCGCCTTCACCTCCACCAGCATTTTCCCGATTGCTTCAACGTGAACGGGCATGACACCCGAGAAGGGCTCGTCGAGCACACAAAACAGCGAGCGCGATTTCAGGATCAGCACCAATTCTATGACGCGGCGATAGCCACCTGACAGTTCGCTGGGCCGAAGGGAAAGTTGTTGTTCGAGGTCGGGGAAATACCTCAGGATTTGATCGCTTTCCACCTCGAAAAGTTCCATCGCCCTGGCAATCGTAACGTGTGGGGGAATGAGATGGGTTTGTGGAAGATAACCAATGATGCGCCGTCGAATAAAGTCGTCCGGTAAGGTACTATCGTTGAACCGTACCGAGCGATGGTCAGCTGCCTGGCTGCCAAAAACCACCTTGAACAAACTCGATTTGCCCGACCCGTTGCGTCCCAGGACTCCCACTATTTCGCCGACGCTGCACTGCATGTAGATGCCGGACAGTATTTTTCGCGTTCCGTAACTCAATTCAATACCGTCAAATTCCAGTAAGTCTCTCATAAGAATTGCAGGGTAACGACGATGAAGGCGAGCCAGATCAACAAGTCAAGCGTCATAGCTAGAGCGTATAGACGGACCGTGGAGTAGCCAAGGTTGTGATAGAAATGGAGTTGCTCGGCGCGCGAAAGGTGAAAGGCGACACCCAGCAGCGCGTTGCTGAAAGCCTTGATCCACAACAGGGCCAGCATATAGTACGCGCTACCCCAACTCAACAGGAGATAGCCGGTAAATAGCGTAAAGAATGTGGCGATCGCTGCGAAAGGTCGATAGAACGTAAAAATGGGGCGCATGAGAGCACGTATCGGCAAAGCTTGTGCCAATACGGTCAAGATGACGCGCTGGCGTGGAAGTCAATGATAAGGTGACTGGCAGACGGAATTAAAGTCTCGCCAAACGCTTGCTGATAGCGCTGATACAACACGCGCATAAATCCGATAACGTTATGTCCAACTACCTTACTTCATGGAAAGAAACACGCGCTCAATGATATCGCAGCATTCATGAAGTTGCTCTTCATTGATGACGAGCGGCGGTGCCAACCTGATGATGTTGCCATGAGTGGGTTTCGCCAGCAGGCCTTCGTTCATAAGTGACAGGCAAATGTCCCAGGCCATACTGCCCTCGGCTGAGTCGTTCACAACAAGGGCATTTAATAATCCCTTTCCCCTAACCGTTGTGATCAGCGAAGTCTTCGCCATCACCTCGCTCATCCGTTGTCTAAATATTATGCCCAGGTGCGCCGCGTTTGCAGCAAGGTTCTCGTCCTTTACAACCTCCAGCGCTTCGACGCAGACAGCCGCCGCCAATGGATTGCCGCCAAAGGTTGACCCATGCTCGCCGGGTTTAATTCCCAGCATCACCTCGTCATCGGCCAATACAACCGATACTGGCAGCATGCCGCCCGAGAGCGCCTTGCCGAGGATGAGCAGGTCTGGTCTGACATTTTCGTGGTCACACGCCAGCATGCGGCCGGTACGCGCTATCCCCGTTTGAATCTCATCAGCCATCAGCAGCACATTGTGTCGCGCACACAACTCGGCGGCCGCCTTCAGATATCCTGGCTGCGGAATATACACGCCAGCTTCGCCCTGTATAGGTTCGATCCACAGCGCGCAGACATTTGGATTCTTTACAGCTGTTTCAAGTGCCTGGCGGTCATCGTAAGGTATGATGTCAAACCCAGGCATGTAGGGACCAAATCCTGCGCGTGCCGAGGGATCTGACGAAGCCGATATGATAGTCGTAGTACGACCGTGGAAATTTTGATTTGCGGCAACGATAACAGCTTCGTTGTCGGGAATGCCCTTAACTAAATAGCCCCACTTTCGGGCCAGTTTGATGGCCGTCTCGTTCGCCTCAGCTCCACTGTTCATGAACAGGGCCTTGTCGTAGCCGAACGTTTCACACACATACTTCTCAGCGATACCCAGTTTGTCATTGTAAAAAGCCCGGGAGGTGAGCGTGAGTTGTTTCGCCTGTTCAATCAGTACATTGACGATGCGCGGATGGCAGTGTCCCTGGTTCACGGCACTGTAAGCCGAAAGAAAGTCGTAGTAGCGTTTACCATCTACGCCCCAGAGAAACACGCCCTCTCCCTTATTCAGCACGACGGGTAGCGGATGATAGTTATGCGCGCCGTATTTTTCTTCCAGCGAAATCGCTTCCTGACTTGCGTGGCCGATGCCGATCATATGCAATTGGGTGAATAGCAAATTTACCGAATTGCCACGGCAAACACTACGCGGATGAGAAGTTTCACCGTCAGCCTTCTTCGTGCACATGCAGCTGTTATCTTTACCCGATGGATATAATCCTTTTGCTTGGCGGAATGATGGTGGGTGCGGTTGTGACCTGGTTCTTCGTGCGAAATCTGACCCGCGCCAGTGGCGACGCCATAGTGCTTGCTGAACGTGAAAAGAGCAAGCTCATACTCGATCAACTTACCGACGTAAAACGGGAACTGGAGGTGGAGCGAAGAAGGCTACTGGAAGTACATAACGAACTGGCATCTACCGATGCCGATTACAGAAACCTGCAAGAAAAACTCAATGAACAAAACACGGCCTTCGAGAAGATGTCAGAGAAATTTACCCTGCAATTCAAGCAACTGGCCAACGACCTGTTAGAAGAAAAAAGCCAGAAATTCACAGACCAGAACAAGTCAAACATCATGGACTTGTTAAAGCCATTGGGGGAAAAAATCGTCGACTTTGAAAAACGTGTTGATGAAACGCATAAAGACACCATTACACGCAACGCCGCGTTGCGAGAGCAGTTGGAGAACCTCCAACGCCTCAACGTGCAAATGACTCGCGAGGCCGAGAACCTTACGCGCGCGCTGCGTGGCGACAGCAAGACGCAAGGTGCATGGGGGGAATTCATCCTGGAAAGCATATTGGAAAAATCAGGCCTGGAGAAGGATCGTGAGTACTTCGTCCAGGAAACTTTCAGCACGGAGGAGGGCCGATTGCGACCCGATGTGATCATCAGGCTGCCGGAGAACAAGCAGGTAGTCATCGATTCCAAGATGAGTCTGCGGGCTTATAACAATTTCGTTAACGCCGAGAACGATGCGGACAAGGCGATGTATTTAAAGAGTCACCTTACCTCTATACGCCTGCACATGAAGTCACTGGGCGAGAAGAATTATCAGAACATCTCTGATAGCACGCCGGACTTTGTAATCATGTTTATCCCGATTGAACCGGCCTACATCCTGGCCATTCAGAGCGAAAAAACGCTCTATGAAGAGGCGCTGGAAAGGCGTATTGTGTTCGTAAGCCCAACCCTTCTCATACCCTCGCTGCAGCTGATCAAGAACACGTGGAAACAGGAGTATCAAACGCGGCACGTTCTGGAAATCGCCACGAAAGCCGGAGATTTATACGACAAGTTTGTGGGATTCACAGATGACCTGATTACACTCGGACGCAAGCTGGATTCATCGAAGAAATTCTATGAAGAGTCGATGAAGAAATTATCCCTTGGAAACGGCAACCTCGTGCAGCGGGTGGAGGACCTGCGGAAACTCGGCGCCAAAACCAACAAGCACATCGATCAGTCCCTGCTGAAAAAGGCAGAGGATCAGGGCAATCTTTTCGACTGATTACCGGATATCAGAAAGGGCGATCAATAGATCCGACCGATATTCTCAGCAATTATCTTCTTCAGTTCGAGCGGTTCAATCAACCCTTGCTTGCCGTAAATGATTTTTCCGCCCGGCGCGATGAACAGCGTATACGGAAGGGATCCCTCCCATTTCTTATCCAGACCCTCAATGAAGGCATACTTATCTCCTTTGAAAATGTAGTTTTTCGTCGAAGCCTGCTTCTTCGTAAGGAAATTCAATGCATTGGGCTTTCTGTTCAGCTCATCCAGGCTTATGGTAATCAATTCGAACTCGCGATTACGGTACATCCGGTTCATGTTTACAAACTCCGGAAATTCCGTTACGCAAGGACCACACCAGGTAGCCCACACGTTAATAAGCTTGTAGTTGATACCATCGTTCTTGAGTAGTGTCTTCAGCTGATCAAGGTCCAGTTCATCGATAGACACCTTTTCCTTTGCCCACTCTTCGGGGGCTTTGTTGGCGTAGTCGCGTTTATTGGGCCACTTGACCGAGCAACCAAAAGTTTTCGTTTTTTCAACCGGAACGGGCTTGCCGGCTACCATGGCGTCGAGGGCATTGCGTACATCGTGCGTCTTGGCGGTGCCGGGCTTTTCGCCGTCATCGATACGACCCGTATAGCGCAGCGTGCGTTTCTCATCAAAAATAAATGCGTGAGGAGTCGCCTGGGGTCCATATTTTATGGAAGTCAGTGACGTCTCGCCATCGTAGAGATAAGGATAATTGACTTGAATATTCTTCGCCCTGATTTTCATTTCCTCGAAAGTATCGCCCAGGTCAGTATAGCCCAGCTCATCAAGCCGCACAGCCAGGGGATCGTTGGGCGATATGGCCACAACGGCCACGCCCTTGCTCTTATAGTCGGTTACCAATTGCTTGATTCGATCTTCGTAGGCCTGTGCCGTGGGACAGTGGTTGCAGGTGAAGACAATCAACAGGATCTTGCTCGAGGAGAAATCTTTCAGCGTATAGGTCTTGCCATCAACGCCAGGCAAAGAAAAATCAGGTGCAGGTGATCCAATCGGAAGCGTTTGAGGATCATCGAGCGCCCAGGCGGTCGTGTTAAGCAGCAGAAGGAGTGCGAACAAGTATTTCATACGGCAGCGGATTAATTCCTACTAAAATAAAGGATTTTTCCCCTCGCCATCGATTCCGCTCGTGGAATAGAAGACACTCTATGTGTTACACTGTATGAATCAGTGCGAAGTTTGTTATTTCCGTTATCTAAATTTGACCGACGATGCCGACGCCGTGATCATGAAACTGGTCACTACGGGCGTTGTGACCTTAGAAATTGACTCATGAAGCTGACTCCAGAAAATAAGTTGAAGAAACTGATCGTAGTGGGCGATCGCGTGCTCATCAAGCCGGGCAAGCATGACGATAAAACGGCATCTGGCCTGTATCTGCCCCCAGGCGTGCACGAAAAAGAAAAGATCCAGAGCGGCTATATCATCAAGGCGGGTCCTGGTTATCCGCTGCCCATGGCGGCCGATGAGGAAGACAGTTGGAAGGGTCGTGAGGATCAGATAAAATACCTTCCGCTGCAGGCACAGGAAGGTGATCTGGCCATTTTTCTTCAGAAGGGAGCAACCGAAGTAATGTACGAAGGCGAGAAGTACTTCATCGTTCCGCAGGCATCCATCCTGATGCTTGAACGAGAGGAGGATCTTTAGTATGGCCGGCATCTCATTCGACGTGCTGCGCACCGGCAAGAAATACAGACTTACCAATTATGGCGAAACCCACGATTTCCTGGTTGAGCAGATTCTATCAGACGGTGACTTCCGGGTTAAAGACTTATTAACCCTTGAGCGCTATCGCCTTAAGGATCTCATTAAGTACGGGAAGGGGCAGGACTATTCGCTCGAAGACATCTCTGCCTGACTCGCTAAAGCACTAACCCTGACTGAACGATTCCTGATGAATCGTACCCTGTCAGGTGCGATTTTTAGAATTTCTCCATGCTGGAGAAGAAGAAACTGCCTTCGATAGCGGCGTTTTCGTCGCTGTCAGATCCGTGAATTGCATTGGCTTCGATCGACTTCGCGAAGAGCTTACGAATGGTGCCGTCGGCGGCCTTTTGCGGATCAGTGGCCCCGATAAGCTTGCGGAAGTCCTCAACGGCATTGTCCTTCTCAAGGATCATGGGAACGATGGCGCCAGACGACATATATGCACACAGGTCCTTGTAAAAAGGACGTGCGCTGTGCACGGCATAGAATTCGCCAGCCTTTTCTGGTGATAGCTTGGTTTTCTTAACCGCCACGACCCGGAAGCCTGCGTCTTCGATCATTTTGGTAATCGCTCCTATATTGCCCGCCGTTACTGCATCCGGCTTGATCATCGTGAATGTCTTGTTACTTGCCATATCCTCTCTAAATGTGTGTTTTTCGTTCTACTGTGCCATGTTGCGATGGGCGTGGGCCCGACAAAACGCGCGCAAAAATACTATTAAAACCGAAAGTCCACAGTATCAGCCACTGAATTTGGACTCTGGCAGCCTAACACGGTAAGTATCGGATTTACAGCATTGTATATGGGTCAAAAATCCCCATTTTTGCCCTTTGTTTTTTCGGCAGGGCATGCAAAACATCGACGCGTTCAGGGAATTCCTCAGTACACCGCAAAAAATGGTCATTCTGACCCATTTCAATCCGGACGCTGATGCACTGGGATCATCGCTCGGATTGAGTCGCTATCTGAAAAAGAAAGGACACCAGGTGATCGTGATCACACCAAGCGATTACCCCGACTTTATATCCTGGATGCCAAAGGCTGGCGAAGTGCTCGTCTACCGCAGAGACCGGGTCGAAAAAATTGCGGAGCTTATTCGCGATGCTGGCGGAATTTTCTGTCTCGACTTCTCTTCACTCAATCGCATTAACGACATGGGTGTAATGGTCAACGCCTCCGGGGCAACCAAGATCTTGATTGATCACCATCTGGAGCCTCAGAAATTTGCGGATTTCGAGCAATGGGACCAAACGGCGGCGTCCACCGCTGAATTGGTTTTTGACCTGATCGATCGTCTGGGTGACCGGAGCCTGATCGACCACGAGATGGCAGACTGCCTTTACGCAGGAATTATGACGGACACCGGGAGTTTCAGACATTCTAACACCACTTATAAGGTGTTTCTGACCGCCTCGGCGCTGGTGGAAATCGGGGCTAACCCCTACCAGGTTTCGAAACTCATATACGACACGAATACAGTTGAGCGGCTCCGGCTGATGGGTTATGTGCTGAGCGAAAAGCTGCGCGTAGTGCCCGAATACCGGACCGCCTTTATGGTGCTAACCGCTGAGGAATTGAAGCGATTTAGCTCACAAACAGGCGATACCGAGGGACTGGTTAATTTTGGCCTCTCCATCAAGGGGATCCGCCTATCGGTACTGATTTCGGATCGCAAGGACAATATTAAGCTGTCGATGCGGTCACTGGGCAGCTTTTCTGTTAACGAGATGGCCCGGGCGCATTTTGAGGGTGGCGGTCATCGCAACGCCGCCGGGGGGCAAACCACCCTCACCCTGGACCAGACGATTGAGAAATTTTTGAGTGTATTACCGCTCTACAAGGAACAGCTGAACAGAGAAGAATGAAGCGAAATGTATCGAACGGGTAGACCTGCCACCCAAACAGCAACCCCTTGAAAACAAATAGAATTGCCAAAATAACTTAGTTACAACCTTTTCTAAATACAAACTGTCTAACCAAAATTGAGCATGATTAAATATTCGTACGTACTCCTCGGGATTGCCCTGCTGTTTGGCGCTTGCGCGAAGAAAGAGCGGGAAACACCCAACGGTTTCAAGTATGTCGTCCTGGAGGAAGGCGATGGTATTCGTCCCAAGAATCAGGAGATTCTGGTTTTCGATTACGTCTTGAAGGATTCGAAAGATTCTGTGTGGAATGATACACATACACAAGGCATCCCTGCCGCTGTTCCTATTGGCGACAGCAGTATGCTTGCTTCTGAAAAAGGCATGATTCAAATGTTCCGTGAATTGTCGAAGGGTGATAGCGTGAAGGCATCCATGGACATCAAGAAATTCTTCTCTGATATCGGGGGCGGCGCCGTTCCGCCGATGGTGGATTCCTCCCTGACTATGGCATATCATATTAAAGTCATTGACGTGCTCACGCGAGATGAGTTCTCTGAATTCCAGCAGAATCTAATGAGTTCGCTCTCCGGCAAACAAAAGGGAAAGGATGCTTCAGCGATTTCCAAGTACCTGGGTGACAATAGCATCAAAGCACAACAAGACACAAGCGGTATCAATTATGTGATCCATACGTCAAAGGGAGGCAAGAAGCCGACGGTAGACAACTGTGTGGAAGTAGCGTACAAAGGCACCTTCCTGGAAAACGGACAGGTCTTTGACCAGTCGCCGAAAATGGCCTTCCCGCTTGGACAGGTGATCAGAGGATGGCAATACGCCATTCCGTTGATGGGAATCGGTGATTCGGCTACGTTCTATGTTCCTAGTGGACTAGCTTACGGGCCTCAAGGGTCGCCTGGTGCTATCCCGCCGAACGCCATTATGATCTTTGACGTTACCTTGCTGGCTGTGGGTGACGGATTCGATCAGGCAACAGGATCGTGTAAATAATTAATCAAGATGAATATGGATATGAAGCGTGTGTTGAGCTGGCTGAGTGCGGTAGTGGTGTGGTTGGCCGTCGCCGGGTGTTCGGATAATGGATCACAAGAAAACCCGAATGACAGACTTAAAATAGAGGTAGAAAACATTGACAATTATTTGTCAGGCAAAGGCGTTTCGGCTGTTAAAGACCCAACTGGCATCCGGTTGGTGATTTATTATCTTGGCACAGGTTATCCGGCAAAATTGAGCAGCACGATCGAGGTCGATTACGATGGCCGATTCTTCCCCGATGGTTCAAGCTTTGATAGTGGAACGACCAAGAAGCAATTATTATCCTATATCGACGGGTGGAAGATCGCACTGGGCATGCTGCCTGAAGGATCGCGTGCACGCGTTTACATTCCCTCGGCTTGGGCCTATGGGCCAACCGGAAATCCACCTACCATTCCTGCAGACGCTACGCTTGAATTCGACATCGAATTCAATGAGCTCGTTCGCACGTCTGCCGAACTTGCGCAACTCCGCACAGACTCGTCGGCTATCGATGCGTATCTGACCGACAAGGGAATTGTAGCCGAGAAGGGTACCCTGGGGCTGCGCCATGTGGTGACGCAGGAAGGCAATGGCACTGTGCCCGGACTCTACGACAAACTGAAGTTCAGCATACGTTACAGGCTCCTTAGTGATGACACCAAGACGGTTGCTGACTTCGACTTTGTACCTACGGACGAATATTATTCGCGGGCAGTAGACCAGAACGCTGATGGCGTGAAGAAGATGCTTACGACTATGCCGGTTGGTTCGAAAGTGACAGCCTATATGCCCTCGCTTCTTGCGTTCGGCACACAAGGTGCGGCGGATAACGGCGCACAGGTGATTCCTGTCAATGCAAGCATTATTGTGGACATAGAGTTAAAAGAGATCGTGAACCCATAATCGGGTCAGTCAATTGCTATGACGATCTGTTTCGCCACGAACAACCTGCACAAACTGGAAGAGGTCAGGCATAAAGTGGCATCGTTATCTATTACTATCAACAGCTTATCTGACATCGGCTGTGCAGAGGAATTGCCCGAGACGCAGGATACAATCCCGGGCAATTCCCTGCAAAAAGCCCTGTATGTCTTTTCCAACTATGGCATTCCGTGCTTTGCCGACGACACCGGCCTCGAAGTTGATGCCTTGAACGGTGCCCCTGGCGTGTATTCCGCGCGTTATGCAGGACCACAAAGGAGCAGCACAGACAATATCGCGTTGCTGTTGAATAATCTAAAAGGACGTAATGATCGCGGTGCGCAATTCCGCACGGTGATCACGCTCGTCGGAATTAATCCTGAGCCACTGGTTTTTGAGGGTATTGTGCGCGGAGAGATCGGCACCACCCTGCGCGGAAGTTCAGGCTTTGGCTATGATCCTGTGTTCATCCCCGACGGGCACGACCGGACTTTTGCAGAAATGTCTTTGACCGAAAAGAATCAATTGAGTCACCGTGCCATTGCCGTATCAAAACTGATCTCCCTCCTGACTGAGTATAATAAGGGATGATTGCGATTGTCTCGCGTTGGTGCGTAATTGAGCGGGAATTACTATGTCAAGAACCTACACCATCGGGATCACGGGCGGCAGTGGATCTGGGAAGACCTATTTCATTCAGCAGCTGGCGTCGAATTTTGACCCAAGTGAGTTATGCCTGATTTCCCAGGATCACTACTACAGGGCTCGCGAACTGCAGGTAACAGACGAGCTAGGCGTCAGGAATTTTGATCTACCCGGGGCCATTGATCAGGAGGCGTTGCATGCCGACATTCTCAAACTGAAACGCGGCGAGGTATTGATCAAGCAGGAGTATACCTTCAACAACCCTACGGCTACCCCCAGGATGCTTGAGTTTCGGCCG
>DATHKA010000142.1:0-3430 GCA_035489615.1 Chryseolinea sp.
TATCGGATCTTCGCCGCCGAAATATTTTTTGGCTGTATTTTCGGTGAGTATAACGGAGTGTGTATTCGCAAGCGCGGATTTCGGATCACCCTTTATTAAATGGAAATCGAACATGTCGAACACGTTGGAATCCACAAAGAAAAGCCGGGCCTCGTTAAACTCCTTTTTGTTATCCGTTGTTGAGATGGCCAGTGAAGGCGCCTGAAAATTAAAGAACCTTACCGCCTTCAGCACCTGGGAAGGATGGTCGTTCATCAAAGCCTCGGCTACAGGAAATGGCTGGCTCGCGGAACGTTCGCCAACGCCGTCTGATTCAAAGATTTCGTGAATGCGATAGATGCGGTCTGCCTGCGCATGCATGCGATCAAAACTATATTCATCGCGGATGTACAAACTGATTAAGATAAAACACGCAATGCCAATGGCCAGTCCGAAGATGTTAAGAAACGAATAGCCTTTCTGATTGCTCATGCTTCGTTTGAAAACAGCAAAGTAGTTCTGGTACATCATGAGCGGTGCAGCGGTTTGCGTTCGGGAAGGTTTGATATTTGACCACCGGAAAAAACGAATCACATTCCATACGAACTGAAGGTCAGCCAGCCGTTTGCCATGCAGTTTTTCCGATCGAAAATAGAGCTCGTGCGCGTCGCCCTGAATAGCCTCGAGCAGGGAAGGGTTGCAATACCATTCCAGAAAGCGGTTGGCCCATTTCGGAGGAGAACTCATAGGATTGTTAATCTACAAACGTGAAAGTAATATATATGTTTCATATTTGTAAAGGGAATCCCTGAAGCCCTGGGACAACCGAATCATAATCGACATTTACGTATCATATCGTATCAAATACCCGTTTATTCGTGTCATTATCGTATATTTACGTATCATATCGTATCAAAATAACTATAAATGCTTCATTCTGTCAAATTAACCCTGGATTGGAAGCTAATCAATTCAATTAGTGAAATCGATAAGTTTGGAGGCTCCTGGTCATCTATTGAGAAACGAGAAGGTCAAAACCTCAAACAACTTAAATCAATTGCAACTGTCCGCAGTGTTGGGGCCTCTACCCGGATTGAAGGATCAAAAATGACAGACGCTGAGGTTAAAGTGTTACTGGATAATCTAAAGATCTCTACGTTGGAGGAACGGGATCAGCAAGAAGTAGCGGGGTATTTCGGGACTTTGGATACAATTGCTGAGTCTTACCGGGACATTGAGATATCAGAAAACACCATAAAAGGCCTCCATAATATTCTGATGAGGCATAGCCAAAAAGACACCTGGCACAAAGGAAACTACAAACAGCTAAGTAATATGGTAGAGGCCACCAATCATGATGGATCAAAACATATAGTTTTTCAAACAACGGAACCAGGTTTTGAAACTGAAGACGCGATGCAGAAGCTGGTAGACTGGTATAATTCAGACAAAGAAACACACTCGATTGTACGGTCAGCGATATTCGTATACGACTTCCTGAGCATTCATCCATTTCAGGATGGCAACGGAAGATTAAGTCGTCTCTTAGGAACATTGCTGTTACTGAAGCACGGCTATGCATGGATTCAGTACGTAAGCTTCGAACATGAGATTGAAAATAAAAAAGCTGATTATTATAAAGTACTGATGGAGTGTCAAAGGCAACGGCCCGGCGAAGATGTCTACCCATGGGTGATTTTCTTTCTGAATTGCCTGGGCAATATTCAAAGGCATTTGATGAATAAACTTGAGGTGAAAGGCAGTATGTCCCAAATGACTCCACGAGAGAAAAAAATTTATGATTTCGTAGAAAATCATCCAGGAAGTCAATCCGGAGAGATTTCTGAAAAACTGAACATTCCCCTTCCGACAGTAAAACGAGTTCTTGCAGATATGGTCACGCAAAAATTTCTGCAAAAACATGGTGTTGGACCAGGAACAAACTATGCCGTTGAAAGATTGAACTCGTTGAAAAGTGATTTACTATTTATTCTCACCAATAACGAAAGGAAAAAGGAATTCACATTCATGCACCGGCATGCTTACATAGAGCTAAAGAAAATAATTTTGGCTCCTTCATTTCAATGGACATCGCCTGACGATTGGAGTGCAAGGTTAGCTGAACAAGGTCTGTATATTCAAGTTACGTGCCATAGCAACCGGGGTGCCGTCATATCACAGCCTTATTCAATTATGACCTACAACGATCCTTCATATTTTCAACCTGTTTTTTCATTGAAAAACCCAATTAACATTTCAAGCGATTCTTGGGATAAGACATTAACAACAAATGAATATCCCGTTAGGGTAACGATTGAATTAATAAGCTCTGCTTTAAAAATTGATTTTGATGTTAAAGTCGTATATGATGCAATTATTGATTAGAACAGAAACGCTTAAATGACGGAAGGACTGGCCGTCAGCAGAGACTATGTACAAAATAGTCAACAGTATGGTTTACGAGAGTAGGTAACCTTAAACCTGCCATGCATTACTTGCCCTTCAGCGTTATCTCCTTTTCCTTGTAGCCGCCCCTGGTTGACAGTAATTTCACCTTTACTTTCACAGGATCTTTAGCCGTCAGTTTCACACGGAACACAGCTTCCTTCTGTTGTCCAGGCGCCGTATAGCCTGCGTAAATGGTCTTGTCGAACGTGACGGGAGTGCTGATGGTCACCCTGGGTTCTTTGCCTTTCAACAAGGCCTTGTCGAAGTCGAGCATCACGCGATCTTCAGGCACAGCTTTGACCAGCTTGGCCTGTTCGAGGGCCACCGGTAGTTTTCCGGTGTTTGTCCATTTTACGCTGATCTCAAATTCATTGTTTTCAAGGGCTTTAAAAGAGACGTCGGTCAACTCAATCTGTGGCAATTCCCTGGCCATCGCGAGATTGAACCGGGCTTCCTTCGATGCCCAGCTGTCCAGTTGTGAAGGTGGGCCGTTCTGCGAGAAGAATTTGGGATGAAAGCCTCCGATTTCGACATCGCCCAGCACGGGATGTTTGAATGTCGTCCACGGTTTGAAACCCTTGCCGCCGTTGCCTTCATCGTCCCATCTCAAGGCGTCATATTCATCGCGTTCGCCATCGTTGTTGTAATCCTTCATCGCGCCGTTGTTCCAGATCTCATCGCCGTACCACACTACGCCATACTGAAAGTAGCCGAAGTCGGGACCGTGGCCGAACAATGGCTCAGGCTGCGAAGGGCCGCCTGTTACGCGGTCTCTCTTGCTGCGCGTATTGTAGACTTCATAGACGTCTCCCGCCCAGGGGTAGTTGGTGAACGACAGGCCAAGACTGTCCATGTGTTTGTAAATCGCCTCATCGGCAGGGAACATGCTTTCAGCGCTCTTCGATGTAGAGGGCGGACGCAGATGCATGGGAACGCTGGTGTCCATGGAATTCACGACCGTGATATGCGGATGTTCCAGCAGCCACAATACCGTGGATCGCGT
>DATHKA010000143.1:0-4684 GCA_035489615.1 Chryseolinea sp.
TACCAACTTCTTACGATGTCAGCACCGTAGGGTGGTTTAGTGACCCTCCTGATAAGATGTCACTGATGAGCCATTTTTTTTTCATCATCTCTAAAAGAACTTCATAGCACAATCCGCGAGCCTCCGCGTGTGTTGGATTTCAAAACCTTCAAGTCTCCACGCCCCTTCCTACATCAGCCCTTCCAAATACGCACGCATCATCCCCAGACGCGTAGCGTCGAAGCATTGTCCGTCGCGCCGCAGTGCTCCTATGACTCCGCCTTTAACCATCCTACAACGAGCAGCGCTTTCATCACTACATTCAAGGCGCATCATCTAAAAATCAACGTGTGGCCAGTAGCTCAAAAAACCCTCACCCCGTTTTATTTCCACCAACCACGCCAAGACTGTAATCAGAGGGCGACGGGAGTCGGCTACCGGGAATCGAATGAAGTTTATGCAGAATTTTTCAGCTTGATGTACTGATTTCTCGACTCGTCGATGAATACATCAATGAGCTCCCTGAATTCCATGTCGTTCTTGACCTGGATGATCAGCCACGTAAGGTGGCCGCTCTGGCGCTCGGGGAATCGTCTAACACCCAGATCGATCAGGCGATGAAGAGACAACTCTTTGTGTCTTCCCAGCGCTGAAGTAATCATCTCGGCGATAGGTTCGTAGTCCTTTCTGAGGATTCGCATAATGCGTGCTCCCTTCGTCCTTACCATTCGCACCTTTGCCGTCGGCACATACACCTCCACAAATTCCATGAGCTTCCTGTTAGTCGAATTAATTAACATTATTCATAACGCCAAAGTTATGAGCATTGTTACCACCGAAGCCGGATAATAGACGATCGCCCCATATTCACAGACGAAAACCGTTGTCCATCCTTCCAACGCGGACACGCTATTGCCGATGACTTTGGTCCGTGTAACAGGTCGTGTGCCTGTGCGCGCCACTCGTAACAGCCAGTTTCCTCTCATGGCATGCCTCGCAAGAGCGATGACAGCGCGTCTCCGGACAATTCTCAACGGCAAACTGTCTGCAAGGTCTCCAAGTCCGATCGGGTAGTTGGTGATCTGTGCGGGCCTATTCCGTGCGTAAACTGTTTACCGGGTTGGTGACGGCCGCGCGAATGGATTGATAGGTTACGGTAAGGCAGGCGATCACAACGGCAAGCATACCCGCCAGTGGAAATATCCACCACACGATATCGACCCGGTAAGCAAATCCTTCCAGCCACTTTCCGATCAGCAGCCACGCCAACGGAGTGGCTAACACAACTGCCAAAAGTACCAGTCGCAGGAAATCGCGCGACAGCAGAGACGTGATACCGTATACTGAAGCCCCCAACACCTTGCGTATGCCAATCTCTTTCGAACGCTGTTCTGCCATGAAAGCTGCCAACCCAAAGAGTCCAAGGCAGGAAATAAAGATTGACAACGAAGAAAAAATGGTGAACAACGTGCCCGCCTGGCGCTCGCCGGTGTACAGGCGGTCGAAGTCTTCATCCATGAAACTGTACTCGAATGGCGCCTCGGGCATCAGTGTCTTCCAGGAGCGCGCAACCTTGTCCATCAGCGAGGGAACGTCGTCGGTATTCAACTTCAGGGCCATACTAATTCCGCTTTTGCGGTACACCAGGGCCAGTGGGCCCACCTGTTCCCGTAATGTGCTGAAATGAAAGTCCTTTACTATTCCTATCACGCGAACGGCGGTAACATTACCCTGAAGGTCGTTAGTTACGAAAAGCTTCATGCCAATGATATCCTTGCCACCCAGGAAACGGGCGGCACTTTCATTGAGTACAATGGCCGTGCTGTCGGAAATGATATGCTCCGAGAAATTCCGTCCCTCAAGGATGCTCATGCTCATGGTCGGAACGTATTGATCGTCGACCGTCCAGGCCTGCATGCTGATCGCACCAGCAATATCCAACGTGGGCGACTTAAAGAACGTGTTGTTTGAACGCATGTAATTAACCGGCAGGAATCCGGAAACAGTCGCCTGGTCCACCCCCTGAATAGCCAGCAGCGAATTCTTCAGCGATTCTACGCGATTCTCAACTTGCGAAATATTGTTGATGATCAGCACTTGTTCACGGTCAAATCCGAGATCGCGATGGCGGATATAATCCATCTGCAAATAGGTAACGATCGTGAACGCAATCAGGGTAACGGATGCTGCGAACTGTAAGACCACCAGCGTATTTCGGACGAAAGAACGCCTGGAACCTCCTTTGCTACCCTTCAATACTGTGGCCGGTTGAAAGGCGGACAAATAAAATGCCGGGTAGCTGCCCGCCAGCAGGCCTACGATCAATATCATGACAATTAGAGAGCCGATCGTGGCGGGTGCATATAAAACCGCTGTGTCAAATGACTTACCGGTGAGGTCGTTAAATTGCGGCAAGATCATGGTCGTCATTCCGATCGCGATGATCATCGAGAGTGTACTGGTCAGTATTGATTCGAGAATGAACTGTTGAACCAGGCTGGTCTTCAGAGATCCCAGAACTTTTCTGACCCCGACCTCGCGCGCACGGTTTGCAGAACGCGCCGTGGAAAGATTCATGAAATTTATGATGGCAATAATCATGATGAAAACAGCGATCGCCGAAAACATATAGACATATTCAACCTTTCCGGACCCATATAGCTCGCCCATGCGATTGGAGTGCAGATGGATATCGGGGAGGTTAGTCAGTGTCGCCCGGAAATAATCGCCCTGCGCCTCGAACTCTTCTATGGTTTTGTTGATGAGCATTTTCAGTTCGGGACCTAAATGTTTATTCATCATCACATTCAATTCACGTTCAACTAATGACAGATCGGCATCTGTTCTTAGCAACAAATAGGTGTGGTAGTTCTGTCCTCCACTCCAGTCGTTATTGTTCGCTCGCTCATCTTCGACCATGGGTACAAAACATTGAAATCGAAAATGGCAGTTAGATGGGATGTCCTGAACGACACCGGTAATGGTGCGTACCTTGTTGTTTTCCACCATCAGATGTTTTCCCAGTACCGCGGTTGTTCCAAAAAACTTGCGGGCAATGGACTCGGTAAGCACAATCGAATTCGGCTCACTAAGCGCCTTCTTTGGGTTACCTGATATGAATGGTATAGTAAAAACATCAAAGAGCGTAGAGTCTGCATATGCCACATCGTTTTGGCGAACAAGCTCATTGTCTTTCTTAATCAACAGGCTCCCAAACCACCTGAGCCTCGTAGTTTGTTCAACTTGTGGAATCTCTTGCTTGGCGCTCGCTCCAAATGCGGGCGCTGCACAGGCGACATCGATGTGATTGTCGCCAAACTTGATCTCATTGTTTACCTGATAAATGCGATCGGCATGTTCGTTGAAGCGATCGTAGCTCAGCTCATGGCGTACATACAATAAAATGAGCATACAGGCCGTGAGCGCGATGGCCAGACCGAAAATATTAATACTGGAGTAGCCTTTGGTCTTCAGGAAGTTTCTCCAGGCGACAATGACAAAGCTCTTATACATACTGTAAGTAGTTACAAACCGGGGTGATTGCCAGGGCCGGATAATTCCGGGGCGGAATAACAGGACCAACTCTGCCGCTAGACGGATGTTCGCCATCCACCGCCCGTGCGACCGCATCCATGCCTGATGCACCTCGATCAGATCACCCTCGATATGATCGGCTAGCATGGGGTGGCAGTACCACCTGAAAATGCGGAGTATCAGCCGCGGCGGACCTGATCTTATCATCGAACCTGAATCATCCTGAAATCTGCCTATCCTGTTATCTTCAGCTTTAAGGCCATCTTTGGAATTGCACCCCACAGTTCATCCCTGGTTTCCTTCGCGTATTCCATCGCCTTCTTTCCCAACGCCGTGATATGATAGTATTTACGTGGCCTTCCCATTCGTTCTTCGGTCGCTTCGCCATCCACAGAGACGATGTAACCCTTTTTCTCCAATCGAACCAGCGCCGTGTGCATGGCTCCCATACTCACCCTGCGCGACAACCGGGTTTCGATCTCGTTTTTGATCGACACGCCATAAGCCTCCTTATAGAGCACCGCTACAGTTAGTATAACAATCTCTTCGAATTCGCCGAGTTGGTATTTTTTCATCACTACTTATTTCCTAAATGTAGGAATAAGAACCGTGCCAAAAGCCTTCGCCGCGTGCCAACCCGCGACGCATGAGAAAAACTGGCCATTCCAGGTAACCTTCTTCTTGCCGTGTCGTCCGCAGGCGAACGGTGTTCCCTCGAAAGCGATCAGGATGCAAGCCTATCCCCGTCTGCGCGCGGAAGTCTGGCAACGGTTTAATCCCTGCCACGTGATTTGAAAACTCCCGAACACCCCATCAACAAATCGGCAAATGTTCCTATTTTTGTTAGTACTTCGGCAACTTCAATCACTACCGCTATGAAACTCATCCTCTCATTCGCTGCCCTTTTGATAGCAACCCTTGGACTGGCGCAGCCACCCGATGTGCCCGCTACGCCTGGAACGACTTATGGCGATGAAGTGAAAGCGACTGGTGCCATCCCGGTGGCGGAACTTCCGCAGTTGCTCAAGAACGACCAGCCGCAAGCCGTAAAAGTACAGGGAACGGTGACGGACGTATGCCCCAAGATGGGATGCTGGCTCGCCCTGGAAATGCCCGACAAGAGCACGGTCTTCGTAAAAATGAAGGACTACGGTTTCTTTGTGCCTACAGC
>DATHKA010000144.1:0-9875 GCA_035489615.1 Chryseolinea sp.
AGCGTTGCCTTTGCAGGTAGGGGGTGCGTTTCATTCACCGCTCATGGAACCCGCTCGCAAAGAACTTGCCGATGCCATCGCTTCAACGGCATTCACATCGCCGGTCTGTCCGATATACCAAAACGTAAATGCATTGCCGGCTACGGACATATCCATCATTAAAGAGAATCTCATGGCACAGTTAACCAGCCCCGTACGCTGGACGCAGTCGGTACAGAATATGGTGAAGATCGGAAAGGCCACAACGTTTGTCGAATGTGGGCCAGGCAAGGTATTGCAGGGACTGATCAAGAAGATCGCACCCGATGTGGAGGCGATGAGTCTCTAGATATTTGTTGATCTGTTGATTGGTTGATTGAAAGGCAATATTGAAAAGCCGCAGCGTGGCCTGTCGTCGGATTGCCTTAGACTTTTTTGACGGCGAGCGAGTCTTGGCAGTTCTTCAATAACTCGTGAATCGTTTGGTACAGCTTTGGATGAATGAGATCGTCGGCAATCTCCGACATGGGCACGAGGGCAAACCGGCGGTTCTGCAGTTCAGGATGCGGGATCTTTAAGTCTGGCGTGTCCACGATTTGATCGCCATAGAAAAGGATGTCAATGTCGACGACACGCTCGCCCCACTTTTCTTTTCGCTCCCGGCCCATGGACTTCTCTATTAACTGCAACTGCGTCAGCAATTCGTCAGGGTTGAGAAAGGTGGTGATGCGAACAGCCTGGTTGAAGAATGAAGGTTGATTGGTCTTGCCCCACGCAGCGGTTTCGTATACTGACGACCGACCTCGTATCACACCGGCTCTGGTCTCTATAGCCCACAGCGCGTCGCTCAGGTGCTTGTGCCGGTCACCCAGGTTGGAGCCGATGAGGAGGTAGACCGATTGGTTGATCATGGCACTACAAACATACTTTTTTATTCGAATGAGTATTGTGTACTTTTGAAATCTAAAGAAGTATTCTATGAATTTTTTCAAGAGTTTTTTCGCCTCCTGCCTTGGTTCGATCGTGGCGATGGTCGTGGTGATCTTCGGTTTGATCTGGATCATTTCGATGTCGGGTGGTGATGAAGTATTAGTCGGCGATAATTCCGTGCTGCACCTTGATCTCGATGTACCCATTGTAGAGACCGAACGCGAGGACCCATTTGCCGGCGTGCCGTTTTTCGGTGGCAATACGCCGCGGCCTGTAGGACTCGCGCAACTGCGCCTGGCGATTTCGAAGGCGAAGGACGACGCTAAAATCAAGGGAATTTATCTGAATGTGTCCGCGCCTCAGGCCGGCTATGCGGCGATAGAGGAGATACGCAAGTCCCTGGAGGATTTCCGTTCAGGCGGGAAATGGGTGATTGTATTCAGTGAAGGCATGACCGAGCAGGCGTATTACCTCGCGTCGGTGGCCGACAAGATTTATTTGCACCCTGAAGGCGATGTAGAGTTTAACGGACTGGCTATTGATGTTACGTTCTTCAAACGCTTGTTCGACAAGCTTGAAATCAAGCCCGAGATATTCCGCGTTGGCGAGTTCAAGAGTGCCGTCGAACCTTTTATACTGGAGAAGATGAGTGAGCAGAACCGTTTGCAGCTCACGGAGCTGATTGAGTCGATTAACGACCAGGTCATCGCGGGTGTGGCTGCTGCACGAAAGCTTCCTGTTGAGCGGGTCAAAGAAATATCAGATAAGATGCTGGTTCACAATCCTGCGCAGGCGAAGGAGCTCGGGCTCATTGATTCACTGGCGTATGCCGACCAGGTTGAAGAGATTGTGAAGAAGCGTGCAGGTGTCGACAAGCTTTCGTTGGTGAAGTACACTACGTACAAGAAGACCGTAACGGCTACGGGCACATCGAAGAATGAAGTGGCTGTGATCGTTGCCGAAGGAACGATCGTATCAGGCAAGGCTGATGCGTCGCAGGGTGTGATTGCGTCAGAGACTTTCACGAAAGAATTGCGTAAGGTGCGCGAAGACGAAGATGTGAAGGCGGTGGTGATCCGCATCAACTCGCCTGGGGGCAGTTCGCTCGCATCAGATGCGATGTGGAGAGAGATCATGCTTACTTCACAGTCAAAGCCTGTTATTGCATCGATGGCAGACTACGCGGCATCCGGCGGTTATTACATGGCGATGGCGTGTGATACCATTGTAGCGCAGCCGCATACGATAACCGGTTCGATAGGCGTCTTCAGCGTGTTGTACGATGCGAGTGGTTTCCTGGGCAACAAGCTGGGCATTACGAGCGAAGAGTTGAAGACCGGTGAGATAGGTGAGTTGATCACCATCAGTCGGCCGTTGACAGAGGTGGAGCGCAGCATCTGGCAGCAGCGCACAGAAGACGTGTACGACACGTTCACGAAGAAGGCTGCGGAAGGAAGAAACACGACACAGGAGGCTATCAAGGCGGTCGCGTCAGGGCGTGTATGGAGTGGGTTGCAGGCGAAGGAACGCGGTCTTGTGGATATCATCGGTACGTTCGAGGATGCGGTAAAGGTGGCGGCTGCCGCGGCCGATCTGAAAGACGACTACAAGGTGCGCTTTTATCCACGCTACACGCCGTCTTTTTTTGAACAGATTGTAACGCAAATCGAGGAAGACAATGAAGAGAGTGTCATTCGTGAGCAATTGGGCGGGTACTATTATCTGTACAATCAGCTGAAGGATGTGAAGTCCTACCAGGGAACACAGGCGCGTATGCCCTATACGTTGCGAATTCATTAGCTACGGAAAAATCGAAAATCAACGCAGACAGGTGTGTCTGGTACACGGCGGACGGTTAGTGCGCATGGCCGCAGGTTGCCGAATAGGCTATGGATAAAATGAAATCAGGTTGAAAACTCATATCATGAACGACATCAGAAACGACTGGACACGCGAGGAGATCGCGTCGATCTTTAACCGGCCCGTGCTCGAACTCATTTACGAAGCGGCCACCGTTCACCGTCAGTATCACGAAGCGGGTGAGGTGCAGGTGTGCACCCTGTTATCGGTGAAGACTGGAGGCTGTCCGGAAGATTGCGCGTATTGTCCCCAGGCGGCCCGTTATCACACGAACGTAAAGGTAGAGAGGCTGATGGAGGTGGACGAAGTATTGCAGCATGCAGCGGACGCTAAGGAGTCGGGCAGCACGCGCTTCTGTATGGGCGCTGCGTGGCGCGAGGTGCGCGATAACCGCGACTTCGATAAAGTGATCTCCATGGTGAAAGGCGTGAGTGCGATGGGCATGGAAGTGTGTTGCACCCTGGGTATGCTTACCTCACAACAGGCGCAGAAGTTAAAAGACGCGGGACTGTACGCCTACAATCACAATCTTGATACGAGTGCTGAGTTTTACAACGACATCATTACGACGCGTACATACGACGATCGTCTGGATACGCTGGACAACGTGCGCGGGGCAAAGATCAGCGTGTGTTCGGGCGGTATCATAGGAATGGGAGAGAAGATAGACGATCGCATAGGAATGTTGCACGTCCTGGCGACGTTGCCCGAGCATCCGGAATCGGTCCCCGTGAATGCACTGGTGCCGGTAGAGGGGACGCCGTTGGAGGATCAGCCGAGGGTGTCCGTGTGGGATATGGTGCGCATGATCGCGACGGCACGGATCATCATGCCACGGGCCATGGTGCGGTTGTCGGCCGGCCGTGTGCGGATGAATCTGGAGGAACAGGCGCTCTGCTTCATGGCCGGCGCGAACAGTATTTTTGCTGGCGACAAGCTGTTGACCACCCCGAATCCGGGGTATATCCGTGACCAGGAGATGTTCCAGGTATTGCAGCTAAGAGCGCGTCAGGCGTTTAAGGAACCGGTAGCTAACCCGTGATTTAGCGGGTTTTATGATGTAAGATTTCGCCGGGTTTTTGAAAAAAATGAACAGAAACGTGTCAATGTCAGACAACTATTACAGACATAATCGCCCGTCGAGTGGAGGTTACGATCGCTAAGTTGACACCATAAGTTCGGGCATCTGATCGTTACCCCCTCCGTTAGGTCTGTATTGAAAGGTCTGGTAAAAGTAACCAGGGAAGAAGGGGGCGAATCGTCCCTTTTTTTATTCACATTAGATTGTCGTGCTCTTTGGCAATAAAGTTTCAGGGCACTTTGAGACCTTTGAATTGTCTATTTATTAGTTGGCCAAAGTCTGCAGTGATAGTTAATGATCGTACCGCGCACGACCGGGATTTGAAGTTCGGATACCGGTGCATCGTTGTTCCGACACCTTTTACGGCGGGAACAACGGCTACGCGGCATAGGGGTAGGGTTGTGACCCACCCCCTGTTTTCCGGGGGTATTTGATATCTTCTGGATTCCGGATCTACTTCTCTTCCAGCGCGAATCCTCCGGCTGGAGCAGATTGATCCTCGATCTTAGCGACCGTTACCTGTTTCTTGTCTACCCGTGCCGTTGTGGCAAAAGTAAAAGAAAGCGTTACGACAGCTACGGCAGCGATCAAGAGTGTTATCTTAGTTTTCATAGAAGTTGAGTTGAGGTTGGAGGGTGATTTTTATGGCTTGGGGTCTATTCCTGCTCCTCCGCCATTGTAGGACTTAGGTGTTACCTCTTCTTCGGTGCAAGAAGTGAATGCAAGAGATGTAGCAAGGCAGAAAAGTACGATCGTTATTAGCTTTTTCATAATTGTCTTATGTTAATGGGGTACTAGTAAAATTGAAAGGTTGAAGTCTATTTTGGATCAAGACCACCACCACCGCCATTCATGACAGTGCTAGGAGCAACTTCCTCTTCTGTGCATGCAGTGAATGCCAAAGATGTCGCGAAAGCAAGGAGAACCATGTAGATTACTTTTTTCATAGTGGGTGAGTTTTAGGTTGTGTTTTGTTTTAGTTTGATGATACGAAGTACGGACATACATGTTGATTATATTGTTTAAGAGAATTTTGAAAATCACTTGTGTAACATATTTTCTTAAAGCGGTAAAAGCATTGAGCTTCATTGCCGTGTTACTATTCAGTGCTCATGTTCAAGCGCAGGATCAATCGAAGATTGATTCGCTTTTAAGTCTTCTTGAGACGAGTCGCGATCTAAAAACTATTATGGCCGCTAACATTGAGCTATCATGGCATCTCATAGGAGTGGAGGATTCGCTAGCTTGTAAGTATTCTGCCGAAGGACTTAAATACGCCTGGCAATTTGGGGATTCGGTTAAAATTGTTAAGGCTGGTAGAATTCTGGGGCAATCACTGAGACGACTTGATAAACCTCATGAGTCGATTGAGATCCTAACACAAGTACTACCTATTTCCAGAAGAAATAACATAATCGACGAACAGAAAAAGATTCTCAATGGATTAGCGCTGGCATATACATATCAAGCAGTCTATGACAAGGCCCTCGAATACAATTTTCAATCGTTGATATTGCGAGAAGCTGACGGAATTAAGGAAGAGATTAGTGTGACTCTCAATAATATTGGATTGGTATATTTTAAGTTGCACAACTATGAAAGCGCCTTAAAGTATTATAATGATTGCGTTGCACTGAAATTGGAAGCTAATTATTTGGCTGATCTTGACATGATCTACCTAAATATTGGATTGTGTTATTTGCACCTTCACAAATTTTCTGAAGCCAAGGAATTTACTCTGAAAGGCCTGGCCTTTTGCGGTGATCACTGTTCGAGTGAAATCACCATGATGGGTGAATATGGACTTGGTGAAGCCTCTTATTGGTTACGAGATTGGTCGACTGCAGAAGGCCACTTGTCAAAGTCGTTGGAGATCGCACGTCGTGACAATGATACTCGGTGGCAGGGTGAAAATTTAGTCTACTTGGGAGCACTATACTATGAGACAAAAAAATACGCAAAGGCGATCTCGACGTTAGTTGCCGCCGATTCCATCGCTGCCATTGGGGGCTACAATCAGATAATGATTGAATCATACAAACATTTGGCTGCGTTGTACAACACTACGCGTGAATTTGAGAAGGCTTCTGAGTTTCAGAATAAGTTGATTGAATTGTCAGATAGCCTAATAGGACGAGAGCTCGTTACAAGCATTGGTAAAATTCAAGCAAACTACGAGGAGCGTGAAAATATAGCGACGATCGCGTCAAATGAGGTTGTGATCAAGCAGGCCCGGGACTTTAACGTTGCCGTAACGGTGATTGCCATGCTGACAGGCTTGTTGTTTTTAGTAGTACAGTTTGGTAATCGAAATATTAAGAGAGTAAATGCGAAATTGTCTGAAGCCAAGGAAGTTATTCAGAGACAAAATAAAGAACTGGAATACAAGAACAGGGAGCTGGATATCGAAGTCGACAGAAAGACTATTGACCTAGCACGCGTCAATACGTCATTAAAGCAAGTGAACGATGAACTTGATAATTTTATCTATAAGACGTCGCACGACATCCGTGGTCCGTTGGCTAGTCTTAAAGGCATGTGCAACGTGGCTCTTATGGATGTGAAAGATCCGATTGCCTTGGAGTATCTGCGTAAGCTTGACGCCACGGCTGAACGTTTGAATTCGATTCTTACCCGGTTGGTTATCATCAACCAAATCAATAATTCCAAGCTGACTGTTAAATCGGTTGATTTTAAATCGATTGTAAATGATGTGATGCTCCTGGAGAAGAAGAAGGGCCTACCGCCTGATCTCACGGTTAATATCCAAATAGACAATAACATTGATATCGAATCGGATCGGGAACTTGTGCGCATTGTCCTTGAAAACCTTATTGACAATGCTATTAAATTTTACAACGATTCTGATCGTGTCAATTCATTCATCAACGTTAGTGTCTCAAGCCTTGACAACGGAGGCGCTAAGGTAAGGGTGGTGGATAATGGCATCGGGATTAGCGAAGCGAGTCCGGGAAAGCTATTTCAGATGTTCTCGCGTGCGTCGGAACGATCGGAGACAGGTGGAATTGGATTGTATATTACCAAGACTGCCACTGAGAAGATCGGTGGGCGCGTTGGATTATTGACTACTCCGGAAGGCCACACGGAGTTTTATGTGCTTTTCCCCCGAACGCCATTCGCGGAAATGGAACGTCTAGAGCGCCGATTGGGATAGCCTGCTGGCGCTATTTTTACCAAATTTTGTCCATTTTTGGAATTTTTTTAGCTGCGCGGCAATTATCATATTTGCGGTCCTGATCGCATTTTTGCTGACAGTCTATGAAAGAATATAAACGCTACACCATTACTGCTGCCCTTCCTTATGCCAACGGTCCCAAGCATATTGGGCATCTTGCCGGCGCCTACATACCTTCAGATGTGTATGTCCGTTACCTGCGATCCATGGAACGGGACGTGGTTTTTGTCTGTGGCAGTGATGAACACGGGACTGCTATTCCGAATCAGGCGCTGAAGGAAAACACGACGCCACAGGCGATCATCGACAAGTATCACGCGCAGATTCGCGACTGCTTCCGCGCACTGGGCATTGCGTTTGATGTCTATCACCGAACCAGTGAAAGGATTCATCATGAGACTTCTCAGGAGTTCTTCCTGAATATGTATAACAAGGGACTTCTGACGGAGGAAGTCTCCGAACAATATTACGATGAAGAGGCCGGCGTGTTTCTCGCTGATCGCTACATCATCGGGACTTGTCCAAATTGCAGCAATCCGAATGCGTACGGTGACCAATGTGAAAGGTGTGGAAGCACTTTGAGCCCGAGAGAGCTGATTAACCCACGCTCTACCTTGTCAGGCAATTCACCCATACTTAAGGAAACGAAGCATTGGTACCTTCCTTTGCAGCAATATGAGGATTGGCTGCGGGAGTGGATTCTCAAGGGACATGCCCACGATTGGAAAGTCAATGTATACGGTCAATGCAAATCATGGATCGATGCGGGCCTACAGCCGCGTGCGATGACCCGCGACCTGGACTGGGGAATTAAAGTACCTCTGCCCGATGCCGAGGGCAAGGTCTTGTACGTCTGGTTTGACGCACCTATCGGATACATTTCAGCGACCCGTGCGTTGTTTGATGAATTAAGCACTGGCGTAAAGCAGTACTCACAGCCCCAACGTGATTTTGGAAAAGTGACCAAAGATGATTGGAAGAAGTATTGGCAGGATGAAGGAACGCGACTGATTCACTTTGTGGGGAAAGATAACATTGTCTTTCATTGCATCATATTTCCGGCAATGCTTCATGCGCATAGCCAATACGTGTTGCCGGACAATGTTCCGGCCAATGAATTCATGAACCTGGAAGGGGACAAGATGTCTACCAGCCGTGGTTGGTCTATAGAGATGCACGAGTACCTGGAGGATTTCCCGGATAAGCCCGATGTGTTACGATATGCGTTGCTTGTGAACCTGCCCGAGACGAAAGACAGCGAGTTTACCTGGAAGGACTTTCAGGCGAAGAACAATAATGAACTTGTCGCGATCCTGGGCAACTTCGTGAACCGTGCCCTCGTACTGACTCAGAAATACTTTGACAACAAAGTGCCGGCGCGTACGGCCCTGCAGCCTGTCGACGAACAAGTGCTGCGCGACCTGTCGTTGCTGCCGGGCACGATTGCCAACTCAATTGAGCAATTTCGTTTTCGTGAGGCAGGCGCCGGTTTAATGGATGTGGCACGGCTGGGTAATAAATATCTCGCGGAGACGGAACCATGGAAAGTTTACAAGACCGATCCGGATCGGGTTCGGACTATTCTGAATATTGCGCTGCAAATAGTGGCTAATTTGGGCGTCGTCGTGGAACCGTTTCTCCCTTTTACGGCTGCGAAGATCAATACTATGTTGAATGTAACGACGCGGAAATGGAAAAAGGCAGGAAGCGATCTCCTGGATGTTGGACATGTGTTGGGCGCACCTTCGTTGCTTTTTGAAAAGTTGGAAGATGAAACAATTGAGCGGCAGTTGCTGAAACTGAAGAAGAAGCAGTCAGACATCGAACTGGCTGCGCAGCCGGTTACACCGTTGAAGCCGGAGATTACCTACGACGATTTTTCCAAGCTTGACTTGCGCATCGGAACTGTGATTGCGGCAGAGAAGATGCCAAAGTCCAACAAACTTTTGAAACTCACGATTGAAAGCGGACTAGACAAGCGCACGATCCTCAGTGGCATCGCGCAGCACTATGGGCCTGAGGAAATTCTCAACAGACAGGTCATGTTCGTCGCAAACCTTGCCCCCCGTAAAATGATGGGAATGGAGTCGCAGGGAATGATCCTGATGGCGGAAGATGCCGGCGGCAAACTCGTTCTGGTTCGCTCCGTCTCGGACGTTAAACCCGGTTCTACCGTTAGCTAAGGCGTGATGGATATCGCTGGGAGTTCCCGCGTTAGGAAAATATTCAGGTTGGGTTCAGTGGTTATTTTATCAGGATTTCCGTACGGTCCGGTCAGTAGAACTGTGAGTTGTCCACAGTATCTTAGATACTGTCTTAACCCAACAAGCCATGCAAAAATTCAGCTTTCTTCTTGTCGAAGATGAGACGGTACTTCGGGAGGGACTTCGCGCGCTCCTTGAACGGGAGAATTTCGTGAAGGCGGTATATGAGGCGTTCGACCGGCCGACATTCGAACAGTGTGTGGCAAAGGATGTTGACTTTGTCCTCCTGGATTATCGACTGGTAACAACCAACGGCCTTGAATTGTTGGGCATGCTAAAGCGCAGGGAGAAGGTTCCGAAGGTAATTATCCTCACCGGTCTGGAGGGGTCGGAACTGATCATGAATCTTCTGCAGGCGGGCGTCCACGGAATTGTATACAAGCCGGATGGCTATAAAGAGCTGGTTAAAACGATCCAAAAAACGATGGAAGCGGGCAGTTACTTTTCCGAACGGATATTGAATGTGATCAAATCGAATGCGCATCGCTGGGATACCGTACCGCCAGTGGTGTTGAGCTTTAGCGAACAGGAATTGTTGAAGGCGATCGCCAACGGCCTTACCACG
>DATHKA010000145.1:0-5368 GCA_035489615.1 Chryseolinea sp.
GTCCCAGTGGAGACCACAACGTTTGGATCGCCGATGCCGCCGACAACGTGATCCGGAAGATCAATAGCACAACGTCTCGGGTAGACGCTGAAATACCATTTGGCAGTACCGTGTCGGCTATCCGCTACATGCGGGAATACCAGGGCTTCCTGTTTGTGCTCCACCCCTCCCGTGGTATTGTGGTGTTCAGTGCCATGGGCAAAGAACTGCGCACAATCGGTACAGGTGCGATCGCTTATTTCAACTTCCTCGGCGAGGATCTGTATTACGCCGACAACAACCAGCAACTGTCCTTTTTCAATCTTTTCAATGCGGAGACGCGTACCATGAAACTTCCCCGGAAGGCGACCTTTTCGCTGGTTACCGATACCCGGGTGTTTTCGGTGAACGGCCGGACGGTAGATATTTTCGAAACGCCGCGATAACGCCACGCGCAAGGAAAACTGTTCACTTTTGAACATCTTTGTACACTTAGGGACAAGATTGTGCAGCAAAACGTCTAAAAAGGGCGTTTTTGCGGTTGGCACAGTATTCCCTGATAACAATCATTCACCTAATCCAGACAATCATCAGACAATGACTTCGGAAGGCGGCAAAATCCTGATGATCGACGACGATGAAGACGTTCTACTGGCGGCCAAAATGCTGCTCAAGAAACAGAATCATCACGTGATCATCGAAAAGAACCCCAAAAAGATTCCTTTTCTACTGAACAACGATACGTACGATGTTATTCTGCTTGACATGAACTTCAGCAAGGATATCACAAGCGGCAAAGAGGGCTTCTATTGGCTTGAACAGATCCTGCAACACGACCCCTCGGCGGTTGTGATTCTCATCACTGCTTTCGGCGATGTGGAGATGGCCGTGCGCGCACTGAAGCAAGGTGCGACGGACTTCATCCTCAAACCCTGGCAAAACGAGAAGCTCATTGCCACGATATCAACTGCTATTCGATTGAAGCAATCGTATAACCAGGTCGATAAACTTAAGAAGGCCAAGGAGATGCTCGAAGAGCAGATCAGCAAGCCTTTCGGCGAGATCATCGGCCAAAGCGGTACCATCCGGGAAGTCTTCGGGCTGATCGACAAGGTAGCGCGTACCGAGGCCAACGTATTGATCCTGGGCGAGAACGGAACGGGAAAAGAGTTGATTGCCCGCGCGATCCATCAGCGATCGCTGCGCAAAGACAACAGCTTTGTGGCGGTTGATATGGGTGCTATAACGGATACCCTATTCGAAAGTGAACTCTTCGGACATAAGAAGGGCGCGTTTACCGACGCGCGCGAAGACCGTCCGGGTCGCTTTGAACTGGCCAATGGCGGCACGTTATTCCTGGATGAAATCGGGAACCTCAACCTCAGCCTCCAAAGCAAACTGTTAAGCTCGTTGCAGTCGCGCATGGTGACGCGGGTGGGCTCGAACCAGTCGTTACCCGTCGACATCCGGTTGGTATGTGCCACAAACATGCCCCTGCACAAGATGGTTCAGGAGGGTACGTTTCGCCAGGACCTGCTGTACCGGATCAATACGGTGGAAATAAGAGTTCCTCCCCTGTCAGAACGTGTGGAGGATATTCCATTGCTCGCTGAGCACTACCTGAGCTACTATGCGCGAAAATACCATAAGCAGGTAGGCACGATTGCTGCCGACGCGATGGACCGGCTAAAGCGTTATGCGTGGCCCGGGAACATCCGTGAGTTGCAGCACGCCATCGAACGAGCCGTGATCATGACTGACTCTTCGTCCCTGCAGGAAAGCGATTTTCTGCTGAGTCGATCGCTGACATCGGGGCCGGTGAACAACACCTTGAATCTCGACGAAGTGGAGCGCGCAGCAATAGCCAAGGCTTTGCAAATGCACAACGGTAACATCTCGAAGGCGGCAGACGAACTGGGGTTAACACGTGCCTCACTCTACCGTCGTATGGAGAAATATGCACTTTAACTTTAACTGGAGATCTCCTGTCCTTCCAAGGATCGCATTCCTAGCGGCATCGATCTTTCTTTTCTCCTTTTTCGCTTTTTCGAGGGGAGACTGGTTCTATGCGTTGCTGTTTTTTGGTGTAAGTGCCTACCAGGTTAAACTGCTTATAGAATACCTCGATCGATCGAACGAGAACCTGGCGTCGTTCCTCGACTCCATTCAGTTCGATGATCTTTCCTACTCTTTCAAAACCGAAAGCGCTGATCCCGCAGTGAAGCGCCTCCACCAGGAGATGAATGAAGCGATGACGAAGCTCCGAAGCTCGCGCAGGGAAAAGGACTCCGAATTTCTTTTCTTCAAGAACATTGTGATGCATGTAGGGATCGGGTTGATCGTCTTTCGCGAAGATGGCAACATCGAAATCTTCAACAGTGCTGCGCGCAAGTTGTTGCGTATCAATCGCGCCGAAAATGTCAACGACCTGAAGGCCGTAAGCGAAACGCTGGTAAACGTTGTGGAGAAACTGAAAACCGGTGGGCGGGAATTGGTGCGGCTCCGAATTGGCGAAGAGTTTGTCCAACTTTCCATCTATGCGATCGAACTTACCCTTCGCGGCGAGAACGTAAAGCTCATCTCCATTCAGAATATTCAGAGCGAACTCGAAGAAAAGGAAATGGAAGCCTGGCAGAATCTTGTGCGCGTGCTCACCCACGAGATCATGAATTCCGTGACACCGATTTCATCCCTTGCGGGAATTGTTGAAGAAGAGCTCAAACCGTATGTTCAGAACGGCGACAGCAGCGCGCTCACCCAGGATCAACTCAGCGACATCCATCTCTCCTTACAAACGATCAGCAAGCGCAGCGACGGACTCATACATTTCGTGAAGGAGTTCAGAAGCCTCACCAGCATCCCGAAACCCCGGCCGGTGCAGATACACATTCACAGCCTGTTCGACGAACTGTCTATCCTGCACCGGCGCGATCTGGTGGATCGCAATATCACCCTGAAGACATCGGTGTATCCGGAAGACCTCACCGTATCGGCCGACAAAAATATGATCGAGCAAGTACTCATCAACCTGCTGCGCAACGCGATTCAGGCGTTCGAAGATCAAGAGAGCAAGACCATTGAATTAAAAGCATCCATCAACGAGAAATCGCGCGCCGTTATTTCAGTTAAAGACAATGGGAACGGCATCGATCCGGAGGCCATGGAAAAAATCTTTATACCCTTCTTCACCACGAAGAAGACGGGCTCCGGCATTGGCCTGAGTTTGTCGCGCCAGATCATGCGTCAGCACCAGGGAACGCTGACTGTTAAATCAACCGTTGGCAAGGGGACGGAATTCTTTATGAGATTCTGAAGCAATTACTCCGCGCCCTGCCAGTACCTCAAGTCCCGAAAGGGCTCCTTCATTACTAATTACTAATTACTAATTTTAGCTTACCTTTGCAAAACTGTAAACGGCGCTATGCAAGACGTACCCGAAAAAGTCACGCGAATACTTACCGATAAGTTAGGCATTGCAGAATCTGAAATCACACCGGACGCAAATTTCGTAAAGGATCTGGGCATCGACTCGTTGGACTATGCTGAGATCGTGATGGAGTTTGAACAAACTTTCGACATCCGCATTCCTGACGACGACGCAGAAAAGCTCCAGACCTTTGGGCAGGCCGTCAAGTACATACAGGATAAGATGACAAAATAACGCCTTGCATTCTTGCCCTTGAAAGGCCATCCATCTATACCCAACCATTCCCGGATCCACGATGTGATGTTATCGCCAGCCGACAACAAGAAATTTGCTTTTATTGTCAACCCGCGCGCGGGGGTCGGCCAGGGAAGTCCGCTGGAACAGCTCATCCGCCAGCACGCCAGTGTTCACCATGCCGCATTCGACATCTTTTATACGCAATCGAGAGGCCATGCCTCCGAGCTGGCCTCAAAGAGCTCGAGACAAGGGGTTGATTGTGTCGTGGCCGTGGGTGGCGACGGAACCGTCAATGAAGTAGCCCAGGGATTGGTTGGAACTTCCACTGCGATGGGCATTGTACCTCGGGGCTCCGGAAACGGGCTTGCCCGACACCTAGGCATTCCGTTGAATACGGCGCAGGCGGTGAGCGCCCTGTTCAGCAGCGTGGTGCTGGCCATGGATGTGTTCACCATCAATGGGAAATTATCCCTTAACGTATCGGGTATTGGTTTCGACGGGCACGTCACGAATCTTTTCGGTGTGAAAAGCGGGCGCGGTTTGCTGGGGTACGTATCGGTCACTGTCCAGGAGTTCACCACGTTCCGTGAGTTCACAGCGGAGGTTCAGGCAAACCATACCCACTTTCAACGAAATGCTTTCATCATTGCCATTGCCAACTCGTCGCAGTATGGCAACAACGCCTACATTGCTCCATCAGCCTCTGTCTGCGACGGTCTTCTGCATGTGAATTTTCTCAAGAAGATCCCGTTGTACAGAATGGATTTCATCTACGATTTCTTCTCGGGTAGAGTCGGTCATTCACCCTACAGCGAGATCATCGAAACCGCAGCCCTCGAGATCACCACCAGTTCACCGGTATCTTACCACGTGGATGGCGAACCCTCCGGACTGTCTGATCATTTTACGATAGCCCTCACACCAGCCGCATTAAACGTGCTCCATCCTCCGCTCGCGAAGGGGTTGTAAACGTTTGACGTCTCTGAAATATTAACCATCTATCGCCGTAACTTTTACATTTTATATTGATCGTTCTACATTTTGCGGTTAAAATGTCCCATGTAAAATAAAATCACGCGTGCCGGGTGACAGCGCGTAACCGTCACTACGATTTATCTTTGAATGCGTAACGTCTCTAATAACCAAAAGCAGGTCGCCTGCGCACTAACCCATTTTCAAGAATTTCAACCGTACTCATTAATCCTTTATCTATGAAAACTCCATTACTTATTGCAACCTTCCTGGCGGCAGCGCTCACGGTGCCGGCGCAAATCACCACACCACCTAGTGGCGATAATCAAAAAGCGTCGGTCACCCAAATGATCGGTTTGGTTTCGACCACGATCACCTACAGCAGTCCTGATGTTCACGGATCGAATGGCGAAGATCGCAAGGGACACATCTGGGGTGAACTCGTCCATTATGGTTTTGTCGATCAGGGCTTCGGCCCCGCCAAGGCGGCTCCCTGGCGCGCTGGTGCCAACGAGAACACGACGATTACTTTTTCACACGATGTCATCGTTGAGGGCAAACCGCTGAAGGCGGGTACCTATGGTCTATTCCTGGCTCTGGGAAAAGATGGTCCGTCACAATGGATCTTCAGTAAGAACGCTGCATCGTGGGGCAGCTATTTCTACAACGAAGCCGATGACGCCTTGCGTGTCTCGACCAACCTGGAGGACGGGCCTTACACGGAATGGCTGACGTACAATTTCGACGATCGCC